>CAHJWN010000060.1 GCA_903642265.1 Acidobacteriaceae bacterium | reverse complement strand
ATGGGGCACCCGATCGGTGCTGGATGGGTTACCCGATCGGTGTCGGTAGGACACGCGGTCGGTCCCGGTAGGTGCTGGATAGGGCACCCGTATTGGTGGCGGAACACTCGGCCCGATTATTGGGTGGTAGGGGCGCTTTGGCCGATCAGAGTTTGAATATCGGCGACCAGGAGCTTCACGGAGTCGGTGAAGGCCAGGTCGCGGTTCTTCTTGCGAAATTTGAAGTCGACCTGCTCGACGAAACCCCAGAGGACGATTTTGGATCGGGCGTCGGTGATGCCTATGCGGATCTGGGGCACTGTGCCTGCCGGATCAGAAAAGCGGACGGCGAAGACGATGTCGGCCTGGGCGGGATCCGCGACGAGGTCGTAGCGATTCCAGGCTTTCATGGCGGTGTAGAACTCGCTGTAGGCGCGCTCAGGGCCTCCGCTGTAGGCCTCAGGAAAGGCAGTGATGTCGCCGAGTTCGTAGGAGATGAAAGCTTTTCTGCTGTTGAGCAGTGGGGTCGGAACAGGCGCCTGGAGGGTGTTGATGCCGACGTCGGCGGAGCTCCTCTTAGGCGGGGTGAGGCGGATGAGCTGGGCGGGAGCGGCGATCGGGGTGAGAAGGCAGAGGATGGTGACGAATTTCAGAGCGGGGCGAAGCATAATGTCTCCATCGTAACCCGTTGGCTGCTGAGTAACAGACGTTGGCTCGGTGGTCCCAGCCGCATGAATGTTTTGCGTTCCCACGTCTCAGATCGAGGCATGGGGCACCGACTCTTGTGGGTCGGGCTGGTAAGTGTAGAGCAGATCCCCGTAGGGAATGACAGGAAAACGTTGATTGTCAGTAAGAAGTCGTTTAGGTTACTGGGTGATTTCGCCTTCAGGCTCGTCGGTGGGATTGTCGATCTCGGCCTGGAATCCCTCTAGGAGGCGTTCGAGAAAGGCGTCGGGATCGGTCTTGCTGTTCTGCATCTGGTGAGCGTGGGCGATGTGGCGGGCGAGATCGGCGAGGACGATGCCCCAGGCGAAGGGGTCTTCCCACGCGCCGCTCTGGATGGAGACGTGCTGGCCTTGCTCGGCGATGAAGACGCGCATGACCTCGAAGGAGGCTTTGTCGCGTTGGGCGGCGGCGGGGATGTCGAGGAACTTTTGTGAAGCCATGGGGGTCTCCTTTTGGAAGGGTTTGTTGCGTATTCGGGTAAGTAGCGTACCTCAGCGGCTAAAGCCGCGTGCAGATTTGAGCGGGTTACGGCACGGCTGAAGCCGTGCCCTTAAGCAAGACGGACTCTTGAGATGCGAGACGGGCTTCTGAGGTGCGACGGTTCCTGCGGTGCAAGACGGACTGTTGAGGTGCAAGACGGGCTTCTGAGGTGCGACAGCGTGCTGACGTGCGCGACGGGCTGCTGAGGTGCAAGACGGGTTCCTGAAATAAGCAAGACGGGCCCCCGAGGTAAGCAAACGAGGTGCAGGAAGTGCGTTGGTGTGCCTGTCGTTCGATTATGGCACCGGGCACTGAGACAGTAGTTCGATTTCCCAGAGATGCACAGATGGGCGGCTTCGTGCACAGGGTGAAGCTCGGATGGCGCGGGATAGACTTGGAGACGTAGCTCCAGGCACGAGGCAGTGACTTTTATGGCATCCTTTGCACAACTTACGGCGAGCGGGGCCGATGGGCTGCCCTCTTCAATTCATACCGAGATTGCGATTTTGGGGGCAATGCTGCTGGACGGCGTCGCCATTTCAGACGCTACGGCAAAGCTGCGGGCCGAGGATTTTTCGCTCGATTCCCATCAGCGGGTGTACCGATGCATTGTTGATCTGATGGCAGTCGGGCATGCGGTCGATTACACGACGGTGCGGGCCGATCTTGAGCGGAAACGCGAGCTCGATTCGATTGGCGGGCCGGCGTATCTCGCGTATCTGAGCGAAGGGATCCCGCGGAACTTCAACATCGAGAGCTATGTCCGGATTGTGAAGGACAAGAGCCTGCTGCGGACGTTGATGTCGATCTTCCACGATGGCGCGACGCGGGCGTCGGACCAGAGCGAAGACGCAATTTCCGTGCTGGGCGACGTAGAGGCGAAGCTGGCAGATGTGGCCGATAGTGCCATTCAGCGCGGTTTTGCGGGAATTGCGGAAATCGTTGCGTCAAGCTTTGGGACGATCGACAAGCTGTATGAGCAGGGCCGCGAGATCACCGGGCTGAAGACGCACTACATCGAGTTCGATCGCATGACGAGCGGATTACAGGATTCGGAGCTGATCATTATTGCGGCGCGGCCGTCGATGGGAAAGACGGCGTGGGCGATCAACATTGCGCAGAACGCCGCGGTGCATGACGGCAAGGTGGTGGCGGTCTTCTCGCTTGAAATGTCGAAGGAAAGCCTGCTGCGAAGGATGCTGGCGAGCGAGGCGCTGGTGAACTCGAGAAAGATCCAGACGGGATTTTTGCCGAAGGAAGACAAGGGCAAGCTGCTGGCGGCGCTCGAACGGCTGATGGAGTCGAAGATGTTTATCGACGATACGCCGGGGATCAACCTGGCGGAGATGCGGGCCAAGGCGCGTCGGTTGAAGCAGCAGGAGGGGCGGCTGGATTTGATCGTGATCGATTATCTGCAGCTGATGACGGGGTCGGTTGGGTCGAGCCAGAAGAAGTTCGAGAACCGCACGCAGGAGGTCTCAGCGGTGTCGCGCGGGTTGAAGGCGCTGGCGAAGGAGATGAAGGTTCCGGTGGTTGCGCTGTCGCAGTTGTCGCGTGGCTCGGAGCAACGGACGGGGGACAAGAAGCCGCTGCTGTCGGACCTGCGCGAGTCGGGATCGATTGAGCAGGATGCGGACGTTGTCGCGTTTATACATCGCGAAGAGTATTACGACCGCGAGAATGAAGATCTGAAAGGCAAGGCGGAGATCATCATCGCCAAGCAGAGAAACGGGCCGACGGGGAGTTGCCAGCTGGCGTATTTATCGGACTATACGAGGTTCGAGAATCTGTCGGATGGTGGTGGGGGTGCGGAGTACTGAGGTGAGGCGACTGACATGCCGTGCCTGGCTGGATTGGTGGGGAGAACAGGCTGAGTGAAGGGAAGAGAGCGGTTCGTGCTTTGCACGAACGCCCACCTTAGCGACGGTGAAGCTGTCGCGAAGATGGGGCACCCGGCTTTTTCGGTGACGCGGAATTTTAGGATGGCGGATTTATTGGGAATGATAAATAGGGAGCAACGACAATTCTGATCAGTGCGTGCGGCTCGGTGGGAGCAGGATCTGGTTGAGGCGTTTGGCGGCGGAGTTGGGGAGCGCGTTCAGGCCGGTTCGGAGTTTGTTGGCGGGGGCGGTTGAGGCCAGGTTTGGGGGCCAGAGGGGGTCGGCGGCGGCAATGGTGGTGAGGTTTACGTCGGCGGTGGAGGTCTTGAAGGCGGCATTCATGGCGTCGATGAAGGTGTTGGCTACGACGGCATAGCCGGTGTTGGTGGGGTGGATGCCGTCGAGCGAGAAGAAGCCGCCGAGAAAGGCGTTGGTGCCGGTGTAGCCGTTAATGGAAATGCCTTTCGTTGCGACGGTGTTGAAGAGGGCGTTGATGTCGACGAGGGTGGCGCCGGCAGCGGTGGCCTGGGTAGCGATGACCATGTTGTAGGCGGTGACCTGGGCCTGAACGGCGGCGGCTTCGGTGGCGGTGAGGACGCCGGGGTCGCTGATGGTGGTTTTCTGGGTGCCGGCAAGGATGGCGGAGATCTCGTCGAGCCCTTCGGGGGTGACGAAATCGCCGGCGGTGATGCCGAACAAGGCGCTGAGATTGGCAGCGGGAACGCCAGTGGCGGCCGAGTACTCGCCAAGGATGAGGGCGGCCGGCTGGAGATACGGCACCTGGGTCACGTCGGGGATGTTGCCGATGACGAGGTGGGCATTGGTCTTGGTGGTGAGTTCGGTGATGAGCGCGGTGTACTGGGTCGTGAAGTCGGCAGTGCTGGTCATGGTGGTGGGGCTGCCGGTGAGGTCGGCAACCAGGGCGTCATTGTTGCCGGCCCAGAGAAAGATGGTGGTAGGCCTGGCGTTGACGGCGAAGGTGGCCTGCGAGTTCGCCTCGCCGAGACCGAGGCCGGGGAAGCCGAGAACAAGCTGCGTGATCTGTTCCTCACCGGTGGTGGGCGCGGCGAGAGGAACGGTGTTGGCAATGTCGTTGAGGAAGGCGCCGGGGACGGCGAGGTCGGTGACCTGGGTAGAGGCGTTTTCGCGGCCGGTGGTGGTTCCAGAGGCCTGGGTGATGACGGGCGGCGGACCTGCTGATTGCAGGAGGAGCGTGGCGGGTGCCCCGGGATAGGCGACGAGGGCCTGAACGATGTTGAAGTTGAGCTGGGTAGCGACGAGCGGTGCCCAGCCGTGGATCTCAGCGGTGTCGAGGAGGGAGGCGCTCTGGTAACCGGCAGTGAGGGAGTCACCGAGGAAGACAGTGGCGGTGAAGTTGCCGGCGTTTGAGGGCGGCGGTGCCGGGGTGGCTGCGGAGTTGCTGCTCGAACAGCTTGAGAGGCCGAGAAGCGTGATCGTGAGGATGGCAGTTGCGGTGGAGGCGCCTCCGCGGCGGGCAAGCGAACGAGCGTTCATTTTCATAGCGAAGCTCCGGAATGCTTTGGATTCTCGGTGTGCACATCATTGCGCAAGCTGATTGTCCAGACGGTGTTTTGTACCACACGGGAGGTGCGATGGGGAACAGTTTCGGTGCGGGGCTGAGCGGTGAGCGCCGGTTAGGATAGGAGACGTGAAGGTTTGGACCGAGATTGCGGCGGGACGTCTGGCGGGGAACTTTGCTGCCCTCTCTTCTATGATCTCCGACAGTGCTCCGGCGGGCCCAGAGCCAATGGCACTGCTGGCGGTGATCAAGGCGAACGCATATGGGCACGGAATCGATCCGTGTGCGGGGATCCTGGCGAAGGCGGGGGCGGAGTGGCTGGGGGTTACGGATGCGCATGAGGGTGCGCGGGTGAGGGCGGTGCTTTCCGCTTCCGGGTCGGGGGAGGGGATTGCTTCCACATCTCAGAAGCGAGCCATGGGGCAACCGGAGGTCCTGGTGATGTCGGGCACGGTAGGGCTCCCGGGTGAGGCAGAGTGCATTGCAAAAAATGGATTGACGGCGGTCATCTGGGAGTTGAGCCATGTGCAGCGGCTGGCGGAGGCGGCTGGGGATGGAAGGCCACTGCGAGTCCACGTTGAGGTGGATACCGGGATGTCGCGACAGGGTGTGGCACCGGGGCCAGCTCTGGAGACGATGCTGCGGGCGATAGCAGAAGAGCCGAGGGTGGTTCTGGACGGTGTATTTACGCACTTCGCTGCGACTCAGGTGGCGGGCTCGGAGCAGACTGCGGCACAGCAGGCGAGCTTTGAAGCGGCGATTGAGCAGGTTGCAGGAAGTGGATTAAAGCCCAGGTGGGTGCATGTGGGGAACTCGTCTTACCTCGACAACGGAACGCCTGGAGATTCGAGGCAACGCAGTTCACTGGCATGGGTGCGTGCTGCTGCGGCAAGGCTGGGGGCGCGCCCGATGGTGCGCAGCGGGCTTGCGCTGTACGGGTATGTTCTGCCGATTGAAGGACCGGGTCTGTCTTTGGCCGGGGCGCATGTGTTGCCGGTGATGACGTGGAAGACGCGTGTGATTGGAGTGCGCGAGGTGCAGCCCGGGGCGCAGGTCGGGTATGACGGCGCATTCTTGGCGGAGCGCCCAATGCGACTGGCCCTGCTGCCAATTGGATACGCGGACGGGCTGCGGCGGGAGTTTTCCTCGACGAATGCGAAGGCCGGGGGATGGGTGGTCATTCGAGGCGAGCGGGCGTTGATCGTGGGAAGAGTTTCGATGAACTTGACGACGGTGGATGTGAGCGGGATTGCGGATGTCGGTGAAGGCGACGAAGTGACGATACTGGGCGATGGAGTGAGTGCTGAAGACCACGCAAGGGTAGTGAGGACAATTGCGTATGAGATTTTGTGCGGCGTCCGGGTGGGGGAGTAGCGGTTTGGGGGAAAATTTTGGGGTGTTGAGTGAAGACGGTTCGTGCGGTAGGAGGGCCCACCTTGGCCACAATTGGCCGTCGCAATGACGGGGCACCCGGTTTCGGAGCACTTCCGATGTTCGTACCTTAGGGAATAGCGCGGATTAGGGCGGGTGCCAAAGTGCAGAGGGAGTTAAGCGACGGTGCTTTGGAATGGGAGAAAGAGTTCGAAGACGGTGCCGGAGTGACCGGGGCGCTGACTGCTACGAACAAGGAAGCAACCCTGGTGGCGATTGACGATCTCCGCGCTGACCCATAGACCAAGGCCGGTGCCCCCGATGCCCTTGGTGGAGAAGAAGGCGGTGAAGATTTGTTTTATGGTCTCGCGACTCATGCCGGTGCCGTTGTCGGCCACGGTGATGATCACACCGGTTGCACCTGAGCGCCAGTGGGTGGCGTTGCGGGTTCGGATGTAGAGCTGGCCACCGGACTGGCCGCCGGTTCCGCGCAGGGCGTCGATGGCATTGCGAACAAGGTTGTTGAGGACCTGGCGGATCTCGCTTTCGAGACAGGTGATCGGCGTGTGGGCGCGGTCCCTGCGGTGGCTGGTTACGTTGATGTTTGCGATCTGGCTGGCATAGACGTCGAGCACGGAATCGAGCATGTCCGCAGGAAGCACGGCCTGCGGCTTTGAGGATTGCTTATAAAAGCGAAGGGACTGCTGGGTGATGAGGGCGACGCGCCTTAACTCCTGGTCTGCCGTGGCCAGATAGCGGTCGGTATCTCCAGGAGTTTTTGAGTTCTGTGCAAGGTAGATCAGGTTCATGACCGATTCGAGCGGATTGTTGATCTCGTGGGCAATGGTCGCGGCGAGCCGGCCGACGGCTGCGAGTTTCTCACTCTCGCGAAGGGCGGCTTCGAACTCTACACGCGCCGTAACGTCGGTCTGGATCCCGACGAAGTGGGTGAGTTTGCCATCGCGGTTGCGGATGGGTGACAGCGAAAACTCGTTCCAGAACGGGGTGCTGTCTTTGCGGTAGTTACGAATGACGACGATGATCTCGCGCTGGTCGCGAATGGCTTCGCGCAGGTGCGTGATGCCAGGTTGATTGTGATCATCGCGTTGAAGGAAGCGGCAGTTTTTGCCCATCACCTCTTCGAGCGAGTAGCCGGTCATCACCTCGAAGGCGGGATTGACATAGAGCAGGGGCATGTCGGGCTGGGTGGCACTGGCGACGGAGATGCCGCTGGTGACGGAACGGAAGATGCGCCGGTTCAGGCGAAGCTCTTCGAGTGCGGAGTTGTAGCGACGGGCAAAACTCCGGTGTGCGTAAAGAATGAGGCTCAGCTGCGCGACCAGCGGTGCGGGCTTGAGCGGCAGCAGAAGAACGCCGTCGAAACGGTTGTCCGGCAGTTCGGGCGCTTGCTTGCCTGAGTACGCGGCAACCAGGGCTGGGTAGATGCTTTCCATCCCATTGGCGGCATCTTCAAAGACAGCTTTGATCAAGCTGGCGCTGGGCTGCTCCGCAACGATGATGTCGAAGGTGCAAAGTGTCTCCAGATCCAGATCGGCCTGGTCGATCGCAGATGCGTGGAGCTCGAGTTGGACAGCGGCTGCTTCGATAAGGCGGCGATTGACCGGATCCTGAATGAGTATGCCTATTGTGTTTGGCACGGTCTTCAAAAAGGAACGGAAGGATGGTTCCAGGTCAGGGGCCAACTCGAGATCCGAAACGTCTGCAGCGCCCATCAGGAAGCACCTTTCGAGAATTGCCGCGTTTCGAAGGACCGGAGTACGCGCGAGGAGCGGGATGCGCCAGAGATGACCTAGTTTATATGCAAACGGACCGGGCGCGAAAGAGCTGGGCTGCCGGTGCCATGGTCGCGCGGGATCGCGGCCTCGACCGGTGACGGGCCGAAGTGACGGCATTTGCGCGGAGATCAGGCGACCGTTAACATCGGAGGTGAGAAACACGATTTGGCATCAAGGATGAAAACGAGGAATTACTGATGGAATCGAACCAATCTGCACGGCGTACGGAAGATATTGCATTGGATCTGCTGAAGTTTGTCGCGACGACTACGAATATTGTGAGCAAGTCTACGGGTTCAACTACCGGGTTCGGGATTCCGGCTTCGGCGAAGTCCGAAGACCAGGTGACAAACCTTCTGGATCTCTACGCGAAGTGCAGGGCGGCGGTTGAAGCTCCTCTCGAAGACTGACGTGGGTGAGAGACGAACGCAGCAAGGCAAGACGCTGAACGTCGCCGTGGTGGGCGCGGGGGCGTTCGGCAAGAACCATCTGCGTGTGTACAGCGAGATGGCTGCCTCACAGGGTGTTGCTTTATGCGCGGTGGTGGATCGCGATCTGGCGATACGGACGGCGGCTGCGACTCAGTATGGAATTCCAGCGTTTGCCACGGTGGCCGAGTGCCTTGTTGGAGTAGAAAAGCTGGATGCGGCATCCGTTTGCGTGCCTACCGTGCATCATGCGGCGGTCGCTGAGGAGTTGCTCACGGCAGGTGTCGACCTGTTGATCGAGAAGCCAATTGCGGCAACGCTTGAGGAGGCTGACAAGCTTGTTGCGATGGCGGCGGAACTGGGGCGGGTGGTGCAGGTGGGCCACCTGGAGCGCTTCAATCCAGCGGTGATGGCGGCACGTCAGCATCTCAACCGGCCAATGTTTTTTGAGTCGCATCGGCTGAGCGTTTTCACCCTGCGCTCGCTTGACGTGGATGTGGTGCTGGACTTGATGATCCACGATCTTGACATCGTGCTGAGCCTGGTGAAGTCGCCAGTGCGCGAGGTGCGGGCGGTGGGGCTCGCAGTGCTGTCCCAGAAGGTCGACATTGCGAACGTGCGGCTTGAGTTTGAGAACGGGTGCATTGCAAACTTCACGGCAAGCCGGGTGAGCACGGAGCGGGTGAGGAAGCTGCGGTTCTTTCAGCCGCACCAGTATCTATCGCTGGATTTTGCGCGACAGGATTTGTTGCTGATCGACGTGACCGGGATGGCGGGGATGGGCCGGGAGAAGCTGGCGGCGATGGAAGCGGGGCAGCATCCTTCGGAGGGGCTCTCGCTGCGGAACATAGCGGTGGAGCAGGGCGAACCGCTGGGGCTTGAGATTGCTTCTTTTCTTGACGCGGTACGGACAAGGGCGGTGCCGGTGGTGTCTGCGGGGGCTGGCAGGGCTGCGTTAGGGCTGGCGCTCGAGATTACGCGGGCGATTGAGGAGCATGCGGTGAGAGTGGGATTGCAGGGGTAGGAGCGGTTCGTGCGGGGGATGAAGGCCCACCTTGGCGACGGTAGTGCTGTCGCGAAGATGGGGCACCCGGGTTCGGTGGCTGGGGGTGGGGTAGGAGCGGTTCGTGTGGGGCACGAAGGCCCACCTTAGCGACGGTAGTGCTGTCGCGAAGATGGGGCACCCGGGTTGGTGGCTGGGGATGGGGTAGGAGCGGTTCGTGCGGGGGATGGGTCGTGCGGGGCAGCCGGACCTGGTGGGTGCGGTTAGTCCATTTTTTGAATGGTCATAGTGGATGGGATTTCGAGATGGAACTGTTCGTCGTCGAGCGGCTGGTTGGGAGTCAGCTTGGTGATGGTGATCTTGAGGGCATACTCGTCGAAGGGGCGAGTGATGTCGATTTCGGCAGGAAAGTCGATTTCGCCGTAGTGCTGGTAGTTGCTGTAGGCGACGGTGGTAACGATGCGGCCGGCGTCGTCGTAGATGTCCTGCTGGTAGGGCTTGAGGGTTTCGCGGCTGTAGTGGATGACGCGGCGGGTCTGCAGGATGTTGCTGGACGGGTCGGTACCGCGGGCAATGATGGCGAGATCGTAATCGGGCTCGATATGGACAGCGTGGGTCTTCGCTTCCACCTTGGTTTCTTTCCGGGTCTCGGGTGGGAGGGCGCGTTCGCTGTCGGTTAGGGTGACGAACTCGGTGGCGTCGACGCTCTTTAGAAGGATGGAATCGAAGAAGATGCCAGGGCGGAGATTTTCGAGCGAGTTTCTGGAAGGGGTTTTAACTTCATCGGTGCCGATGCGGGCCTTGTTCTGAGACGGGACAATCAGCTTGAAGTCGTGGCCATCCGAAACCATGTCCATGGCAACCGACCCCAGGAACGGGACCTGCAAAATAACGCGCAGGTCGCGCGGTTTGCGCATGAGGATATAGCCCTTGAACGAGGTGTAATCGGTGACCTTGCCGGTGCGGCCCCCGCCGGTGCTGGCGGCGATAGTGACGGAGGCATTGAGGCTCTTGATGGCGTCGAAGTTGCCATCGAGCTGGCGGACGAGGTCCTGGACCGTGGCGTCTTTAACGGTGGTGGGTGCGGTGACCTGCTGGACGCTGCGGGTCGTCTTATAGCAGCCGGTGATCGCGACGGACATGGCGAGCAGCACGACGGCTTTCTGGAGCGGTAGGAACACGATCTTCAAGTATAAATGCCCTGTCCGGGATGCTGGACTCTTGTGGTTTATCGGCAGAATGGGGCTGGAGTGGAGATGCCTGAGATTGGATGGGAGTTGGTGGGGTGGGGGTGCAGAAGGTTTCCGTCACCCGGTTTGTAGTCAACCGGTCTGTAGCCACCCGGCCTGTGATGGTTAGGGTGCGTTGGTCTGAGAGCGGTTCGTCCAGGACGCGAAGGCGCACCTTAGCAACGGTGAAGCTGCAGCAACGGTGAAGCTACCCCGGAAGATTCGGACCCGGCTGTAGCGGTCGGGGGCACCCAGGGTTTACGGCTGGGCCGCATCAGTGGGGGCCGGCAGCGTGTTCGGCTTTGCGATATTGAAGGACGTTAGCGGTGTGTTCTTTAAGGGTGGCGGCGAAGCGGCTGTGGCCAGCAGCGTCCGAGACGAAGTAGAGGTAGTCGGTCCTGGCGGGGGAGATGGCAGCGCGGAGGGCGGCGACGCCAGGATTGCAGATCGGTCCGGGAGGCAGGCCGACGTGGCGATACGTGTTATACGGCGAGCCGGAGAGGAGGTCAGAGGCGTAGATGGTGCCGCGGTAGCGGTTGTCGAGTAAGGCGGCGTAGATGACGGTGGGGTCGGTGGCGAGCGGGATGTTCCGGGCGAGGCGATTGATGAAGACTCCGGCGACGAGAGGGCGTTCGGAGGGCTGGCTGACTTCCTTTTCGATGATGCTGGCAAGGGTGATGGTGGTTGCGACGTTTTTTGTGAGGCCGAGCTGCGCGGTGGCCTGGCGGAAGCGGCGAACCATGGTTGCGAGCATCTGCTCGGGTGTAGCGTGGCGGGAGAAGTGGTAGGTGTCGGGGAAGAGATAGCCTTCGAGCGAAGCGGCGTTGGGACTGTAAGCGGCGATAAGCGCGGTCTGGCTGCGCTCGGCGGCGAGAAAGGTAGCTTGTGGGGCCAGGCCGGCGGACTCGACTGCTTGCGCGATGTCGAAGATGTTGAGGCCTTCAGGAATCGAGACGGCGATGGTGTAAACATCGCCCTTGAGCAGGCGGGCGTAGACGGTGGAGAGTGGGACAGCGTGATCGAAGCGGTACTCCCCGGCTTTGAGGGTGCCGGATTTGTAGGCGCGCAGCACGTCGAAGCTGAGCTGGCTACGGATGATGCCGCTTTTGGCAAGCTGTGCGCCGATGGCAGTGCTGGAGGTGCCGGGGGCGATTTCGACGAAGGTCTCGGAGTGGGGGCCGTAGGGAAGGTAGAAGAGGTAGCCGAGGGCGGCTGCCGCGATGAGGATGAGCAGCAGGAGTGCTTTGATGAATTTCAAGTGCTGCGGCCCTCCGTGAGTTCCTTCTATTTTAGAAGGTTGATGGCTGAGAGGTGCTTGCGTGGCGGGGTGAGGTTCCACATCTTAGAAGCGAGGCGGAGATGATTGAAGCGACACATGTGGGCACCGGGCTCCGGCGGGAGATTTAGCTCGTCTAGACTAGAGGTTCGACGACGGGAAGTTGCATGCCAGCTGAGATCGTTCTTCAACAAAGCGCAAATGCGGCCGCTCTGCCTGAGTGGCGCGAGCAGCTTGCCGCCGCGCGGAACAAGCTGGCTGAGCGCGAGTCGGAGCTGGCGCAGCTGCGGGCACAGCTGATGGCTTTCGAAGGGCGTTATTTGCGGCAGGTCGGGATCCTCTATGCGGAGCTCGATGAGCTGGAGGCACGTATTGCCGAGCGCGAAGTTGCTTTGTACGATTCGGAGTCTGCCCGGCGAAGGGCTGAGGAGACGCGGCAGCAGGCGCGGGCGACCCATGAGGCAGCATACGGCGAGGCGCACGAGGCTGAGGAGTTTGAGCCGCCGCCAAGTCTGAAGACGCTCTTTCGCGAAGTGGCCAAACGCATTCATCCAGACTTCGCGCGCGATGATGATGAGCAGCGGCACTTCACGCTGCTGATGGCCACTGCAAACAGTGCGTACAGACGTGGCGATGCGGAGACCCTGCAGCGCTTGCTGGACGATCATCTTGAGATCCATGCTGCAATCGCTGGCGAAGACGACGCGGCGGAGCTGCTGCGCATTACGCGGCAGATTCGCCATGCCGAGCGCGACATTGCCGTCCTCGAAAGCGAGCGGGAGACGCTGCTTGCGGGCGACATTGCGCAGCTATCGATTGACGCGGAGGCGGCGGCACGCGAGCACCGCGACCTACTGACTGAGCTTGCAAGTAGTCTTCGCGAGCAGATTGCAGATGCGCAACGGCGCTTCGAATTTGTGGACCGGCAGATCGCTGCGCATGGACGATAAAGCGAAAACCGGGCTGCAGCATATCCCTGCGGGTGGTGCGTTGTCACTGGGGTCCGCGCGGTCGAGCATCCTTGCGCGGGGTCGGCGGGATGCCGCGAATGCGGCTTCGAACCCGCACTACCGTCAGGCTGTGGCGGAGTATAACGCGGGCAACTTTGAGGCAGCTGCTGCAGGGTTTCGCCTCGCTGCGCAGGACGGCCATGCGGAGTCGCAATATCTTTTGAGCACGATGTATGACGAAGGCAAGGGCGTCGCGCAGGACGATGCGGAGGCCGCCTACTGGGAGCGTAAGGCGGCTGAACAGGGCCATGCGTACGCGCAGGCAAACCTTAGCTTCCGATACTATGCGGCCGATGATTTCACCGAGGCGTTTCAGTGGTGCCAGCGCGCGGCATATAGCAATCTGGCATGGGCGCAGTACAACCTGGGCCTGATGCACCGAAAGGGTGAAGGGACCGCCAGGAGCGATGGCGATGCTGCCTACTGGTATCGCCTGGCTGCAACGCAGAACTTCGCCGAAGCCGCACTGAAGCTGGCTGATCTTTACTACATGGGGCAAGGCGTTGCGTTGAACTATGTGCAGGCTGCGGAATGGTATCGCAGGGCCGCGGACCAGGGAAATCCAGAGGCACAATTTCAGCTCGGACATCTGTATGCGACGGGGCAAGGCGTGGAGCATGACTATACGCAGTCGAGAGATTGGACAAGGCGGGCAGCGCTGCAGGGACATGAACAGGCGATCCGGGAGCTCAAGCGACGGGAGTATCGAGATGCATAGAACGGGAATATCGAGATGCATGAGACGGGAATATCGAGATGCATAAGACGGGAATATCTAGAAGCATAAGACGGGAATATCGAGACGCATAAGACGGGAATTTTGGGATGCGTTAGAAAGAGCAGGTCGCATCGGTGTGCTGAGGCTGGGGTCCCCACTCGTCGGAGCGAAGCGATGAACGGGCACGTGAGTTTCTCTACATGCGGAAGACGACAGGTTTAGAAGATGGATGGTCAGCGTTGGTAGGGATATTCGCTGACCCAGTGAAAGCCGCGGGTCATCAGTGGGTAGGCGTTGGGCTGCATGATGAGCGTAAGCGAAAGGGCGGAGGCGGTGTGCTCTTCCGGGCCGGTTGGGGTGAGGCGAAGGTGGATCGGGTCGAGGAGATGCAGGTTGTAGGTGATGGTCGAGTCGTTGTCGCGGGTGAACTGCAGGGTGTGCTTTGCGTCGTCGGTCTTGAGGGGAAAACGTGTTGAGACGCCGTGATCATCACGGAAGACTGCGCGTTCTGGCGAGTTAATGTCGAGCTCGGCGAAGGCATGGTGGTCGTTCGAGAGGACAGGATGCGGAATGGGAGTGCCGGTGGTGCTGACGAGGGATGCGTCGTCGATGTGCCATGCCCCACAAAGAGGGCAGGGGATCTTGCTCTTGGCTTGCTGCTCACGCCATTCCTTGTTGAGGCCGTAGGCATTTCCGAGGATGGCAAGGAGAGCGAAGACAATTTCTATGCCGATGGTGGCGCGGCGGAAAGCTTTCCGGCTGGTTGGTGGCACCCAGACGCCGGAAGGCGCGGCGGGCTGGTGCGACCAGAAGAAGCACCATAGAGGCCTGGCATCGGGGATGATGACGACGAGGCAGAGCATGAGTAGATGGCCGGCGTAGAGCTTTACGGGCACGTCGAAGAAGAGGTTGTACAGCAGGACGTTGGTGACGACGAAGGCGGTAAGGAGTGCGCCGGCCAGGGCAGTGCGGCGGAAGAGGAGGAGGATGCCGCCTAGGAATTCGGCTGTGCCGCAGACCATCTCGTAGGCGGGGTTGAGTCCGATGAAGTACCACAGCAGCGACATGGGGGAGTGCATGCCGAATGGCTCGGCAAGGGCGGCGACTGAAGGCTGGGACATCTGCAAAGGGAAGATCTTGGCGAGACCGTAGGTGACCATGCCGAAGCCGAGGGTAAGACGGATGAGGAAGCGGAGCCAGGCAGCAAGGGTCTGATAGTGCGGGCGGCGGCGGTCGAGAATGGACCAGACGGCGGTGGCGACGAGGGAGACGACGAGGAGGAGGAGGGTGGCAATCCAGATGATGGCGGTGTCGCCAGAGCCTGTGGGGTGAAGATGGGCACCGGGCTCTGGCACATGGAAGAGATGCTGAGCGAGGTACTGGGCAGGCAGAATGAAGACGTCAGAGAGCTTGTCCTGGATGATGTCGCCGTACTTTGGGATGGAGCCGAAGATGGTGGCGTTGCCGTTGCAGATGCAGTAAACGCCGAAGTAGCAGAATGCGAAGCGGAAGGCGATGCGGGTAAGCGGAGACCATCGGTGGGGCTTCGTGTCGGCAGTGAGAGGGACTGCTGCTTTGGCAGAGTCGAATGGCGGGGTTGAGGTCATGGGCTGCCGATCGGTTCCGGTATAAGCGTTTGGCGGATAACCGATTGTCAGGGGGTGCAGCAAGAGGGTCAAGCGAAAAGCGCGGCTGGAGAAGGGCACAAGAAGGCGGCTCAGTCCATCAATAGCAACGAGACCGCAGGATTTAGGGCTGCGAAAGCGTTACTGGGCGCGCTTCGGAAACGGATCGTTAGGGTCAATGCGAGCGGCTGCTTCGTTCAAGAGCGTTTCGAGAAGATGTTTAATCGCGCTGGTCAGGCGATTTGACACCTCATCGGGCGCCGTCAGATGCAAATGCCAGTCGTTCTCCGCGGATGCGGGGGACTGTCCTTCAGATTGGCGACTGAAGCAATCTACGCGCTGGATGCAATCCAGGAAGAAGGAAGAGTGTTGCCCCTGTTTCGACCAGCCTCCGAGGCCATCGCGATTCAGGCTGAAGATGGGAGCCGTTAGGGTTTGAAGGTTGTCGCACCTGCCCTTTGTTGAACTACCAGAATTCTCAGTGATGATGATGCTGCGGCGATCACTTGAGATCGCGACGACCTGCTCGTAACCTGGACAGCCAGAATCGACAAACTCAAGAGTCGGGTACTTGTGCAGCGTGGCGTTGATGTAGCTAACGGTGTCGTCCGCGGACAGAGGTGCTGCGGGCAGAGACGCTGCGGACGAGGTTGCGGTTTGTCCTTCGGCGATCTTCGCGAAGCAGAGCATGACGGCCACCACCACTACGCCATTGACATACTTTGCCAGCGATCTCGCTCGCGAAGGCCCGGACGCTAACACAGCTTGTGGATGATCTTTCATTTGTGCCTATGCCTCGAAGTCGAAGTGGACGATGTCAATTTGGAGCGTGCTCCGCGCCCGCAGGCAAGGTGGTTTGCTTGGGCTGCGATCATGACGCGCACTCCTATCAGAATGAGCGCGGGTAGGGAACGCGTCCATGCGTCTTTTGCGTTGCAAGCTAACACATTCATGCGAGGGATCATGGCACGGCAGAGACTCGTATAAGCGGGAGATCATCAGCCTTGGTATTAAGGTGTGCCGACATGTCGGACAAAGTGGTTCTTTGCTGCGTGCGCAGTCGCATGAATCGCTGTTGAGCCTCGTACACTTCAGGGATGGCTTTAGTGTTCGATGTGTTCAAGACCAGTGCTGCGGGTGGGCGGCGGGGAGTGATGGCGCTGCCGCATGGCGAGGTGCAGACGCCGGTGTTTATGCCGGTGGGGACGGCGGCGACAGTAAAGGCTGTGCCTCAGGATGTGCTCGAAGTGAACGGTGCGGGCGGTAAAGGGGCGCAGATCATCCTGGCGAATACCTACCATCTATATCTACGGCCAGGACATGAGGTGGTGCGGCGCATGGGTGGCGTGCATGAATTCATGAGCTGGAACCGGCCTATGCTGACGGACTCCGGCGGATTCCAGGTGTTCAGTTTGAGCAAGCTGCGGAAGATCTCGCAGGAGGGTGTGGAGTTCCGGTCGCACCTGGATGGCAGCAGGCACTTCTTTTCGCCGGAGCACTCGATGGACGTGCAGATTGCGCTGGGCGCGGATGTGGCGATGGTCTTCGATGAATGCGTGGAGCATCCGGCGACGTATGAGCGAACAAAGGAGTCGATGGGGCTGACGCATGCGTGGGCGGCGCGTTCAAAGGAACGATTCGAGGCAGAGAAGCATAGGGTGCCGTGGTTTGAAAAGATGGGCGGGAAGACGCAGAGTCTGTTTGGGATTGTGCAGGGTGGGATGTATGCGGATCTGCGGCGTGAGTCGGCGGAGCGGCTGGTGGAGATGGACTTTCCCGGGTATGCGATTGGCGGGCTGGCGGTGGGCGAGCCGCGAGAGGTGACGCGCGAGATGATTGCGCGGACGCTTGAATATCTGCCGAAGGACAAGCCGCGCTATGTGATGGGTGTGGGGTATCCGGATGAGATTGAAGAGTACGCGAAGATGGGTGTCGACATGATGGACTGCGTGCTGCCGACGCGTGCGGCGCGGCATGGGCTGGTGTTTATGCGGGAGCCGGGGTCGGATGTGGTGACGCGGATGAATATCAAAAAGAAGGAGTATGCGGAAGATCAGCGGCCGATCGACGAGAGCTGTGGGTGCAGGGTGTGTGCACGGTATACAAGGGCGTATCTGCGGCATCTTTATGCGAGTGGCGAGGCGCTGAGCGCGGTGCTGAACTCGGTGCATAATCTGGCGTTCTATCTGGATACGATGGAGCGGGTGCGGGGGGAGTTGAACCCCGCGCGTGGCTAAGTGCGAGGCGCGGGTGGGGTATCCGGCATGGGGCTCGGGGAATGGTGAGTGAAACGGTTGGGAGTAGTTGGTTTGGAATTGCGCGGGGTCCTTCGCGAAGTTGAGGATGGTGGCAGGAGCGGGGTGGAGTGCAGCTTCTGGCGAGGGCGGTTCGCGCTTTGCACGAAGGCCCATTTTAGGCGCGGTGATGCTGCGCTGAAGATGGGGCACCCGGATTTGCGGCGACAAATTGAGCTGAAGATGGGGCACCCGCATTTTGGGCGACAGATCGAATCGAAGGTGGGGGCGCCCGCGTTTTTGGCACCAGATTGAGCTGAAGATAAGGCATTCGGATTTAGGGGCAAGTCCGCCGGAGATGGGTTGCGCGGCTAGTGGGTTGCGGCGGTGCGAACTTCGCTGAGGCTGGTCGTATCGGGGTCGGCGGAATGCCAGATCGAGGCGAGCTCCTTGTAGGTTGCCGCGGCGGCAGCGGTGTCGCCGCTGGCTTTCCGGGCGCGGGCGAGGCCGAGGAGCGACAAGCTACGCCGGGGGGCAAGCTGCAGGGACTCCTGGAATGCGGTACAAGCGGCGGTGGCATCGCCGTGAGCGAGCAGGAGCTCGCCGAGGAGTTCATGCGGCGGCTTGATGGTGACGGGCGGCCCAAACGCGAAGGCCATGGCCTTGTAGGCTTCGGCGGCGCGAGTGAGATCGGTGGTTGCGGCCGGATAGTCACCTTGTTTGGCATGAACGAGGCCGGAGAGTTCGTCGATCTGGACAGCGATGGTCTTGAGGTCTTCGGGGTCAGGGTTGGACCCTGCCTTGATCTTGTCCATCAAGGCTCCGAGAGATTCAAGTTGCTTGCGGGCTTCTCCCAGGTCGCCAAGCTCAGCCGCTGCATACCCCGCTACGAAGCTGGATCCGGCCATGTCTTCTGGAGCTGGGGCCGGGGTGTCGCCAACGATCTTGAGACTGGCGTTGTGCCAGTCACCGTCTTCAATGACGGCAGTCGCACGCATCTCCGCCAAAGCGCTTGCCAGACGGGCCTGCAGGCGAGCGGTATTCTTGCTGCCGTACGGATGCTGATCGGGATGAGCTTGAGCCCATTTCGGGACGGCGGCACCGGTCCGGGCGCAGGCTTCGATCGTGTCGAAGGCTGCCCGGGCGCGGCCCTGCTGGAAGTAGGCGTACGTAAGCCAGTAGGGATAGTGGCCGCAGTTATAGGGCGGGAACCCGTTGGCAACATCGATCGCTGCACCCACGCGCACAGCATCGAGGTTCGACTGCACAACCTCGTCCCACATGCCGAGTGCGATAAAGATGTGGGAGCACATATGCTGTGCATGCGGCGCGTCGGGCGCGATCTTCGAGAGCGCGCGGGCGGCTTCGAGGGCGCCGGCGGCGTGCTGGGGGTCGTCCATGCCATGGATCCAGTAGTGGGCTGCGCCGGGGTTGTTGGGCTGGAGTCTGAAGATGGCCTTAGATATCTCGGCGGCATGAAGGTAGACGGGGACGTCGCGAACGCTTTCGCTCTGACTGATGAGGGCGAGGGCGTAGAAGAGCTGGGCGTCGGCATCTTTGGGATTGGCGGCGGCGAGCTGCTCCATGGCCTTTGCGTAGCGGGCGTCACGATCGGGCTTGGTGCCGGTGCCGTCGTAGAGGAGCTCGACTGCGGCCAGGTAAGAGCGTTCGCGCGGGTCGGCAATTCCTGGTTTGCGAGCACGGGCGGCGCGGTCATCGGCTGTTGGCGCGAACTTGGCGAGGGCGGCCTTGCCGGAGGCTGTGTCGAGCTGGTTCCAGACGCCATGGTTGAAGGTCATGGCCTCGCCCCAGTAGGCCATGGCATAGCCGGGATCGAGCTTTTCGGCGGAAATGAAGGCGTCGGCGGCCTGTGAGTACTCAAACAGGTGCAGCAGCAGGAGGCCGCGGATGAAGGCGGTTTGCGCCTCGGGCGATTGGGTAGAGGTGGCAAAGGAGAGGGTCCCAAGGCCTGTGATGGTCTGCGATGCGACAGTTGAGGGGGTGGCGGCGAGGGTGTTAGTTGCTGCAACTGTAAGGCTGATGGCGAGTAGGACGAGCAGGTGGGACCGTGCGGGCATAATGCCTCATTCCGTGGTGAAGTCATTGTCGCCAGCCACGAGAGAAGACGCAAGCAAATGCTGGCGCGGAATAAAGCGTCTGCTGAATCTCTGCGATCGTGACGGAACTGCGAATAGGCGGCTATCGTAATAGGAGGCTGTGCAGTCTTCCGGTTGGCGAGACGGCGCCCCACAAATCTTTTTTTCTTTTATGAGGTCATTGATGTTTAGATGTTCGTTTCGTTCTGGACTGCGTCTTGCTGCCTTTACGGCCGCTGCACTTTCTCTTACCGGATTGGCGCGGGCGCAACGCTTGCCGAAGACCGTGCTGCCGGAGCACTACAGGCTGGCATTGACTCCGGACCTGAAGACGGCGACGTTCGGCGGTGATGAGACGATCGATGTGACCCTCACCGAGGCCTCGAAGACGATTGCGCTGAACGCGGCGGAGATCACGTTCAAGACGGTGACGGCCACCCCAGTATCAGGGTCGGGCGCGGCGGTAACGGCCGTCGTATCGCTCGATGCAGATAAGCAGCAGGCGACGTTTACGTTTCCGACAGAGCTTCCGGCGGGCAAGGTAAAGCTGGCGATTGCGTACTCAGGCATCCTCAATGACAAGCTGCGGGGCTTCTATCTTTCGAAGACGGCAAAGCGGAACTATGCGGTGACGCAATTTGAATCGACGGATGCGCGGCGGGCCTTTCCTTCGTTCGACGAGCCGGCGTTCAAGGCGACCTACGATATCTCGTTGACTGTCGATGCGGGCGATACGGTCATCTCGAACACGAACATTATTGCGGACAAGCCTGCAGCTGCGGGTCTGCACACGGTTACGTTTGCGACGACGCCGAAGATGTCGACGTACCTGGTGGCGTTCCTGGTGGGGGACTTCAAGTGCGTTTCGGGGCAGTCGGATGGGACGCCGATCCGGGCCTGCACGACGCCGGGACAGGAAGAGAAGGGCAGGTTTGCCGTGTCGGCGGCGGAGTACATTCTGCACTGGTACAACAACTATTTCGGGATCAAGTACCCGATGCCGAAGTTGGACATGATCGGAATCCCGGACTTTGAAGCTGGAGCAATGGAAAACTTCGGGGCGATCACGTATCGCGAGACGGACTTCCTTATCGACGAAAAAACGGCAACGCTGAGCGACAAGAAGAGCGTTGCCAGCGTGGTGGCGCACGAGATGGCGCACCAATGGTTTGGCGACATGGTAACGATGCAGTGGTGGGACAACATCTGGCTGAACGAGGGCTTTGCGACGTGGATGGAGACCAAGCCGATTGCAGAGTGGCACCCGGAGTGGCACTACTCGCAGGATGACGCTGCGGGGTTGGACGGAACGCTGAACCTGGATTCGGCGGCGACGACGCATGCGATTCGCGCAAAGGCGGACACGCCTTCAGAGATCAACGAGATGTTCGACGGCATCAGCTACGGCAAGGGCGGAGCGGTGCTGGCGATGGTCGAGAACTACCTGGGCAAGGAGACGTTCCGGCAGGGCGTGCACAACTACCTGGAAGCGCACCTCTATGCGAACGCGACTGCTGAAGACTTCTGGAATGCGCAGACAGCGACGAGCCACAAGCCAATCGACAAGATCATGGACTCCTTTGTGGCGCAGCCAGGCGTGCCGCTGCTTACGTTGTCGGGCGATGGCAAGGCCAAGATTGATGCGACGCAGAGCCGCTTTTATCTTAGTGCGGGAACGAAGCCAGAGAGCGACGTGACGCAGAGCTGGACGATCCCGGTGTGCTTCAAGGGCGAAGCGAAGGACTGCGAGTTGATGACGGGCGCGTCGCAATCGTTGAAGCTGCCCGCAGCGCCGTTTGTGTTTGCGGATGCTGGAGGCAAGGGGTACTACCGGGTGCAATATCCCAAGCCCTTGTACGACCAGATCGTGGCGCATGCAGAGAGTGCGCTGACGCCCGAGGAACGGATCAGCCTGATCGGCGATGAGTGGGCAACGATGCGCGCCGGCCACGGCACGGTGGGCGACTACCTGGACCTGGTGGGCGCGGTGAAGAGCGATCCGAGCAACATCGTGTTGAGCGCAGCGCTGGGCAAGATCTCTGCGATCGAATCACGCATTGCGACAGATTCCGAGCGCGATGAGCTGTATGCCTGGCTGCGCAGGGAGTTTTCGCCGATTTACAAGGCGCTTGGGCCGGCTGCGCCAAAGGAAGCGCAGGACACGCACCAGCTGCGAGCGCTGCTGTTCGGCGTGCTTGGTGCGGCAAAGGACCCGGTGATCCTGGCGGAGTCGAAGGCGACAGCGGAGAAGTTTATTGCCGATCCGGCGTCGGTTGATCCAGAGCTGGGCCAGATTGCAATGGGTATTGCTGCGAACAATGGCGATGCTGCGCTGTACGACAAGTTCCTGGCGCTGTCTGCATCGACCAAGGACCCCGCGACGCGGACACAGGCGCTGTTCCTGACGGCGACGTTCAAGGACCCGGCGCTGGCAAAGCGGACGCTGGACTCGGTCGCCGAGGGCAAGGTGAAGAACCAGGACAGCTGGATCCTGCTGGCGATCCTATTGTCGAATCGCGACACGCGGGAGTTGACGTGGAAGTACATCCAGGACAACTGGACGAAGGTGTCGGCGCAGTTCACGACCAGCTCTGGCAACCGGGTGGTGGGCGCGACGGGCGGCTTCTGCACGGCGGAGAAGCGGGACGAGGTGACGAGCTTCTTTTCGACGCACAAGGTCGATGCAGCAGAGCGCACACTGAAGCAGGTCGGGGACAGCATCAACGCGTGCATCGAGCTGCACCAGGCGCAGGAGCCAAACTTGAAGAAGTGGCTGGCGGCGCAGGGTGGTACGGGATCGATGTCGGGGCAGTAAGGCACGGCGTGTTGGGGAGACTACGTCCCACATCTCACAATCGAGATGTGGGACGTCCATGCTGTAGCGGAGATTCTGTGAAGCAGCGCAGGGAAGATAGAATCAGGTGTGCGTATTCCTCCTATCTCCCCTTCTACTTTCCCTGTTCTCTTCCCGGGCTTGCTTGTTTCTGCGGTGTGCCTGGCTCTAACCGGTTGTGGCAAGCCCGCTATCGATCTGCCTACACCCGTAACCATCCTTGGACAGGCGACGCCGATCGATGTGCATGTTCACGACGCGCATGGTGTGAGCAAGCTTACGGCGACGGTCGAGCAGGATGGAAAGCAATACCAGGCATGGCAATCGACGGCCACCTCAAAAGAGGTGGACAGCACGTTCCACTTCGAGGCGGGTGCGAAGACTGCCCCGCAACTGCATGACGGAACGGCAAAGCTGATCCTGGTGGCGACGTCGGGTGGCATGTTCCACGGGACTTCACGATGGGAGCAGGACCTAAAGGTAGTGACGGAGCCGCCGATGGTGAGTGCGGATTCGGACCAGCATTATCTATATCTGGGTATGGCCGATCTTGCGACGATGAACGTCAGTGGCACCTATACGGCGGCGGGTGTTCGGGTTGGGGACCAGACCTTCCGGGCGTGGCCGATGCCGGGTGGCAAGCCCGGAATGTTTTCGTTGTTCGCATTTGCGTGGAACATGCCTGCGGGAACCACGCCGCTGGTATACGCGTCGAACGGCGGCGGTAACGATGTGACCACCCCGCTGACGGTGGTGTTTCCAAAGCGCGAACAGCCCGTGTATACGCAGCACGCGATACAGGTCTCTGACCAGTTCATGCAGAAGGTACTGGGCGAGCTCGACCCGAATGGCTCGGGCGATCCGGTAGCGCGTTTTGTGAAGATCAATACCGTCATGCGTAAGGACAATAACAAGACGCTTTCGGACCTGCGGCTGAAAACTGCTGACAGCTTTCTCTGGTCACAACCGTTTACGCGCCAGGCGCACTCGCAGGCAGAGGCTACGTTCGCCGACGTACGGAGCTACATCTATCACGGACAGAAGATCGATCAGCAGGTCCACCTTGGCTACGATCTTGCGGTGACGCAGCATGTGGGCGTTGAGGCGTCGAATGATGGGCGCGTGGTTTGGGCGGCGCCGTTAGGGATCTATGGCAACTGCGTCGTGGTCGATCATGGCTATGGGCTGCAGACGATCTACGGGCATATGAGCCGGATCGATGTGCATGTAGGCGACATGGTGAAACGCACGCAGGCGATGGGCCTGAGCGGCATGACGGGCATGGCAGGTGGTGATCACGTTCACTTTGCGATGCAGTTGGATGGCGTGCAGATCGATCCGAAGGAGTGGTGGGACGCGCACTGGATCAAGGACCACGTAGCGCGGCGTGTGGATTTGCCTGCTGGCGAGAAGTAGAGGTGCAGGGGTGAGCAGGTTCGTGCCTACGGCCTAGGGCTTCAGACTGGTCCTGAACTGCCCCAGCATCTGGAGAGTCAGGAGCACTAGAAGAATGCCAAACAGGGTCACGCCAGCATCCATAAAACCAGTGCGCATTGCAATGCTGGCGGGCAGGACGATCAGGAGCAGAATCAGCGTGAAGGCTGCCGCGATCGGGCTTTGTTTGCCATTGTGACAGGCGAGACGCACCAGGAAGGCAACGGGTTCCCGCTCAGGGCGTAGGGCCAGGGCAGCGATCGTAAGCATCAGCAGGCTGAGGGCGGTGTGGATTGCGAGCGATTTGAGCCAGTAAATTCCGAAGATCGGGCCGCGGTTGATCGCGAAGCCGAGGAGCGCGAAGTTCGCCACGCCGTTTACGCCTAAAAGCGTCCAGGTTGTGAGGACCGCTGCCGTGTCGAGGAAGAGCAAGGCGAAAGCGATTGCGGAGAGGCAAGCTGCGGTTCCGAGGGCCATGCGGCCCGGTGCACTTCCAAAGACGTCCGGCGGAACGGTGAGGAACAGCTGATCGAGTCCCAGGCTGCTGGCGGTGCCGTATTCGAAGAGGGTGCCACAGCTAAGCACGCCCGCAGATGCGATCAGGCAGAGCGCGGCCCGGGCGCTTCTTGCGCCATGCTGACGCTGGAGCAGGCAGACAATCGCCAGAAGGAGCAGGCAGATAGCCGTATTGGGCTTCATGGTAGAGGAATGAGGAAGCACCGAGGTAAGCAAGGGGATGTGGATCAACCAGCCCAGGAGATCGATGCAGGTCAAGAGAACGACGAGGCAGGGAAGCATGAGCGCGGGGCTGAAAGAACGAAGCAGATAGCGTTGCGCTTTGCCGGACGCTCTGGTTGCGTCGAAGCGAGTTTGATCCGATTGGAGTGACATAGTGTGGCCTTGATCTTGCCTCGGTTAGCGCATCGGTCATGGATGCAGTGGCATCGCGGAGGAATGCATTGGTTAGAGGGCATCTACGGAAAGGCTATCGGCAGATCTGTCGAACGCATGAGCGGCGCAGATGCAGGTGTGAAGGCCCACTACAATTCAGGTGTGATGAAGAATTGCTTTCTTTCCATGGCCCTTGTCGCAATGCTGCTTGGGGTACGACCTGCATCAGCAACCGAGGTAAAGGTGTCGGCGAAGGCGCTGGAGCGAACGCTTAAGGCGCAGCTGTTTAATGGTCCGGACGGGCGGTATTATCTTCGCGGGGACGCCAAATCGGCGTGCTTTGTCTATGCGGAGAACCCACAGGTGTCCTTTGTGGCAGAGCGCGTTGTGGTGCATGTGCATACGAAATCCAAGCTCGGGACCTCGATGCACGGATCGTGTCTTGGAGTGGGCCTTTCGACGGAGACGGATGTCTCGTTCATTCCGGAGGCGGAGGAGGAGTCGGTTGGATTTCGCGATGCGCGGCTCGAAAAGATGAGCGAGTCGAAGGAGTTGAACTTCCTGCTCACGCCATTTCTGAGCCGGAAGCTGCCGCAGCAGATGAAGTTGAATGCGGCGGTGCTGATACGGCAATTGCTGAGCCGGTCGACGGAGACGACAGGGTATACGTTGACGTTGAATGCATTGAAGCTGCATTCGATGCTGGTGGAGGGGCAGTCGCTGGTGGTGGATCTGGACACCAATATCAGCGTTGATTAGTGGTAGGCTGTCCAATTCGTCCTGCATGGATCGCCACATCTGGCGAGGACGCTGCCAGATATGGGCACCCGCGCACCCGCGGATGAGGCACCTGGCGTGCGGTGCGATTCCTACTTGGCGCGGCCGATGCGTTGCGAGGTGTAGATGCCGGTGTGGCCGGAGAAGAGATAGCTGAGGATGCAGGCGATGCCGCAGTAAGCGCCGGCTTCTGCGCCGAAGAGTTCGAAGGCCATTAGGGTGGAGGCGATCGGTGTGTTGGCGGCACCAGCGAAGACGGCAACGAAGCCCATTCCGGCGAGCAGGGTTGCGGGGAGTGGAAGGATGTGCGCAAGGGCGTTGCCCATGGTTGCGCCGATGAAGAAGAGCGGTGTGACCTCTCCCCCTTTGAAGCCCATGCCGAGGGTGACGGAGGTAAAGAGAGTCTTGACGGCGAAGTCGTAGGTGGGCAGTGGCTGGTGGAAGGCGGCGACGATCTCCGGCACGCCGAGACCAAGGAAGCGGCGAGTGTGGGCGGTGCCGATGGCGAAGACCGCGGCGGCGACGAGCGCGCCTCCGATAAAGGGGCGAAGCGGTGCCCAGGCGATGTAGCGGGTGGCGAGGTGCTTGATGG
>CAHJWN010000059.1 GCA_903642265.1 Acidobacteriaceae bacterium | reverse complement strand
GTCACCAACAAGACCACGAGCAAGCCGGCCGCCGGAGATGACGTCGTTCTTATCCGCCTCTCGCAGGGCATGCAGGAGAGCACCCGCGGCAAGACCGACAGCAAGGGCCGATTTACCCTCGCCGTCCCCGATCCCGGCGGTGTCCATCTGGTCCGTGTCACCCACGATAAGGCGAACTACTTCCAGCCTGTCCAGACCGGCACCGACACCATCGACATCGACGTGTATACCGCCGAAGCCAAAGTCGAAGGCATCGCCGGTGAAGCGGACGTGATGCGCCTGCAGACCGATCCTGGCGGCGCCAACCTCAGTGTCGTTGAAAACTTCTTCGTCAAGAATGATTCCGCCCCTCCAAAGACCCAGTTTTCCGAGCACCCCTTCGACTTCTTCCTTCCTGAAGGCGCGGTCATCGAAGGCTCCGCAGCCCTTGGTCCCGGTGGCATGCCCGTCCGCTCTGCGCCCGTTCCGCTCGGCGATCCCAACCACTACACCTTTATCTTTCCCATTCGCCCCGGCGAAACCCGCTTCCAGGTCACCTACAAACTGCCCTACAAGGGCAGCCTTAACTTCACGCCTAAGCCCGGCATGATCACAGACACGATCGCCATCATGATGCCGAAGAGCATGACCTTCAAAGCCGCCAACAGTGCCCCCTACACCTCCGTGACTGAGGAGACTACGGCGCAGACCTACGTCGCCCGAAATGTCTCTCCCTCACAGCCGCTCGGCTTCACCGTCTCCGGCACAGGACAGCTCCCGCGGGAAGATAACGCTCCAGCGTCAGACAATACCAACGGCTCACAGCAAGCCGCTGCAAACAGTGGCCAGACGGGAGGCCCCGTGACCTCTGCTAACGATACCCGCCCAGGTATCGGGCTTAACAATCCGATTGATCCCGAAGGTACCAACGACCCCTGGGCAAAGTACAAGTGGTGGATCCTCGGCGGCCTTGGCCTTGTCCTTGCTGCGGGCGCTGGCTTCATGCTCAAGGCTCCTACCCTGAAGCCTGCGACCTCCACATCAAACACTGCCACCGACGCTGCCGAAGTCCCCTACGGCTCCGCAGCTTCTTCCGTCCCGGCCGCAACCGGTGTTCTTGGCGCTTTGAAAGAAGAACTCTTCGCCCTCGAAACCGATCGGCTTCAGGGAACCGTCACCGACACCGAGTATGCCGAGCAGAAGGCGGCCCTCGAAGTGCTGATGCGCCGCGCCCTTACCCGCGCTTGATACCGCTCTTAGATACCATCTGCTCAGATTTGCCAAATTCATCCCGCGATGGATCTAAGTGTGATCATCTCCGGCTGATCTTATTGCCGAGGATGGGACTTATATTCCATCGCGCATAGCTCTCGCTTTACCGAATGTTTATTCGGTACTCTTCTCGATCGAATGGAGTGCGACGTTCGTCTCCTCGATCGCAGCAGTCGCCGCTGGCTGCAACTTACGAAGCAGTTCAAGGAGCCTCTCCGGACTGAACGACTCAACATAATGGTCGATGGACTGGCATCGTCTTGGACTTCCAATTGCGATCACAATAAGGTCCGACTTGATTTTTTTTAGCTCGCTGGCGAGTTCCGGGCAGGGGATATCTTCCAGATGATCGTCAAGAACAGCGCCGCTTACCATGGGAAAAGCACGTAGCGTCTCCAAAGCCTCCGCTCCGTTATAGGCGGTGATCACATTGAATTTTGCTGTCTCGATTACCAGCTTTCGGGTGGATATCCCGCTTGAATATTCGCGATCGACTACTAAGTAGCAAGGTCTCAGCATTCGCCAATTATGCAACATAATCTGATACAGGTCTTGTTTTATGTCACATACATAACAATCATGTGAATAGCCAACCATCTATTCACGTCGACGCATCGATTTGCAGAGTCACTCATTGGCTCCGGAGATGAATTTGGACAGCATGTCGGAAATCCGGGCGGAGGTTCGCCTGCCACTCGAAATTATTGCCAATCTTATTTATCTCGCGAAGCACCATGCAGAGGACGTTGATAAAGTCAGGTCATACATGGATATTGCTCAAACAGCGATAGCAGATCTGATCCTGGCGCTGGCACATCGCCCGGAAGGAACTCGGTAAACGTCAAACATGAAAAATCGAGTTTTGATTGTTGGGAGCGACCTGACCCTGCTTAATACCCGCCGTGACATCCTCCAGGTCAATGGTGTCCTGGCAGAGACGCACCTCTTCGATCCAGCCCACCACGTCGACTCCTCCAGCGACACCACGGTTGTAGTGGCGTGTTCCAGCCTAAGCGCCGAAGCCCGCAAAGCCGTTATAGATTCCGCGTATGCAGCGTCTCCGAATTTGAAGTGTCTCGTCGTGGTGCCCAACAGCGTCGATCGAAAAGTTGCATCGGGCGCTGACGCCGTGATGGAAGCGTTAGAGGGTCCTGAAAAGTTCATGAGCCACATCCATGACTTGATTGCTCGACCTCTGTAGAAGGCACACACCGCCGCCAAAGAGAGTGTCAGGTTCATGGTGGCCCGGGCAGGAGTCCAACCTGCGACCTTCGCGTTAGGAGTGCGCTGCTCTATGCAACTGAGCTACCGGGCCATTTAGCTGTTCTTGCAATCGCCACACTGGGATCGTGCCGCAAATGCCTTGAAGAACCAGTGTACCGCGACCTTGCATGCACACCCTGCACGGTTACCTGCAACGTTGCCGGTGATAAACTTGTACGTGGAGCATTCATGCCACCCATCACGCGCAGAACGACACCTACGGTAAACATCGGCGGCATCCTCACCGGCTCCTCTGCTCCCGTCGTCGTGCAGTCGATGACCAACACCGACACCGCCGACATCGAGTCCTCCGTCCAGCAGATCGCCGCTCTTGCGCGTGCCGGCTCAGAGCTTGTCCGGGTCACAGTCAACAACGACGAAGCCGCGAAAGCCGTTCCCTACATCGTCGAGCAGCTCGCTGCTAAAGGCTGGAGTACGCCGATCATAGGCGACTTCCACTACAACGGTCACCAACTTCTTGCCAAATACCCCGACTGCGCTGAAGCCCTTGCGAAGTACCGCATTAATCCCGGCAATTGCAGCATTGGCCGGAAGGACGATGACAACTTCCGTACTATGGTCGAGGTCGCGGTCAAGCATCAGAAGCCCGTCCGCATCGGCGTCAACTGGGGCTCGCTTGACCAGGCCCTCCTCACAACGATGATGGACGCTAATTCGAAGCTGGCTGACCCGCTGCCCGCCCGCGACGTGATGATGGAAGCGATGGTTGTCTCCGCGCTCGACAACGCCGCCGCCGCTGAACGCTACGGCCTTCGCCGGGACCAGATCATCCTCTCCGCGAAAGTCTCCGGAGTTCGTGATCTTGTGGATGTTTACACCGAGCTTGCGCGCCGGACTGATCACGCATTGCATCTAGGCTTGACCGAAGCAGGCATGGGTATGAAGGGGATCGTTGCCAGCACTGCCGGGCTTTCCCCACTGCTGCTGGCGGGAATTGGCGACACGATCCGGGTCTCGCTCACCCCCACTCCGGGCGGCGACCGCTCCGAAGAAGTTCGCTGCGGCCAGCAGGTTCTTCAGTCCCTTGGCATTCGCAGCTTCATGCCGCAAGTCACCAGTTGCCCCGGCTGCGGCCGAACGACCTCCACTTATTTCCAGGAATTGGCGGAACGCATCCAGTCCTATCTCGTTGCCTCGATGCCCGATTGGAAGCAGCAATACCCCGGCGTCGAAGAGCTCAAACTTGCCGTGATGGGCTGCATCGTCAATGGTCCTGGAGAGTCGAAACACGCTAACATCGGCATCTCTCTACCCGGCACCTTTGAAGAACCCAAGGCCCCCGTCTACGTCGACGGCAAACTCTTTACCACTCTAAAAGGTGACCGCATTGTTGAGGAGTTCCAGGTCATTCTCGACGAATACGTGGCCAAACGATACGGCCACGCCTCGCACGTCTTCGCCGATGAAGTAGGGAATGAGACGCTGGTCGTAGCCTAGCGGGCAACAGAGGCGACCAGCTTATCTCAAACTAAACTGGTCGCATGTAAGCCAACCTCTCTGCTGTACTGCGCCTATTACTCCTGAAGCGGGCCTGCGTGCATCCTGGTCTCATCTGCGGTCTTCGAGGCAGCACCACTTGAAGGCTCCTGCTCACCGCGCGAAGGTTGAGCGGGTTCGCCTCGCCTCTCCGCTACCGGCCTGAGACGCAGCCTCCTCAGCTGCGGGGCTGCAGCCGCTGCACTTCCCATGAAGCCCAGATTGTCTTGAGCGAATTGGCCACTCAGCGGAAAGACGGTAGGCAAGTCCGTCGCCGAGACGCCAAACCAGCTTGCCAACGTAGCCGCATACTGCGTCGTCGAAGTCGTCGGGATCCATCGCCCGCTGTTCCCCGAGTCATCCGGTCCGCCCAGCGTCAGGTCAGGAAAGCTGCCGTAGGTTTTGCCGCCTTTTACGGCGTCTCCAACAACGATCTGGTGGTTGCCCCACGCGTGATCCGATCCAGCCTGGGAGTTCCCTCGCAAAGACCTGCCAAAGTCCGACACTGTGAACGTAGTCACCTGCGAACCCAGGCCCATATCCTCGAGGCTCTCGTAGAACCCGCCAAGTGCTGCGCTTAGATCATCCAGCATGGTCGCCTGCTGGCCTAACTGATCCGAATGTGTGTCAAATCCATTCAGCGTGGCAAAGAAGATCTGCCGCCGGGCACCAAGATTAGACCTTACCTGCATAATTTGCATGATTTGCTGAAGCTGCGAGGTCAACGGATTGCCTGTCGGCAACGAGGTCACCAGGGGCGCAACCGAGTTCACTGCGGCGGACAGGTTACTTGCATACTGGTAGATCCCGGTCGTCATTTCGCCGTCGGTTTGCACCAAAGTTGCGCCTGAACTCATCGTGAGCAATTGCTGCGCTGCACGCAGCCGTTCTGCGCAGTAGGTGCCTTCCCAGCAGGTCCCAACCAGCGCACCGGCGGTCCCAGGAGCGACTGTGTACCCTTGCGTCAACTTTCCATTTCCGAAAATATGCGACCCGGATACCGACACAACGGTAGGCAGCTGTGCTGTGCCGTACGTCGATTGCATTACGTCCGCAATGCGGCCGCCCCACCCCGTGCTGTCAGAAGAGAGTGCATGCTCCGCCTGCAGGAAGTTGGTCTGATCGTAATGCGAGAACAAGCTGGAGCCCGCAGCCGAATTACCTGCGAGATATTCCGCGCGCGTCAGTGGTGCGACCAGCGAGCCGGTATTTAGCAGGAAGGCAGCTTTGTTCTTTTGAAATAACTGCTGCACCTCCGGCATGCTCGCATGCACTGCGAGGTTAGTGTTGCCATTGAGTTCAAGTAAAGAGGAACGCGATAGCGCCAGACCCTGACGGGCCGCAGCATACGCCGTGTAACCCGCAGTGTCCGCCGGGATGAGCATGTTGTTGCCATCGTTGCCGCCTTGCAGCAGGATGCAGACCAGTGCCTTGTAGTCGGAACCGCTGCTGCTTTGTGCCATTGCGGACAAGCCGCCAAAGGAGTTCATTGCGGCTGCATTACCTGCGGCAGCCAGCGAAGCAAGTTTCAAGAAAGACCGGCGTTGGAGAGTCATGGGGGGAGGGCTCCTGATTGATGATCCTCAGGCAGTACTCACTATTGTTCCATGCCACAATCAGGTAATTACTTCGGTGCGAGCGTGCATTTTGCCCGATTTCAGAGGGTTTGTAATGCCGGAACAGCCTGAGGTCCGCGATCTAAAATTCGATACGCATCGCAAGCTGACCTGTTCGGTTCCCTCCAAAGTCTGAACCTCTTGCTTGCGTCACAACCCCGAAGCTTGGGCTTGTGACGTCCAGAACAGGATCGGCAAGATTCGTATGATTCAGGATGTTAGTGAAGCTTCCCTCCGCGCGAACACGAACGCGTTCGGTGACCGCAAACGCTTTGCTCAGTCCAGTAGAAAGCGTGATGAGGCGCGGTCCGGTCAGATCGCCGATAGACTCGGTCCCAAACCTGCCAATTGGAGCGACAGCAACAGGAGCGTTTGGATTGGTGTAGTCATATCCGCCCACTGCACAGTTGCCATTTTCAAGCGACGCGTAGCCAGTGGTTCCTCCCAGGCCTACTCCACCTGGACATGCAAATGCATTCTTGTTGAAGAATGCGGAGCGACTGCGTGCTGAGGTGTTTCCGTTGGCTACGCGATCCGGCCGTTGTTGCCGGTAGTAAAGCGTTCCCGATCCCGTGCCAGAGGGGTCGACATTGCCGGAAGGAATATACGCCGTCAACAGAGGTCCACTTTGCGCTACGAAGATGCCTGAGACCTGCCAGCCGCCAATTGCAAGGTTCGTCAGTCTGCCTGCATTCCCCGCGAGATGATGACCTCTGCCAACAGGAAGCTCATACACTGAATTGTTTGACCACCGATGCCGACGCGTGCCGACCACATTTCCATAATCCACATGCTGGTCGTAGCTGTACGTTGCGTCGTAGCCTCCCTGCTCATCGACGAAACTCTGCGACGCACCGGATGCCCCGTAAGTTCCCTGATTGTCTGCAAGATTCTTCGCGAACGTATAAGCCGATTCGAAGGAGAAGCCTCGGTTGAAGCGTCGCGAAACCTCAAGCTGCCCGGAGTTGTAGCTCGCGGTCGCAGAGGTCGCACGGTTATAGATTGCGGCGTAGTTCGGGAAAGGAAAGGCGGACCTGGGCTGCGCTGCCGCTACAGTCGTTGAGCTATAGGGCAGCATGTTCAGCTCCGGCTGCCAGACCAGGTGCCATGTCTGTAGTCCGACATACGATGCACGGAGTCCGAAGCCTTTTCCCAGATCGCGATCAATCGAGAGGTTCGTCTGCAGCGAGTACGGATCATGCCATTTGACATCTACAGCCGAATAAAACACGCCAGTGGCCAGAGCCGGTGTCGCCAGGGAGGCATTGTTCCCAATATTCGGAAAACTAAAAGCAGGCCCGGTAGGCGAGATAGAGTTGTAGTAGCTGGCAAGATTGGATTGCAGAGTCCCGGTAAGCGCGTAGAAAAGCGCGCCGGAGGTTGTGATGTTGAAGTACCCCGCACCGCCGCGAATCGCCGTCTTATCGTTCCCGAAGGGTCGCAGCGCAAATCCTAAACGCGGCTCGAAGCGAAGCTTGGGGGTTGTACGCAAGCCGCTGGGAAGCCCAGCTTCCGAGTTGGACACCACAGGCGTACATGGGGCTCCATTCGCCGCAGCATCTGTGGCGTAATGGTTGGTGACACCTCCCGTTGAACAGGCATTGAAGCTTGCCAGCTCGGGAACGCTCAACAGATTTGCGTAGCCATCCGGATAGATCAAGCGACCCGACTTTGCCACCGAAGGATCAAAATTCGCGATCTCACCATTGGTCGATGAGAATGCCGGGTGCAGCTCATACCGCAAACCAAATGTAAGATTCAGCCGCGGCGTTGCCTTCCATGTATCCTCCGCGTACACAGCATAGGCAGTCGTCTTACCGCTGTTATCGCTCTGCACATTTGCGACCTGCGTGAGGTAAGGAACACCTGCAAGGAAATCAGCGAATTCATTCCCGGTATAAGACGTGCCCTGCGTGAAATAGAAGTTGCCGTAATTATCCGAAGAGGAAAACGAGAGTGGTGTGAAGGCAGTAAGTTGTCGAATGTCGACGCCGACACGTGCCGTGTGGCCGCCGCGCTGCCAGGTCAGGTTGTCGACGTACTGGAACAGACGCGATTTTTCAGAAGAGTTCAGTCGCGAGCCACCGCTCGTCAGATATTGAAAGCCAAGATGCGGAACACCGTTGAACGGCATAGAGGGCAGGCCTTCAAAGTTAGCCATATCTGTAAAGGCCTGGCCGTTGAAGGGGTTGGTAGATCCATCCTGTTCTAATGTGAATCCAAACCGAACCTCATTGGCGAGATGAGGAGTGAACAGGTAGTTCAGTGAAGCCGCGAAGATGCGGTAGGTCGCAAAAGCGCTACCGTTCGGTAAAGCGAGATCTGCCGGAAGAACCTGGTCGATGGACTTGTTGGTATACCGCGCGAACATAGTCGCCCGCTGACCGAAATTCTGATCAACCCGAACGTCGTACTGGTCGGAATCGATGTCGTTACGCTTTGTAGAAAGATAGTTGTAGGGCGTTGAAGGATCGCTGAGAACGGAAGTGACGGACTCGCCGACATGGAGGTTTGCGTCGGGAAAAAGCGGAAGCAACGCCGCAGAACTAGCGTTCGGCATCAACTTCTGCTGCGGGTATGGCGTCCCTGTAAATGGATTATTAAGCGTCGCAGTCTCCTGCGAGAAGTCGCCAGCCTTCATCAGGGCTGTCGGCACAACATACTGAACAACGCGGGATGTCGCATAGCGAAGACCCTCATAGTCCGCGAAAAAGAAGGTTCTGTTCGTCCCGTTGAAAAGGTGCGGAATCATGATCGGTCCGGCAAGGGAAACACCGAAGTCGTTCGCCACCTTCTTTGGCTTGTTCGCAAGATTGGTCCCATAAGGAGTGGCGTCAAAGCCGGAGTTCTGGAAGTATCCATACGCCACGCCATGCAGTGCGTTTGAGCCACTCTTCGTAACGGTGGTGATCTCCCCTGGCTGTCCGTACTCCGCATTATTGTTCACGCCATCTACACGGATCTCGCTGATTGCTTCCGCCGACGGAAAGGCGTCGCCAAGTATGTTGTTCGACGTTTGATTCTGGGCTGAGATGCCATCGACGGTAGTCTCCGACTGGGAAGGTAGACCACCCTGGATGGAAAACTTGATTGCCGGATTCGGAGAGGCAGAAGGTTGTGGCGGATAGGAACCCGAGTCCGGCTGAACGCCTGGCAGGGTTTGAATTACATTCAAAGGTGATGTGGAACCTGCCCCACGGTAGTTGGCAGGAAGGTCAAGCACAGCTTCCGGGGTGAGCGCCGCTGAAATAGAAGCATCCGTAGTGTTGATGGTACCTGCTGTTGTCGCATCCACGGTCACAGTCTCACTCCCGCCGACTGTTAGAGTGATGTCGAACCGAAGCTGCTGACGAGGTTGCACATTCAGTTGATCTGCAACCTGAGGCTGAAAGCCTTTGAACTCCGCTCGGACGGTATAGGTTCCGGGATCGAGATTTACGACGTTATAGTTGCCCGCGGAGTCAGTCATAGATACTCGCGACGTGTTGCTCTCAGTGCGGGTGACACTGACCTTTGCGCCCGGCACTACAGCGCCAGTGGAGTCAGTAACAGTTCCAAGTAGAGAGCTCAGCGTGGACTGTGCGCCCGCAACCATACCAGAGCCAAAAATAAAGAGAAGAAACAGGATATTGCGTGTCGAATTGAGCATAGAGTCTCCATGATTTCTAAATAAAGTTTGTATCTTCTTATCGGGATTCGAGGGCAGGAAGCGACTGAAGCAGGTTCAGGCGAACCTGCCTGGACGAAGATCGTTCGCTACGCAGCTTTACCCGCCAAAGGATGGCGATGGTTGCCGCGGTACCGACCGAGGCCACGGCTCGACCTATCCACAGGCCCTTCAGCGTCATGCCAAAGTGGAATGCAAGTACGTATGACAGGGGCATACCGATACCCCAGTTCCAGATCAGGCTGACAATCATTGGCGTTCGAGTGTCGCCGAGTCCGGTAAGTGCTGAAGCCAGGATTACGAAGGTCGTATCGGCTATAAGTCCTAAGGCGCCGATGGTGAAGATAGGGCTAGCAGCAGCGACAACTTCTGCACTGTTGGTATACATGGCTGCCCATGTGTGCGAAAAAGCTGCGAACAACGTGGCTGCGACGGCCATAAAGCCAACGCCGAGTAGCAGACTTACGTTTGCAGCACGACGCACCTCTGGCAGACTGTTGCGGCCAGCGCTTTGCCCGACACGCGTAATGGTCGCGTAAGAAAGTCCGGCGGGCACCTGGTACACGAACGCGTTCAGGTCAAGCACCACCTGATGGGCAGCGAGGAGAATCGTCCCGAGGCGCGCACACAGGATTGACAGGTACGTGGACGTGCTGAGTTCGGCAAAGTACTCTAAACCGCTGGGCCAGCCAATGCTTAGAAGGATCTTCAGACGCGCTCTGTCCGGCCGAAACATTTCTAAGGTAAGTCGTGTTCCTTGCCGACGCATGGCCACCCAGGTACCAACGATGAGCAAGCCAAGCATCCAGCAACGCACGACACAGGTGCCCCACGCGGAGCCTGCAATGCCCATCGGTCTAAAGCCAAGATGCCCGAACAGAAAGACCCAGTCGCCAAGCCAATTTACAAATGAAGCCGTGATAAGAGAGATCGTTACCAGGCCCACTCTGCCAACTGACTGAAGATACCGCCGCAAGGCCATATATGCCATCAGCGGACCTGTGGACCATACAAGTGGCTTCACATACCGTGCGGTTTCCGAGACGATGTCCTGCGGCGTACTAAGGTGTGGCAACAGCGGTAGAACACCCAGGGTAAGCACCATCACCAACGGTGTGCCAATTACAACGATCCAAAAAGACTGCGCGAGGAGCCGAACAGACTCATCGCTGTCCCCTTGACCAAATGCTTGAGCAATTAACGCCTCAAGACCGTTCATGAGATAAATTGCAAAGAAAACAATTGCGTAGTAAATCGTATTTCCCAGGGAAGATGCGGAGATAGCCAGCGGCGAGTTTGCCAGTCTGCCGATCATCAGGGCGTCCACGATGTAAGTCGACATCCAGCCAAGTTCGCCGAGTGCCAGCGGTCCGCCCAAACGCAGTGTGGCTATCAACTCCGAGCGAAAACTCTTCGCAGGGATAGAGGCGCTGCGAAGATTTACGGGCAATGAGTCGGACAAAAGCGCCTCAACCTATGAAGAAGTCGTATAGCTTCCGATACTAGCTTCTTCAGGTTCAGCCGTCAGCAGAGCAAACGCATTTACGTCTCCACGGATTTATTCCACTTCAAATAGCACCCGCTAATTGCCTGACTTCCAAATATCCTTCTATTGTCCAGGATTGAGATCGAGAACAAGCCATGTACTTTGTCAGCCATGCGACAAATGCAGTGTGCGCTTTAGTATCCTCAGATGCCTGTGAGCAGCAGGAATCAGGATGCCGGCGATATCGGGCAACACACCGGGTGTCAACAAAGATAGGGTGTTGCAGAGAGACCTTGGCGTAGAAGACCTGATCGTCATAAAGGCCACGGAAGGAAGTGTCGAAGCCACCAAGCTCCCGCGCAACATCTGTACGCACCAGAACTGAGCAGGTACATGGCGTGAAGCTTTCGTCGCGCAGGAACCAGCGCAGTAAAGTCATGACGGGAATAGTTCCAGCCGGTTCGCCATGAGGCACCACCTTCGGAGTGTAATTGCGGCCGTTCTGAAGCACAGTCTCGTCGAATTTACGTTCGAAGTCCCACCAGCGCTCTGCCTGTCCATAGATCATCGCGATCTCCGGACGAGTTCGCAGCAGTGACAGTTGATGCTCCAGCCGATAGGGCAACCAGATGTCGTCAGCATCAAGAAACGCAAGAACATGGCTGCGGGCATGCTTCATCGCTAGATTGCGTGAAGCGCTGATGCCAAGATTGGAGTTGTCCGCATGCATGAGAACCGTGATTCGGCGATCGGCGGCAGCGAAGCTTTGAGCAATATGACGGCTGCGATCACTGGATCCATCGTCTACAACGATCAGCTCCCATTCGGCAGAGGTCTTCTGCATCTGCACACTTTCAATCGCTTCGCAAAGGTAAGCTTCGCCATTGCAAACAGTCATGAGGACAGAGACTTCAGGAATTTCTGCTGCAGGATGCAATCTATTAAGCCCCGAGAACTCACTTGCTATTTACCAGCAATCACTCATGTTCCTTGATTTTGCTTCGGCGCAACTGAAGTGCCTGTGTCCAAGGGACATGCGTTCGCTGGTGCTGCCGCCACCCTGCAAATAGTTATAATAACCTCAGGCCTGCGGTTGATCCGCAGTGAGCGAATTCGGCAGACCGGCGCAGGTGCAAGATGCCTGCCCAACGAGAATCAGGAGCACATGGCCGCCAGGAATCTCCACACCCTAGAAAAGATACTTGAGAGCCGAATCGCGATCATTGATGGCGCCATGGGTACGACGATCCGGACCTATGGCATGGCGGAGTCGCACATTCGTGGGGAGCGCTTCAAAGATTCCTCTAAGGACCTGCTGAACAACGGCGATTTATTTTCCTTGACTCAGCCGGAGATGATCTGCGACATCCATCGACGATTTCTGGAGGCGGGGGCGGACATTATCGAGACCAACACCTTTGGCGCGACCAGTATTACGCAGAGCGAGTTTTTCGTTGATGACCCACGGGAACACGGCGGCCGCAAGGATCCCGAGTTCTACCAGAAGATCATTGAAGACGATTCGCTTAACAGGCTTGCCTGGGAGATCAACGAGCAATCGGCGCGGCAGTGCCGGACGTGGGCAGACCGGGTGGGAAATGAGACTGGGAGGCAGCGGTTTGTCGCCGGTGCAATCGGCCCACTCACTGTATCGCTGTCAAACTCGCCGGATGCCGACGATGCGGGATTCCGTGTCGTCACTTTTGACCAGGTAAAAGATGCCTATTTACTGCAGGTGCGTGCCTTGATCGCTGGTGGATCTGATCTACTGCTGGTTGAGACAATCTTCGACTCGCTGAACGCAAAGGCCGCGCTGGTAGCGATCCGCGAGGTCTTCGATGAAGACGGCAAAGAGCTGCCAATCATGATTTCAGCGGCAGTCGGGCGAGGCGGTGAAACACTTATCTCCGCGCAGACTACGGAAGCATTCTGGAACGCAGTCAAGCATGTAAAGCCGCTGTCAGTAGGGCTGAATTGTTCGCTCGGACCAGACTTGATGTACCCATTTCTGCAGGAGCTATCCGACAAGGCAAACGTAGCGATCTCGTGTTACCCGAATGCCGGTCTGCCCAACCCCTTGTCGGAGACCGGCTTCGATCTTGGCCCAGCAGACATGGCCCGATATCTCGGAGACTTTGCTCGTGGGGGGCTGATCAACATAGCCGGCGGCTGCTGCGGCAATACTCCCGATCACATTGCAGCGATCGCAAAAGCACTTGAAGGAAAGGCCCCTCGACAACGTGTAGAGGTCAAGGTAGCGGCATGAGTGCAGTTGTAGAGCCAAAGCCGCTGCGCCTTTCAGGATCGCAACCTTTTACCCAGCAGCAGGGCGTGTACATCATGATCGGCGAGCGAACCAACGTCGCCGGTTCGCCGAAGTTCGCCAAGCTGGTGAAAGAAGGCAAGTACGAAGAAGCAGTGAGCGTTGCCCGGCAGCAGGTCGAAAACGGCGCCAACGTAATCGACATCTGCATGGATGAGGGGATGATCGATGGCGTCGCCGCAATGACGCGCTACCTGCAACTGCTAGCGAGCGAGCCTGAGGTCGCCAAAGTTCCATTTATGGTGGACTCCTCGAAGTGGGAGGTCATCGAGGCGGGGCTGAAGTGCCTGCAAGGCAAAGGCATCGTGAACTCAATTTCGCTGAAGGAAGGCGAGAAGAAGTTCCGGGAGAACGCAGCGAAGGTCCTGAAGTACGGTGCTGCCGTGGTGGTAATGGCCTTTGATGAAGATGGCCAGGCTGCCACGTACGAAGAGAAAATTCGCATCTGCGAACGCGCTTACAGAATCCTGGTTCATGAGGTTGGACTTCCGCCTGAAGACATCATCTTCGATCCCAATATCCTGACCGTTGCCACAGGCATGGAGGAGCACAACAACTATGCCCTGGACTTTATCAATGCCACGCGATGGATCAAGGCCAACCTGCCGCATGCCAAGGTAAGCGGCGGCGTCTCGAACATCTCCTTCAGCTTCAGAGGCAACAATAAGGTGCGCGAGGCGATGCATGCTGCATTCCTGTTCCATGCGATCGCAGCAGGCATGGACATGGGCATTGTGAACGCAGGCATGCTGGAGCTTTACGAAGAGATCGAGCCCGAGCTCAAGGTGCTTGTAGAAGACGTGCTCCTGAATCGCCGCGATGATTCTACAGAACGCCTGGTAGAGCACGGTGAGCGGTTGAAGGCCGCTGGGTCGGGCGTAGTTGTCAGTGAAAAGAAGGAAGAAGAGTGGCGCAACGGTACGGTCGAGGAGCGCCTCTCGCATGCGCTCGTGCGAGGCATCGATGCCTTTATCGAGATCGACGCCGAAGAGGCGCGGGTCAAGCTCGGTCGTCCGTTGCTGGTCATTGAAGGCCCGCTGATGGCCGGGATGAGCGTAGTGGGAGATCTGTTTGGCGCGGGCAAGATGTTTTTGCCGCAGGTGGTCAAATCAGCCCGCGTCATGAAGAAAGCCGTCGCCCATCTAACGCCCTTCATGGAAGCTGAAAAAGCTGCTATGGAGGCTGCCGGCCTGGTTGTGAAAGCGCAAGGAAAGATCATCCTTGCCACCGTGAAGGGCGACGTCCATGACATTGGCAAGAACATCGTCGGGGTTGTGCTGGCTTGCAATAACTACGAAGTCATCGACATGGGTGTGATGGTTTCGGCGGAGAAGATTCTCGCACGCGCCAAGGACGAAAAGGCTGACATGATCGGCCTAAGCGGTCTGATCACACCGTCGCTCGACGAGATGGTTCATGTCGCGAAGGAGATGGAGCGCCAAGGATTCAAGCTGCCCCTGCTCATCGGTGGCGCCACGACCAGCCGGGCGCATACTGCCATCAAGATTGCGCCGCACTACAGTGAACCGGTCGTTCATGTGCTCGACGCCAGCCGGGCGGTGCCTGTGACAACGAGCCTCTTGAGCGAAGATGGCAAAGCCGACTTCGTTGCACAACACTGCGCGGACTATGAAGCGATCCGCAGGAACCACTCAGCGCCCAAGCAGACGACCGTGCCGATTGAGACTGCTCGCAATCGCCGCACGCCCATCACCTGGCGGTGCGAGGACATTTGCAAGCCCAAGTTCCTTGGTGTGCGCGCACTCGACAACTTCCCGCTGGCCACTCTGCGCGAGTACATCGACTGGTCACCGTTCTTTCATACCTGGGGCATGAAAGGCCTCTATCCGCGCATCCTCGATCATGAAGAGCAAGGGGACGAGGCACGCAAGATCTTCGCTGACGGCAACGCGATGTTGGACCTCATCATCGAGAAGAACCTTATCACTGCGCGTGGGGTCTATGGCTTCTTCCCCGCAAATGCTCTCGGCGACGATGTCGCGCTTTATACAGACGGAACGCGTGAGCACGAGCTCGCCCGTCTGCATTTCCTAAGGCAGCAGGCAAATCGTGAAGGCAATGAGCCTTGCCGATCCCTTGCAGATTTCATTGCTCCTTACGATACAAAGCTTCAGGACCACATTGGTGCGTTTGCGGTGACTACAGGCATAGGGCTGAAGGGGCTTTGCGACGGCTTCAGAGCGGAGCATGACGATTACAGTGCAATCATGGTCGAGGCGCTTGCTGACCGGTTGGCTGAAGCATTTGCAGAGTGCCTGCACAAACATGTTCGCGACGAGTGGGGTTATGGATTGGACGAGGGGCTGAGCCCTGAGGATATGGTCCGCGAAAAGTATCGAGGGATCCGGCCGGCCCCTGGCTACCCGGCCTGTCCGGACCACACGGAAAAGGGGACGATCTGGCAGCTGCTTGATGTACAGAACAATGCCGGGATGCTGCTTACAGAGTCATTCGCAATGTGGCCTGGTTCAAGCGTCAGTGGCATCTACTTCGCGCATCCGCAGTCACGGTTCTTCAGCCTTGGAAAGATTGGACATGATCAAGTTCTCGACTACCACACGCGTAAGAAGATGAGCATGTCGGAAGTCGAGCGATGGCTGGGCCCGAATCTGAACTATGAGCCGGCGGAGTAGTCTCGGAAGATCTTGCGGTCTGACACGATTGCCAAGCTGTAGCCGGTCAACTGTTTACAGGTTCGATGTCCGCAGACGCAGCGAGTTTGCGATGACGGAAACCGAGCTGAAGCTCATTGCCGCTGCAGCGATCATCGGACTCAGCAGCACACCGAAAAATGGGTAGAGAACACCGGCTGCCAGCGGCACACCTAAGGCGTTGTAGAAGAAAGCAAAGAACAGGTTCTGCCTGATGTTGCTCATGGTGTGCTGACTTAGATGAAGGGCTTTCACGATGCCGAGCAGATCACCCTTCAAGAGCGTGATGCCGCCAGTCTCTATAGCGATGTCGGTGCCCGTACCCATGGCGATACCGACTTGTGCCTGCGCGAGCGCTGGAGCATCGTTCACGCCATCGCCTGCCATCGCAACGATAGCGCCGCCAGCCTGTAGTCTTTTCACGGCATCTGCTTTCTGATGCGGAAGTACGTCGGCCTCGAAGTCGATGCCCAGCCTCTTAGCAACTGCAGCAGCGGTGATTTGGTTATCGCCAGTCAGCATTACAACCTTCAGACCCTGCTGCTGCAGCTGCTTGATTGCTGCACCTGCAGTTTCTTTGATGGGGTCGGAGACAGCGATGAATCCAGCTAAGTGAGCATCGGAAGAGACGTACATCACTGTTTGCCCCTCACCTTGCAACGTCGCCGCCTTTTGCTGAAGCTCTTCGACCGACGCTCCCACGTCTTGCATTAGTAGAGCGTTGCCAATGGTAATCCTGGAGCCCTCTAAAGTCCCAGAAATCCCTTTGCCGGTGATCGACTGAAAATGGTCGACCCCGAGAACCTCTACATCTTTCTCCCGTGCCGCATCAAGGATGGCAGCGGCAAGAGGATGCTCGCTTGCTCTTTCGAGGCTGGCGGCAATCTTCAAAACATCCGCTTCAGTAAAGCCTTGAGTGGCAATGGTCGACGTCACGCGAGGCTTGCCAAGCGTAAGCGTTCCCGTCTTGTCGATCACCAAAGTGTCGATCTTTTCGAGCAACTCCAGAGCCTGTGCGTTGCGGATCAGAATGCCCTCCTGCGCGCCGCGACCCGTACCGACCATGATGGCCATCGGCGTTGCGAGTCCGAGAGCGCAGGGGCAGGCGATGATCAGCACAGCTACGGCGTTTACCAGTGCATGGGCGTAGTGCGGCTGCGGCCCAAAGATTGCCCAAGCGATAAAGGTAATGACTGCCGAGGCAAGTACCGCCGGGACGAAGTAAGAGGCAACAACATCAGCCAGTCGCTGGATAGGAGCACGTGTGCGCTGGGCCTCACTGACCATCTTCACGATCTGAGCAAGCAGCGTCTCTGCTCCGACACGTTCGGCCTGCATCACAAAGCTGCCCTTACCATTGATGGTGCCGCCGATAACCTTTGCACCCACGATCTTTGCCACTGGTATGGGTTCGCCATTCACCATTGCTTCGTCGACAAGACTGCCGCCTTCGATCAGGACGCCATCCGTGGGAACTTTTTCACCCGGGCGGACGCGAAGCCGGTCGCCGACGGCAATGTCCTTCAGGTCGACATCGAGCTCGCTACCATCCGGCGCAAGGCGTCTGGCGGTCTTCGGCGACAGTCCGAGTAAAGATTTGATTGCTGTACTTGTCTGGCTGCGAGCCTTCAATTCAAGCACCTGGCCCAGCAGCACCAGCACGATAATGATTGCGGCAGCCTCAAAGTAGAGGCCGACCTTGCCATTCGGCATACGAAACGAAGCAGCAAAGAGCTGCGGCGCCACGACCGCGAATACGCTATACAGGTACGCCGCACCTGAGCCAATGGCAATCAGGGTAAACATATTCAGATTTCTACTAACGATCGAAGACCAGCCGCGCTGAAAAAACGGCCATCCTGCCCAAAGCACGACCGGTGTAGCAAAGACCAGTTCGACCCACCCGAGCGAATCTCCAGTTAGTAAACGCTGTAGAGGATGGCTGGCGAAAAGATTCGAGACCATGATTGCGAGCAGAGGCAACGTCATGCCTGCACCAATCCAAAGACGCCGCATCATGCTGTCTAACTCAGGATTTGATTCGTCCAGAGAGATGCCAAGCGGTTCGAGCGCCATGCCGCAAATCGGGCAATCGCCCGGTCCCTGCTGGACGATCTCTGGGTGCATCGGACAGGTGTAATCGCCAGCTATGTCGACCTTTGCCGCAACAGAAAGAGTCGCTTGATTCGGCTGTAGGTACTTTGCCGGATCCACCGCGAACTTTGCCGCACAGCCTTTGCCACAGAAGTAGTAGGTCTGGCCTTGGAAGACGTCTGATGCGGCTGCTTTGGAGGGATCCACTTTCATACCGCAAACCGGATCGATCATCGCTACCTCCTGATCATCTGGGACGACGCTCATGGTGCCTCCTTATCTATAAGATGCTGGACCTCTTATGCCGGTGCAACCTCTCGACCTGCATGTGCTATACCGGTGCCATGCCCCTTAAACGCTACGGTCTATGTGCTACTTTGCTGATTGCCCCGTTCATCACTCTTGGTGTTCCCGCCCAGCAGACGCTGTTGGCGACGCCAACCACTGTCGCCTGGGGTTACTACTCGGCCAAGGCGAAGTCTGTATTGACGGTGAAGTCTGGCGAATCCGTTACCATCCAAACTCTCTCTACCTGCGGGCCGGCGGAGCGGCTCGAGTCCCTGGGTGTGAAGCCGGCGGACATACCGGACGATGTTCGCAGGATCTACGCAGAGGTACCCGTGGCTGATCGCGGCCCGGGCGGCCATATCCTTACGGGCCCAGTCGCCATTGAGGGCGCAGAACCCGGCGATGTGCTCGAAGTGCGCATCCAGAAGATCCAGATCGATGTGCCCTGGGCCTGCAACGGCTTTGGGCCTGGACGCGGCTTTCTTCCAGATGATTTTCCATATGGGCGAACCAAGATCATCCCGCTCGACCGCACGAAGATGACTGCGGAGTTCGCGCCCGGCATCACCATCCCGCTGCACCCGTTCTTCGGCAGCATGGGCATCGCTCCACCGGAGGGTGCGGGCAGGTACAACTCCGCTCCGCCGTGGATGCATGCAGGCAATATCGACAATAAAGAGATGGTCGAAGGATCAACGCTGTTTATTCCGGTAAACGCCAAGGGCGCGCTGTTCGAGGCAGGCGACGGCCACGCCGGACAGGGTAACGGTGAAGTTGACATTACAGCGCTCGAAACACAGCTGACCGGGACATTCCAGTTTGTACTGCACAAGGCCAGACCAGGCGATCTTTCGCCGCTGCTATGGCCGCGCGGCGAGACGCCCACTGCTTACATCTCCATGGGTTTTAACGAGGACCTCAAGCAGGCGACCGAAATGGCCGTTCGCAACATGATTACGTTCCTATCGCGGCAAGATGGCGATCATCCGTTACTCTCGCGCGAGGACGCCTACGCGCTGGTCTCGGTCGCTTGCGATGTCGACATAACGCAGCTGGTGGACACCAAGAGCGGCGTACACGTTGTTTGCCCGAAGGCGCTCTTCACGAAATAAATCGCTCCTCAGGTTAGAGCAACAAATGAACAAAGCACGTGTCTAACACACTGTGAGCGCAGACCTGGAGACACGTTCCAGGCTGGGACTCAAGGGCGTTACCTTCCGCGCAACCCGCAGCAGGAAAGCTTTACCGGGCAAGCGAAGGATGGGTAAGCCAAGGCACGATCATGAAAATCACGCGTCTTCTAACTACCACGATAGGAACGGCAATGTTGGCCGGGGCCCTGATGCTTGCGCCCCAGGCAGCTCAGGCACGCGTCTTTATCTCTGTTGGCTTTGCGCCCCCGGCGATCCCGGTTTATGAACAGCCGCTTTGTCCCGGCGATGGCTATATCTGGACTCCTGGCTACTGGCAATACACAGATGATGGCTACGAGTGGGTCGATGGCGCATGGGTGCTTGCTCCTTACACCGGCGCTCTTTGGACACCTGGGTACTGGGGCTACGGCGGCGGAGGATACTTCTGGAACGCCGGATATTGGGGCCAGAATGTTGGCTACTATGGCGGCATCAATTACGGCTTCGGCTACTTCGGAACCGGCTTCTACGGTGGCTACTGGAACCATGGCGCGTTCTTCTATAACCGTGAGTACAACCACTTTGGTGGAGGGTTCCGCGGCGACCATTTCTACAGCCAGCATGTCGGCAACTTCGACGGTCGGCCCGGAGGTAACAGCTTCGCTCGCGGGCTAAGCAACGGAAACCGAGGCGGTAGCTACAACAATGTCGGTAATCACGAAGTGAACGGCGGAGTCCGCGGCTTCATTGGGGACACCAACCACGGTGGCTTCGGCCAGATTAGTGGCGGACACGCACAGCAGCCAATTCGGATCGCTAACAGCAGTGAGATGCGCAGCGCCTACACTGGCAACCAGGGAACATACGGTTTCGCGGGAAATCGCGGTGGCCAGTCCAACCAGGTTAGCCAGGCCCGTCCGGCGAATACGTTCAACGGTGGATTTGGCAGCAGTTCCAATGGGCGGAACGTCGCACCCGTGAATAACTTCCATCCCAGTCAGGGCAGCAGCAACGCTCGCCCAAGCTTTGGTGGGGGTCAACAACAGCGCAGCCAACCAGCGCCTGCCCCACGTGGCAACTTCGGTGGCGGTAGCTTTCACGGCGGCGGCGGTGGAAGTCCCCACTCTGGCGGACGTCGCTAAAGCTTGCATTCATTATCCAATGGCTGAGATCCCTGATCTCAGCCATTTCTCTTCTGGCTGCGCAGCTTGAACACCATCTCTCCGATGACCCGAACGGCATCCTGGTGAGACAGCGCCCGCGCACTCTTTCCCATAAGCGAGAGTGCTGCATCATTCGTCAGAAGTTCCTGGAGAGCATCGATCAGCCGCTGCGGACCGAGTTCTGATTCAAGCAGCATCTTTGCCGCGCCAACCGCAACGAAGACGTCGGCATTCTTACGCTGGTGATCGTCTGTCGCCTGCGCAAACGGGATTAAAAATGATGGCTTGCCGGAGGCAGCAAGCTCCGCCATGGTACTTGCACCCGAACGGCAGAGGATCAGATCCGCCTGTGCGAAACGTGCGGGCATGTCGTCGAGGTAGGCGCGCACCTCCCACCGTGACTCGTCTGCACCGGTATCGAGATATGCCTGGCGCGTAGCCTCTAACGTGCGTGGCCCAGACTGGTGCAGGACGGTGAGTCCACCAACATCGCGAAGCAGCGGAAACAGAATCTTCGGCATGATCTCGTTAAGGATGCGCGCTCCCTGGCTGCCGCCGAAGATCAGCAGCCTCTTAGCGTTCCCCCGCGGCTTTTCGCCAGCCGCAAAGAACTCTGCCCGCACCGGAATGCCCGTTAGCCGCGCGTTGCGGAAGTACTGCCGGGTTTCTTCAAAGTTGACTGCAGCTGCAGAGACCCACTTTCCTGCAAGCCGGTTTGCCAGTCCTGGCACGGCATTAGGCTCAAACGCCAGTGTCGGAACGTTGAGCAGAATGGCCGCCAGCATAGCCGGCCCGGAAGCGTATCCGCCAACACCGACGACCACGTGCGGCTTCCGCTGCTTGATCAGCCGAACACAGCGGAGAATGCCTAATGGCAAGTCAAAGAGCGTTCGCACCTTCGTAGAAATGCTGACGTTCTTGAGCTGCCCAACGTGGATCAACTCAAGTGGGAAGCCCTCTTCCGGCACAAGCCGTTTCTCAAGCCCACGGGCCGTTCCCACGAAACTGACTTGAGCTCCATAAACGTCGCGAACCTCCCGCGCAATCGCCAGCGCGGGGATGATGTGCCCACCCGTTCCACCCCCCGCAATCAGCACTCGGAGAGGGCCCGCTGGTCCCTTCTCCTCATTCCCTTCTCGCTGCACTTAGTCGATGTCCCGCGTGATATTCAGCAGCACACCCATACTCGCCAGCGTCACGAAGAGAGACGTTCCGCCGAATGAGATGAACGGGAGCGTAATACCCTTCGTAGGCAAAAGAGCTACCACGACGCTCATGTTGAAGAAGGCCTGGATCAACACTGCGGAGGTGATTCCGAAGGCCATGAAGCGCGCAAACGGATCAGTAGAGAGATAGGCAGCCCGCATCCCGCGATACGCCAGTGCTACAAAGAGGGCGATTAGCGCAAGTGCTCCGATGAGTCCGAGCTCCTCGCAGACGTTGGCAAAGATGAAGTCGGTGTGCGGCTCGGGCAGGTAAAAGAGTTTCTGTCGACCCTCCATAAGGCCAAGTCCGCGAAATCCGCCGGTGCCGACAGCGATCAGTGATTGAAGAATATGGAAGCCGGCACCGCGGGGGTCGGCTTCAGGATGCAGGAAGACCTCTATGCGCGCGCGACGCCACGGCACAAACCACAGCATGTACACCAACACCGGCGAGGCTAACAGACCCGCAATACCGATGTAGCGCATCTGCATGCCCGCAAGGTACAGCATGAAAAGCACAACACCGGCGCAGACCAGCGCCGTGCCCAGGTCAGGCTCTTTCAAGATCAAGGCAATCAGCAGCAGTGGAGGAGCAACTGCCCGCAGAATTGTTCCCTTGTAGTCCTCCATCTTGTGCAGCCGCGCCTGAAGAAAATAGGCGAGAAAGAGAATGACAACCGGCGTAGCCAGCTCCGACGGTTGAAACGTGAAGAACCCGCCAAAGCGAAACCAGCGATGTGTGTGGTGGGAACCAGGCACGGCAAATACCGCGACCAGGAGCAGGACCGTACAAGCGACCAGCGGAAAGACGACCTTCGGATTGTTATAGCGCCGGTAATCGATCCTCATCAGCGCGACCAAGGCGAGCAAGCCTAGACCCGCCCACATCGCCTGCTTCAGCATGTACGGGTAGGGCGATCCGTACTGCTCTTTTGCCATTACAGCGGACGCTGAAAACACCGTGACCAGCCCGAAGAGCACCAGCAGCAGAACCGTACCGAAGAGCCATTTGTCGACACCTACGCGCTTCGCCATGCTGTCTGCTTCTCCTCGCCTGCCGAAACTATCCCGGAAGGTCCATCACTAACTGCCGGAAGACCCGGCCGCGATGCTCATAATTTTCAAACTGGTCAAAACTTGAACAAGCGGGCGCAAGCAGGACGACATCTCCCGGAACTGCAGCCTCAGCCGCTTTCGCAATAGCCGACCCGAGTGTGCCTGCAGCTACTATCTTCACGACTCCGGCGATCTGGCGCTCAATCTTTTCCGCCGCTGAACCAATCGTGTAAACACTCTTCACCCGATCTGAAAGAATTTCGGTCATTTGGGAGTAATCGGAGTCCTTATCTTTGCCGCCCAGGATGAGGTGGACGCCTCCTGCAAAGGAAGCAACCGCCTTGATCGCCGCATCGACGTTGGTTGCTTTCGAGTCGTTGAAGTACTCGACACCATTCGAGGTGCGGACGTATTCGAGCCGATGCTCTACTGCCTTGAAGTTCGCCACCGAGCCACGGATGCTGTCGGCAGAGATGCCGGAGAGTCGAGCAGCGCAGACGGCAGCCAGCACGTTCTCGACGTTGTGTGCACCTTTCAACCCAATCTCAACGACAGGCAGGATCGGCTCCGATTTGCCGCCCTCCTTTTCCATCCAGCAGACGACACCATCTCGCACAAACGCACCCTGCCGCACAACCTTCGTCCCGCTGAACCAGTAGACGGAACTCTTCGCACGTGAAGCACACATCTGCGTGGTCCGGTCGTCTGCATTCAGCACCAGGGCATCATCGGACGTCTGGTTCGCGAAGATCTTCTCTTTTGCATCGACGTACTTCTCAAAGCTGCCATGCCGGTCGAGATGGTCTGGAGTGATGTTCAGGATGACGGCGATCGCCGGGTGAAACTGGTCCGTCGTCTCGAGCTGAAAGCTTGAGACTTCGAGCACGTTCGTTGTCTGGTCGGTGCTGGCTGCAATCAGTTCAATCACCGGAAGGCCAATATTGCCGCCCACCTGCGTCGGCTTGCCTGCGTCGGAAAAGATCTTGCCGATAAGAGACGTCGTTGTTGTCTTGCCGTTTGATCCAGTAACGGCAATGACGCTGCCCTTCAGGTACCGACTTGCCAATTCAAGCTCGCCGATTACAGGGAGGCCGTATCCGATCACCTGCTTGACTTCCGGCGTGTCCAGCGACACGCCCGGGGAGATCACGATCAGGTCCTGCCGCCGGAAAGTCAGCAGCCCATGCCCACCCGACTCGACCATGACACCTGCGTCCAGGAGCGCTGGGATTTGCTCCGCCAGCGAGACGGCGGAACGGGTATCGCTCACCGTCACCCGCGCCCCAAGACCACGCAAAAACACCGCTGCGGAGATCCCCGACTTGCCTATGCCGACGACTAAAACGCGCTTATTCTTCAGTTCCATTGTCCTCACCGCAACTTCAAAGTCGTAAGCGCCAGCAGCGCAAAGACCAGCGCCAGAATCCAGAACCTTGCAATTACCTTCGACTCTGACCATCCCAGCAGTTCGAAATGATGGTGGAGTGGGGCCATCTTGAAGATGCGTTTGCCGTTCCGCAGCTTATAGCTTCCCACCTGCAGGATCACGCTGAACAGTTCCATGATGAAGACTCCACCAATCAGTGGAAGCAGCAATTCCTGCTTAATAATTACGGCAACCGTGCCAATCGCTCCGCCCAGCGCCAACGAACCCACATCGCCCATGAAGATTTCCGCTGGATGGGCGTTGTACCAAAGGAAGCCGATGCTTCCGCCGACCATCGCCCCGCAGAAAATGGTCAACTCGCTCACCATCGGCATGCGTTGCAGTTCCAGGTAGTCCGAGAAAACGACGTGCCCACTGACATAGGTCAGCACGGTAAGCGCACCGGCTGCGATGATGGTGCAGCCGATCGCCAGCCCATCAAGTCCATCGGTCAGATTCACAGCGTTGCTCGCGCCGGCCAGCACGACCATTACGAAAAGTACGAACGGAATGAATGCGAGCCAGTAGAGATGAGGAAACTGCAACAGGCTGTCGATGACGAGGTTCGGCCGAAACCGCTTAAAAAACGGAACCATCAGGCGCGTTGAGTAGTTGCCACGCTGCTCGATCACGATCAATGAAATTGCGACCGCTGCACTGGCAAGAAACTGCAGACCAAGTTTTGCTCGTGCTGTGAGCCCTTGATTCGTCTTATGCACGACCTTAATGTAATCGTCCGCAAAGCCTATGCCGCCAAACGCTGTCATCGAGAGCACAACCACCCACACGAAGGGGTTCGAAAGATCAGACCACAGCAAGGTCGGCACCAGGATCGAGATGCAGATCAGTACTCCACCCATGGTGGGTGTGCCGCCCTTTTTCTGGTGCGACTGAGGGCCCTCTTCGCGGATGTACTGGCCGATTTGAAACTCACGCAGGCGATTGATGACGTACGGACCGATGAGCAGCCCGGTAAAGAGCGCGGTCAGGCTCGCAAACACCGTCCGGAAGGTCAGGTAGTGAAAGATGCGAAATAGCCGAAAGTAGGGGAACAGCTTCTGGTAGAGCAGCCAATAAAGCAAATCGAACCCGCTTCTTCTGAAGATGCAGGCGACCGCAATGCTGCGGCCGGTTGCAGCCTTATGTTAACAGGCCAGAGTCTCAAGAGCGGTTGCGTTTTTGCGTACATACAGCAGGGAACCTTGGTCGGTTCCCGTCGCGCCTATCAGTACGCCGTCTGAGCTTCAAGCGCCGTACAGATACCTTCCGCACCCATTAACAACTCCCACGCGAGGTGGGGATCGTCACCGACTGCGTCGGCGCGCTTTACCAGTTCATAGACGATCGCCGACAGGCGTTTACCATAGCCTTCGACATCTTCTAATCCATCAATGCGGGCCCTGACTGCGGACTCAAGCATCTCGAGTTCATAGCTGGTGGGTTGCTCGATGTCGACCTGCATGTTACCCCGAGCGGCGTAAAGCCCTGCCATCGCGAGGTGCTCCGCAGCATCTGAAAGACCAAGAGCGAGATGGACCCGCCATGGCTCGGGTGTGGTATACGACGTTGCGTCGCGATAGCACTCGATGCTATAACTCAGCAGCCTCTTCAGATCGCCGCCTGATTCAGATTCAAGCAACGAAATGATCGCAGACGCGCGCTGCAAATGATGGAACGTCCGCCTCAGATCCCTATTCAGGGTTCTTTCTTTGGATAAGCTAAGCGGACTGCGAACTGCCGATTTCTCTTCTTTACTGGCATGTTTCGCAGGAGATTTCTTTGCCGCATGCTTTTTGGCTGCGTGTTTCTTTGCGGCGTGCTTCTTAGCTGCGTGTTTCTTCGCCGCGTGTTTCGCTGCCTTCTTCACTGATTTCTTGATTGCGGCTGGTCCTGTTGCAGCAATCTGTCGGTTGGCCCCGCGCGCTAACTCGTTTGCCATGGCAGTGAGATGCGGAGACGGGATCG
>CAHJWN010000058.1 GCA_903642265.1 Acidobacteriaceae bacterium | reverse complement strand
ATATATCCCGATATGACCAGAGAAGACAAGATCATTCACTGCGAATGGCCGAAACGGAAGCAGGAAGAACCCTAAATCGACTGTAGAGTTCGTCTGCAGTGGTGGCGAGCCACCAGGCGCGACCAGTGGGTTACAAAGCGGCAGCAGGTACAGGGTAGCGATGCGCATTGTAGACGTGATCGAGGAGGCAACAATCAGCAGCATCAGGGGATAGTGCAGCCCACGGATTGCCTGGTAGATCATCGCCAGAAGGATAGTAACGGCCACCCAAAGATAGAGTGTTACAGTCACGATCTGCCATCGATGGTCGACAGCGATTACCTTCATCAACGGGTCCGGCGAGTACCCAATGCACGGACGTATGTCCACAAGATTTTGCATGTAGCCGAATAGAGCCAGGTGAACAACAACCAGCACAACCAGGGCCGCAGACCAGGCTGACCATGCGAAGCGGACCTTGCCGCGCGATACGTCATCGACCATGCGGACAGCTGCAGCCATGGTGTCCCTTTACCTCAGACTGCATCTTTCTTGACTACAAACGCCTGCACGCGCGAATAGACGAACGACCGGTCCTGTGCAAGCAACTCCCGGCTTAGATCTTCCTGGAGAACGAGTTGATGCTGAAGTGGCTCCGGCACACCGCGAGGCACGATAAGGTTGCGAAAACAAATGCGACCGCTATCGGCGGCAGACCGGGCCACTTCGCTAAACAAGCGGTCCGTCTCCTCTGGGCTCATTAACTCGCAAATATTCGAGAGGCTAAAGCAGTCGATTGAGGATGCCGGCTGTTGGCTAAGCCATTCCTGTGCTGGTGCGGTGACTATCTCGATGCGGTCTAAACGCTGCTTGATGACCGGCAGATTCGCCTCGAGCAAATAGGCCGGCACGATTGACTCGCTTGTATACCGTCCGAGAAGATACTGCGCAAGGAAGTAATTCGTCTGGATGGGTATCTCGCGCATGGCGTGCCGTGCCCTTCGCAGGAAGCTCTCTGAGAAGGATGACGAGCCGTCGTCAAACTTGAAATAGTCGACAGAGAGTCCACGCCGGGCAAGCACCCATTTATTGGCGAGTAACTTGAACAGAAGGCGCCAGCGGAGGGTGTTCCAGTGATCTTCAAAGTACGCCTGCTGCTGCTGGGCCGTCTCGCATTGCAACAATCCGTCAATCCGACGCTTGCCCTGAAATACACGCAGAAATGAGCTGAAGAGCCGAATAAATGACTCGTAGTTCCCGGCCTTGATGATGCCCCGGCTTATCGCATCCGGGCGGCTGCGCCAGTATTGCGCTGCAGGGGCAGTGAGGTCACCAGCCAGGACCTCAAACACGCCTCCCCTGGTCTCGGAAGGACTTACACCGATGAACGCCAGTAAGTCACGATGATCAAGATGCCGTATTGCAGCGCACTTCAGTTCCAGAAGGTACGACTGAAGCGGATTGATATCAAGCGCATAGACGTGCGCCGGATCATCGAGCAGGAATTCGAGAGTGTTGCAGCCACCGGAAGTGACGGTCATTACGCAATCACCAGGTCGAATGCGCAGGGCGCGTCGGTCTGAGGACGGGTCTTCCCAGCTTGCGCCGAAGAGCAGCTTGAAGATTTGCACCTGGTCTTCCGGCTGTGCGCTCATCGGGTCTGCTCCTGCGTCGTATGCAAAGCCTCTTGAACTGCGCCGTTCGCGTTGTGAAAAGGGGCAAGCTGCACACCGTGGCGCGCAGCAATCGCTCCCATCTCGTGAACACGCTCTGGAGTGATAAAGCCTCTGCCGTGCGAGAACGGCTCAAAGCGTCCTTCCAGTGCAAGCACCATTCCCTCGAGCATGCAGCCCTGCGCTATGTTGGGAAATGGATGATGATGCAAAACGCGGTGGACGTCCGGCTCAAAGCGCATGCCCCCGGTGACCTGTCCAAGACCGCCGAAGAAGAGAGTGCAATCCTCATCACCGGCCGCCGGAGATAGGTTCTTCGGATATCCGGCATCGCACACGATTGCGTTCGGCCGCAGTTGTTTCAGCAGGAGAGACGGGGACTCCAAACTGGCTACACATATTACGATGTCAGCCTGGTTGGAGAGTTGCTGAAGATCGACTGACACTTCGACCTCGGCGCCTCCGCTTCTCAACTCGCCTGCAAGCGTGTTCAGGCGATCGAGGGCCCGAGCATTTAAGACAACACGCTTCACCAGAGGAGCCAGGCAGCGGGCGCAGCCGGAACCGACATCTCCGCTGGCGCCCACGATCAGGAGAGTTGCTTCGCGCAATTCCCTTCCCTGCGCAGCACACATTGCCAGGATGCCTTGGACGATCAGTGAGACCGTGAGTGTGTTCCCGGTGGTAAACACGGTGTCGCCCGCGTCGGGTAGAAGGGCTGAATCCCCTTCGATCAAAATGGAGCTGAATCCGCCCAGGCTGACGATCTTTGCGCCCTCCTTGATTGCATAGGCAGCAGCGGCCCGCACTCGCGCGATGTTCTCCTGTCTGAATTCATAGCCCAGCCGATCGGGAGGAATGAATGCGTCGATGTATACACCCTGCACACTGTGGCCGAGGGACGATGTAAGTTCAACGCGGCACACGGTTCGAGGGGGGATCCATGCGAAAAGCTCCCTGAGATCAAGGTCGAGGATAGGCGGCAGTCCAGGCCCGCGTAGAACGGACAGCACATCCGCGGCCGCTTTCCAGCTTTCCTGGTGGGCAATCAGCGCAAAATCGAGCGGCATCGTACCTTCCTAGAGCGGGAGTTGGGCTACCCACATCAACGTCACTTCGCCAGGAACTCCGAGCAGATCGAGCGTCTTGAGGTAGTGCTGCATGGCAACGCCTCGAAGCTCTCCCATGGTCAGCCCAACCACTGGCAGCGACTGCTTGACGCAAGCTCCATGACACAGCTCGCAATGGCCATCCTTATCCTCACGCGCAAACATCTCGGCAATCGTCGTCATCACTTCCAGATGAAGTCCATGCAGCTTCTCGTCGAAGGCTGCCCTATCGCGCTCCCGCTCCGCCCGCAGGATTGCAATGGAATGATCAATGTGGTCTTCCTCTTCTGCAGCGATTGCGGCGAAAGTTCTTCCCAGGCTGCCCGGAGCAACCTCTCCGACACGCCTGTAGCTCGCGACAGCAAAGGACTCGAGCATTACCTCCTGCACGATGAGACAAGCAATGAAATCCCGCTCTTCTACGCAGCGGAGGAAGGATGCACGCAGCCTCTTCCAATACTTGGCGTTGACGTTGCTCGGGACATCGATGCCGAGCTTTTTGCCTTCTGCCGTAAACGCTCGTGCGTGTCCCTGCTCACCTTCCGCATGTTCGAGCGCCTCGGCTATCTCCTCCGGGTCTTCGCATATGCCGGCTAAGGAAGTGTAGTTAAGCACTGCAATCAGTTCTCCGGTCACCGCCTGGGCAAGGACATCCTGCCAGATCGGGGCAGTCGGGTCTAAGGTGGCTTGAGCAGAATCGGGATTGAGCTTCGTTACTAATTCCATGATTTTCCTCTCGTGTGACTGAAACTAAACGAGTGCGAAGTCTTCGAACGTTACCTGATCAATCAGGATTGCAACCCTGTCGTGAGAAACAAGGTTGCTACCCAAAGCCTTGGAGATGAAACTGACTCGAAATGCTCCGGCCAGGGCTGCTCGCAGTGGGTCGCGTTCGTGAAGACCAAAAGACAGGAAAGTGAATCGCTGCCGAAACGCTTCCACTCTACCAGCCGCAACCAACTCACGCATGGCGGCTTCCGAACCCTTGAGGCAAACAGCATAGCGCACATACAACGTCTTCAGCGGCTTGCCGATTTGCGGTACTGAAAACCCTGGCATCACAAGCGAGAGAACATGCAGCCCCTTCAGCAGAAGCCGCAGGGTCATGGGTAGACCTACTAATACGTTCTGACGAAGATGCTGCGTATCTTCAAGGACTAACGACGCAACCAGACGTCCTGCCTCATGGGCGACCAGCAGTTTGCGGAAGGATGCCGTACCATCTACCCCGGTACGGCTGGATAGTTCACCTACGGTGACGGGGACGCCAAAACTCTTCCGCCTGCTGGAGTCATTGAGCATTGAGGCGATCCCGGGTAAATGATGCACTCCAGCTTCTCGCACTCGATACTTCCTGGAAGCTATGCGGAATGGCAGAGGCAGCAGCTGATCAACGATGAAGCACCCTAAAGAGACGGCTCCCGGAACTCCATGCTTGCCGGCGGTGAGCCGAAGCGCTCGCTGATTGCCGTCTGCCATCAGGCTGAGGCAAAGGTCGATTGACTCCGAACGCAGACGCTCATCGAGTGTAGCGATCAGTCGCAAAGCCAGTCGCGTTCCTGAGAATCGCGGATGCACCTTCAGGTCACCTAGATGCGCCACTCGCTCGGCAACTCCCGAGATGTACGCCATATGGAGCACCGCAGACATGCAGCCAATGACCTCGCCGGCAATTTCAGCCACGTAGACAATCGGCGTTCCGCGGGCACGCAGGAGAGAGAAGAAGTCAGGCGCCCGGTCGATGCGCAATGAGATGACCCCATCCATGGGAGTAAGTCTGGTGAGCTCAAGTAGCCCGTCGTTGTCGTATTGCGTGGCCTCGCGGATGACGATCTTTCTTTGGCTAGCGCCACCTCTATTCGTTGTGCAGTGCGGTGCATCCGGGATCGCAGGATGATCCACTAACCTGCGAAGGCTAACGTCACCAGCGGGCTGTTCAGGCCCGGTGTCGATTTGCGCCTTTGTTACCACGGAAGCTCCACCTCATCGTGTTGCGAGGAGGGCCGTGCTGGCAACGGCCCTGACGTCTGATGTTCAGCTGGCCATGCCTGCGCGATCGCCTGGGGCGGCTGCCAAAGCTGAACATAGGTGTGCAGGTAGCTGCGTGAAGGCTGTTCCGCAATGACGGATGGCAAGTGGTTCCATGGGACCCAGACGGCCAGGTGGTGCGTCAGGTGGTAGTTGAAGTTGAGGTAAAGCCATTGCAGTGGCCGCCATAAACGAAGATTCAGCGCACCCAGAACAGCATGGCGAGGCGTGCGGACGTGGTAGATATATTGTTGGCTGGCCCAAGAGAATGCGAACACTGCATAACAGATCACGACGGGACAAAGGCGTAGCTTCAGCAGTGGAATGGCAAGGGACCAAATCACAATTGCGCAAAGGACATCGCGCCGCACCCTTCCAGGCCTGACCTCATTCAGAAATTGTGCGAATTTGCGGAAGACTCCGGAGTCTCCATCCGGTTCCGGAAGATAGATCCTCTTCTTCGGAATCATGGCGACCACGACAGAGGACAACGGTAGAAGCAGCCAGAACAATCCCGAGATCAGCAGGTAGTACATCAGCCTCTTTGTCCACGGCGATTCAGAAGGAAGGACATAATCTTCCAGCTCGTCGTCGGACCGGTTCCTGCGGTGATGGATAAGGTGTGCTACTTCGAAGAAATGAAAGCTTCCAGGAAACAGAGCAAACATCGCAACACCGAAGCTGAGATTTACACTTCGATTAGGATGAAGTTTCCGGTGCACCGCCTCATGTGCCAGGCAGAAGCCCGTCTGCATGACAAAGGCAAACAGGATTGCCAGGCTTCCACGAACCAGGAGGTGTGTGCTGAGGGAACAAAAAGACAGAATTCCAAGCGCAGCAAAAAATTGTATCGCTGATAAAAACAGGTTCAGGGTTCCGGGAATCTTGTACAGGTCGCGATCCAGCCGCACGAAAAATTTTCCAGACGCGACCTTCTCATCCGAAAATGGCGCTACGGAAACTTGCGCGGACATGTCGATAGCGATAGGAACCTCTAGTCCAAACCGAACACTACTCGCCGTCGAGTAACTCTATCGGTGATGGGGCCTGAAAATTCTCTCAAGGCAAAGGACTGGCTTTGTCGAGGTGGATGATTTGTATCACAACAATGTCGGATTAGCTAAAGGAAAGCGATGGATATCTACTTCTGGTCAAGCCCACGATACTTCATCATCGCGTCCACGTGTGGCACGCTGCCGCGCCAGGCAGCATACATCTTTGTCAGATCTTCGGTGTTACCGCGTGAAAGTATCATCTGGCGGAAACGGTCTCCATTGGCCCGCGTCAATCCGCCATTCAGATCAAACCATTGATAGGCGTCATCATCCAGCATTTCAGTCCAAAGATAGGCATAATAGCCCGCTGAATAACCGCCTCCCCAGATGTGGCTGAAGTAGCTTGAACGATAACGTGGTGGCACCGCGTGTAGATCCAGATGCGTCCTGGTAAGCGCCTGCTTTTCGAAGATGTCGGGATTCTGCAGAGGTGCGTCAGCTAAAAGCGCATGCCACTGCATGTCGAGTTCCGCAGCCGCGAGCAGTTCAGTCAGCTTGTATCCCTCGTTGAAGTTCTCCGCCTTCTTGATCTTGGCAACTAGCTCCACTGGCATTGGAGCACCAGTTTTATAGTGCTTTGCATAGTGGTTGAACACTTCTGGGTAGATCGCCCAGTGCTCATTGAATTGTGACGGAAATTCGACAAAGTCGCGTGCTGTAGCTGTGCCCGAAAGGCTGGGATAATTCGTATTTGCAAACATGCCATGCAGGGCATGGCCAAACTCGTGGAACATGGTCGTCACATCGCTGAAGGTGATGAGCGCAGGTTCTCCCGGCGCAGGCTTCGGCAAGTTCGCCACGTTATATACGACAGGCAGCGTGTGCAGCAGCTTCGACTCACCGACAAACTCCGACATCCAGGCGCCGCCCTGTTTGTTGTCTCGCTTGAAATAATCGCAGTAGAAGAGCGCCATTGGTCTGCCGTCAGCGTCCGTAACCTCGAAGACACGCACGTCAGATTGCCAGACAGGAATGTCTTTCCGCTCCTTGAAGCTGATGCCGTAAAGTTGATGCGCGGCGTAGAAGACGCCATTCTCAAGCACATTGTTGATCTCGAAGTACGGTTTGACTTGAGCTTCATCAAGGTCGTACTTCGCCTTACGTACCTGCTCGGAGTAAAAATCCCAATCCCAGGGTTCGACTTGAAAGCCGGCATCCCCGGCGTGCTGAGCATCAATGACGCTCTGAATCTCTTTCTGTTCCCGGGCAGCTTTCGCAGTCGCGATGGGCACAAGCGCGTCCATAAACTTCAACGCCGCCTCGGGTGTCTTGGCCATTTGGTCTTCTAATTTCCAGGCTGCATGGCTCGAATACCCCAACAAACGCGCGCGTTGTGCACGAAGCTGGGCTATGCGTGCGATTGTGTCGCGCGTGTCGTTGGCATTGCCACGTTCGGCGCGCCCCCACGAGTTTTCAAAGATGGCCTGACGGGTGCTGCGAGTGCTCAGCGACGTCAGTTCCGGCTGCTGGGTCGTATTTTGTAGCGGTACGACGTATCCGTCGGCTTTTCGGCTGGCGGCGCTTTGGGCAGCAGCGGTGATCTCCGCAACACTCAGACCGGCAAGCGCTGCCTTGTCGGACGTCTTGTACGCCGCATCTTTGGTAGCTTCGAGTAGCCGCGTTGAAAACGTGTTCGACAGCGTCGATAACTCTTCGTTCATCTGCTTCAGCTTGTCTTTATCGACACCGGAAAGATTGGCTCCTGAATGCACAAATTCGTCGTAAGTCACTTCAAGTAGACGCATTGACTCAGGATCCAGCTTGAGCAGGTCGCGCTGCTGGTAGACGGCGGCCACCCGGGCAAAAAGCTTTTGGTTGAGATGAATAGCGTCAGAATGTGCCGCAAGCCTTGGTGCAAGCTTTGCCTCGGTGTTCTGCAGGAACGGATTGGTATTTGCGCCCGCAACCGCGCTGAAGGCAGCCATCGCGCGGCCAAGTAGCAAGCCGCTTTCTTCCATAGGGATCAACGTATTGGCGAAGGTGGGTGCTGCCGGATTGTCAGCGATGACCTGCATCTGAGCCAGTTGCTGCGTCATTCCCGCTTCAATCGCTGGCTCGTAATCCGCGTCTTTGATCTTGTCGAACGGCGGTGCCTGGAATGGCAACGTGCTGGGCGCAAAGAAAGGGTTGGCCTGATCGAAGGTAACGCTCTGCGCAGGCACAGCTTCCGAGCCAAGAGCGAGAACACCGGCGGTTACAAGAGCAGTCATCACTTTAAACATAGTCTCCCGGCAGGTCCACTGTTCGACAGCAGACTGAAGTCATGATTGTACGGGTAAGCGACGCTTCACTAATGTATTTCGAAGTTCGCTAGGCCCTATGCAAGGATAGCCGCGGTGTAGGTGGATCGTTGACTACGCCTCCAGGCCTTATCCCCTCGCGGTAATCGGCGAGCACCTGGTTCAGGTATTTCACTGTTCCGGTCAGCATCAGGTCTGTTGATCCGGCGACATGCGGCGTTACTACTATCCGCGGCTCCGATAGCAATGCATCTCCAGGCGCAACGGGCTCGTTCTTTACGACGTCCAGCCCGGCGGCATAAAGCTCTCCACTTCGAACTGCGGCAAGAAGTGCGTTCTCGTCCACCAAACTGCCGCGTGAAACATTCACAAGGATCGCGCCCTTCTTCATAGCCGACAGCATCTTGGCGTCTATCAGGTTTTCATTTTCTTTCGTGCCGGGTATAGCCAGGATTACGTAGTCCGCAGAAGACACCGCGAGTTCTAGCTCATCCTTCCGATACCCTTTGACACCTTCAGGTGCGCCTTCCGGATCGCTGTCTACGCCCGTCAAGATCATTCGAAAGCCGCGCAGACGTTCGATCAGGAGATCGCCTATGCCTCCCAGCCCCACAACGCAGACTTGTTTACCAAATAAACTTGGGTTTATTTCTGGCTTCTCTGTGCGATCGCTTGTCGTGTCTCGCGTGAAGGCAAGTGCCTCGTTGAGGCGACGCGAAGCTGCCAGCATCAGTAGGACCGCAAACTCCGCAACTGATTCGCCGTTGCCTGTCTTTGTTGTCGGCGCAGAAGCTACCCAGATTCCGGCCGCAGTGGCAGCCTCTACATCCACGCCGTCATAACCTGCGGAGGCTGTTTGCAACAGCCGTAGCTGAGTCTGAGACTTTAAGTCTGCTTCCCCGACCTTGCCGGTGGCAAAAAGCACCTCGAGGTCCAACGCTGGCGGGTTCTCGCCTGGCGCCCAGTCGACAAAGTCATCCTCCACATTTGCGGCCTTGACCTGCTTGAGCATCTCAACTGCAAACGCGTCCTGCTTACCCAGATAACCGATCTTCAAAAGAACACCTCAGTTCCTATAGATGCCATTTGGGTCTTGAGCACTGTTCCTCGTGTGATTGGGCATCAGGATCGTCTAATCTTTCTCAGGTGCACTCAAGCTCATGCGCGTACTTCTGGCAGAGGACGAAGTTCGACTTGCTGAAAACATCGCAGCAGCCCTGCGTGGTGGGCCGGGCTTCGCGGTGGATGTTGCTGAAGAGGGTGCGACCGCTGTAGATCTGGCCGAGAGGGGCTTCTATGATCTCGTCATCCTAGATCTTAACCTTCCAAAGAAGGACGGGCGGCTCGTCCTCAAAACATTGCGCGAGCGGAAAGACAAAACTCCCGTGCTGATCCTCACCGCTCGAGCAGAACGAGAGTCGATTGTTGAACTGCTGAACGCCGGTGCCGACGACTACCTTACCAAGCCGTTCGATCTTGGCGAATTGATCGCCCGGGCCAAGGCGCTTATTCGCAGGGCCAGCGGCACCGCGGTCGCATCCATCAAGCTTGGCGACATCGAGCTGAATACACTGGAGCAGACAGTCATGAGAGCCGGTCAGCTCATTTCCCTCTCTCCCACGGAATACCGCGTGCTCGAATTCCTGATGCACCGCCCAAGGGTGGTCGTCTCCAAGCGGGAGCTCCTCGAACACATGTATGACTACAACTGGGAGCATCATTCCAACGTCGTCGAGGCTCACGTTTCAAATCTTCGTCGCAAGCTTGACAGGAACGCCGCCACCCCCAGCATAGAGACGCTGCGTGGTCGTGGGTACCGACTCTTTGTGGACGATGAAGCAGCATGAAGACTTACTCCCTTACCCGGCGGCTCATCTGGACGATCGTTCTGGTAGAGCTTTGTTCCGCCGTTGCGCTCGTGGTCAGCGCCGGCGTCTACGAAGGTATCTCCCATTTTCGTGCCTTTGATGTCATGCTTCGCGGCCGCGCAGATTCCATGCTCGGGGCCGTGCAGGATGCAGAAGATCCGCAGGACAACGTCATGCTGGACGGCACGCAGGCATATGCACCCAAGCGGGATATCTATGCCGTACGCGACGATCTTGGACACATGCTCGGCCACTCCGCCAACTGGCCGGATTCTCTGGCCGCCTTTGGAGACGCTTCGGAGTTTCGCAGCCTCGGCATAGGTCACCGCTGGTACCGCGTCATTCGCGTTGAAGGCCTGCGCATGGTCGATCCTGGAGACAGGGGTGGTGGAATCCCTCGCCACGTCGTCATCCTTTATGGCTCTCCCACCCAGCCGGTTTGGCGAGTCATCTGGCGCGCAGTATTCTTCTACGCGCTTCTAAGCCTTCTGCTGCTCGGCGTAAGTGTGTGGATCATATTGCGCCTGCTGCGGGTCGGCCTCGAACCGCTGAATGATTTAGCAGTCGAGGCCAGCCGGGTCTCGGCCGAGTCGTGGAGCTTCCAGCCCTCCGGCGCCGTCAAGCAGGTTCGCGAGCTTGCACCGCTCGTATCGGCTCTAGAGTTGGTCTTGGCGGGACTCGAACGCTCCTTCGAGCAGCAAAAGCATTTTGTCAGCGATGCCGCACACGAACTGAAGACCTCGGTCGCAGTGGTCAAGTCTTCGCTCCAGGTCCTGACTATGAAGGATCGTAGCCCTGCGGAGTATCGCGCCGGACTCGAGCGGGCCGAAGAGGACTGCCAACGAATGGAAGACCTGGTGGCAAGCATGTTGATGCTCGCCGGACTTGAAGCGGATACCTTGCATCCAGAGACCACCGAACCCCTTGATCTTGCGGATGTGGTCCGGGACGTCCTCGAGCAATTCCGCACGACTGCCCAGCTTGCCCGCATCAAGCTACTCCTGCATTCGGAGAAGGCCGTCTGGGTTGCTGGCGAGCGCGAGAAGCTGCGCGCCCTGATATCGAACGTCATTCATAATGCTCTTCAACACAGCGCCCCAGACAGCGAGGTGAGTACGATATTGAGCGTCGATCAAGGAAGGGCCGAGCTGCGCGTTCGGGATGATGGAGAAGGTATTCCCGCCGAAGCGGTGCCTTTCGTCTTTGATCGCTTCTATCGCGGCGATACGTCCCGCAGCCGACGCACCGGCGGCACCGGCCTGGGGCTTGCAATCTCACGGGCGATCGTTGATGAAATGAATGGCTCTATTCGCCTCGAAAGTGAACATCATCATGGAACCAGCGTCTTTATCTCTTTGCCCATTGTTCCGCACCCGCACCCTGGCGTGACTCCGTAGGCGTCCCTCCCTTCAGCTTCTCTTAAGGTTCTCCATGTCATAGTCGAAGACGCTGGTGGAGGACTTTGCCAGCGCGGAGATGATGCATGTCCAACCGTTCCACCGCTCGTATTACCCTCGTCGTGGCTGCTTTGATAGGTGGCACCGCGTTTGCACAAAAGCCTTTCCACGTCGAAGACCGCTGGACCATCGGTGGAGAAGGTGGCTGGGATTATCTCACCGCCGATCCCGGGTCGCATCGTCTCTACCTGACTCACACTGGCAAGGTTGAGGTAGTGGATACCACCTCCGGCAAAGTGATCGGTCAGGTTACGGGCCTTAACCGGACCCACGGCGTCGTGATCGCGCCCGACGGCAAGACCGGGTTTGTGAGCGATGGAGGAGCAAACGAAGTAGTTGCCTTTGACACCACGACCTTCGCTACCCTCGCAAAAATACCCGCAGGCACCAATCCCGATGGCATGGCCTACGAGCCCGTCACTGACACAGTCTGGGCATTTAACGGCCGCAGCATGAACGTTACCGTAGTCGACGCAAGTCACAGGAAAGCTCTTGGTACCATCTCGCTTCCGGGTAAACCGGAGTTCCCTCAGGTGGATGGCGATGGAACGGTCTTCGTCAACATAGAGGATAAAAATGAAATACTTCGCATCGATGCAAAGACCATGAAGGTGACTGCTGTATGGCCGCTCGCAGGCTGCGACTCTCCGTCAGGCATGGCCATCGATAAAGCAGGCATGCGCCTCTTTTCAGTGTGCGACGGCAATAAGATGGCCGTAATCGACGCTAAGACAGGTAAGTCGCTTGCCACGCCGGCAATTGGCGAAGGTCCCGATGCAGCCGGCTACGACGCAACGAACAAGCTGGCTTTCTCGTCCAACGGCGATGGCACGCTTACGATCGTCGATGCAGGGAAACCCGACTATCCTGTGCTTCAAAACGTCGCGACCGAGAAAGGCGCACGCACGATGAGCTACGATTCCGGCTCTGGCAAGATTTACCTCGTCACCTCGAAGTTTTCGCCGGTAGATCCTGCAAAGCCGAAGGCCCGCCCAAGTCCGCTTCCGGGCTCCTTCACTGTGTTGGTCGTAGGCCGATAGCAGGATGCGGAGCACGCTTCAACGAGTGCTGTACGTCTGGGTGGCCCTTGCGACTATCGCCGGGCTGCCCCTGCACTCGCAACAGAGTGCCGCAGCCGATCCAGGCGCAGCTTCAAACTCGGTCCCAACCATTACTCTCGATGAAGCACTCGCGCGCGCCAAAAGTAGTGAACCGGCGTATGCCGCAGCCCAGGCTTCCAGCAGGACTGCAGCGCTCGACCGCTCGATTGCTCGTGCCGCACTCCTTCCCAGCGTCGTTTATCACAATCAATTCCTTTACACGCAGCCGAACGGCGCGATCAACCAGGCTGGGTCCGCCGGCGCACAGGCCGCACCTAAGTTCATCGCGAACAATGCAGTGCGGGAGTATGCCAGCCAGGGCGTCGTCAACGAAACGATCGGTCTCACCCGGTTCAACGCGGTTTCTCGGGCCTCTGCGGCTGCAGCCATCGCAAACGCTGAGCTCGAAATCAGCCGGCGCGGCCTCATTTCGACTGTGCTGAACCTTTTCTACGCGCGCACAACGGCCGAGACTAAGGTTCAGGTTGAACAACGCGCCGCTGATGAGGCTGCAAGCTTCGTAAAACTCACCACCCAGCGCGAAGCGGAGCGCGAATCCGCCCATGCCGATGTGCTCAAGGCAGAACTCATCTTTCAGCAACGTCAGCGTGATCTCGCCGACGCTATCCTGGCCACCGACAAAGCCCGCATCGATCTTGCCGTGCTTCTCTTCCCCGATCCCCGCTCTCCCTACACATTGGTCTCACCCGCACCTAAACCATTGCCTACACAGCCTGAGATCGAGACTGCTGCAAAGCACAATAATCCTGAGCTGCAGAGTGCGCTTGCCGCGCTGCACGCAGCCGATCTCGACATCAAGTCGGCACGTGCGGCCTATCTCCCTGACCTTGCTCTCAATTACAGCTATGGCATCGATGCGGAGCAGGTCGCTGTCCATGGTCCTGCCGGCATTCGCAATCTCGGTTATTCAGCTTCGGCGACCCTCGATCTCCCCGTGTGGGATTGGTTCTCCACGCAGCACAGGATTAGCCAGACCCGGATCCTTCGTGACGCGGCCAAAGTGGCCTTAACATCAGCCCAGCGGACACTGATAGCGCAGCTTGAAGAGTTTTATAAAGAAGCCGCTCTCGCCGAACGCCAGCTCGCTTCCCTGCAACTCACCGTCGATACCGCACGCGAGAGCCTTCGCCTCACGCGCCTGCGCTACACCTCCGGCGAGTCCAGTGTTCTTGAGGTTGTCGACGCACAGAGCACGCTGACAACTGCGGAGTTGGCTCTTGCAGATGGCAACGTCCGCTACCAGCTCGCCTTCGCCAACCTACAACTTCTTACAGGGACCATCTGACATGACAAACCCGCGTAAGAGACCTGCGTTCTCTCAGAAGTCTGCTGCTGTAACTGCGTTATTGCTGGCAGTCTTCTCAGGCGTCAACGGCTGTAAGAAAGCTGCTCCGCCTGCAGATTCCGACAAGCCAACCGTCGGTGTGCAGGTTATTCACCCCACCATTGGCCCCATTGCGGAGGACATCCTTGCGGACGCAACGCTCTCGCCATTCGCACAAGCCGCGATCCAATCGAAGGTCACAGCACCGGTCAAAATGTTCTATGTTCAGCGCGGAACGCGTGTGAAGGCAGGCGCATTGCTCGCCACCCTTGAGAGCCGCGATCTCGCAGCCGCCGCACTCGATTCCAAGGGTTCCTACACAGCCGCGCAGGGCACTTACACAACAGCCACAAAGCAGCTTATGCCCCAGGAATTTACGCAAGCGAGGCTTGATCTTGATCAAGCCAGGGCAACGCTCGACCTTGACCAGAACATCCTCAAAGCGCGTACGCAGCTCTTCGAGCAAGGTGCCATTCCCGGACGCGATGTTGACATTGCGCGATCGACAGCACTGCAGGCCCAGGCTGCCTACCAGATTGCAAAGCAGAAGCTTGATCAGATCGACACCACCGGTCGTCAGGCATCGCTTCAGACCGCTGAAGGCCAGCTTGCCTCAGCAAAGGGTAAGTATCTTGGCGCAGAAGCCCAGCTTGCATACACCGAACTGCGCAGCCCTATAGCCGGAGTTGTGACCGACCGGCCGTTGTTCGCCGGTGAGACCGCACCCGCCGGCACCGCCGTTGTAACCGTCATGGATACTTCGGTGCTGCTTGCCAAACTCCACCTATCGCAGTCACAGGCGCAGCAGCTCGCCGTCGGCGCGCCCGCCTCCCTCACCATCCCGGGCATAGATGAACCAATCGAAGCGAAGGTCTCGCTCATCAGTCCTGCGCTCGATCCCGGCAGCACCACCGTTGAGGTATGGCTGCGCGTCGATAACCACGATGGCAGGTTGAAGTCCGGTAGCTCTGCGCATGCCATCATCAAAGGCCGCACCGTTCCGGGTGCTCTTCAGGTTCCCGTTGAAGCGATCCAGCGCTCAACTGAGAGCGGTGGCAAAGTTATCATAGTCGTCGCTGCAGATGGCACCGCTCACCGAAAAAACATCACCATTGGCGTCCAGACTGCTGAGTCTGCCCAGGTCCTGAGCGGCCTCACCTCCGCCGATACCGTCATTACCGGTGGAGGCTACGGCATCGACGAAGGTACCCGGGTGAAGATTGAAGCCGCGACCGATAAACCGGATGCGAGTGACAAAGAATGAGCGCGCCTCCGAGAGAAACCTTCTGGCTTACCCGGGCTGCCAAACCGATCTTCTTCTTCCTCTCCGTACTCACCGCAGCCGGCATCTATGCCGCGTTCCAGGTGCCCATCTCGGTCTTTCCCGACACGAACTTCCCACGCATCGTTATCGGTATAGACAACGGGGTCATGCCCGTCGAGCAGATGCAGGTCACCATCACCAAGCCCATCGAGGACGCCATCAACAGTGTCCCTGGCCTCGTCACTGTGCGCAGCACCACCAGCCGCGGCTCGGCCGAGATCAGCCTTTTCTTCAATTGGAACATCGACATGTTCCAGACCCTGCAGCTCACCGATGCGGCCCTGTCACGGGTGCAATCGGAGCTGCCGGCCACGGCTAGAATCACGACCAATCGCCTGACCTTCGCCACCTTTCCCATCATCGCCTACGCCCTCACTGCAGACGATCACGGCAAGGACACGATCTCCCAGACCGCACTTTGGCAGATCGCTACGTACCAGCTCAAACCGGCCCTCAACCGCGTCCTTGGCGTAAGCACCGTCATCGTTCAGGGTGGCCAGGTCCCCGAGTTCCACATCGTCCCGGATCCAGCCCGCCTGCAATCCACCAACACCACCCTCGCTGACATCGTCAACGCCGTCCAGAACTCAAACATTATCGACTCTCCTGGACTCTACGAAGCCGATCACCAGCTTGTCCTCGGCCTTGTCGGCGCACAGGCGCACGACGCCGATGCCCTCGGCCAACTCGTCGTGAAGACCACCGCCGCCGGCATTCCCGTCCGCATCGCCGATATTGCAACGCTCGGACCCGGAACACTCCCGGTCTACACGCGCGTAGCAGCCAATTCGCAACCCGCCGTACTCCTCAACATCACGCGCCAGCCCTCAAGCAATACAGTTGCTGTCGCGACCGCAGTCGGCGCTCAATTGGACGCACTCAGCAGGACACTTCCCTTCGGGGTTCACGTCACGCCCTTCTACGACCAGTCAGAGTTGGTCCGCGAAAGCATCGCAAGCGTCCGTGACGCTATCCTCATTGGCCTCGTGTTCGCCTGCATTATCCTGTTCCTTTTTTTAGGTGACTGGAGCTCTTCGCTCATTGCAGGCCTCGTCATACCGGTCACCGTCGCAATCACCATCCTCTTTCTCTGGATCGTCGGGCAGAGTTTCAACTTGATGACGCTGGGCGGCCTTGCTGCCGCTATCGGCCTTGTCATCGACGATGCAATCGTCGTTGTTGAAAACATTGTTGTTCATCGCGACGCAGGCCAGTCCCGGTCCGACGCCGTGCGCCTTGCGCTGCACGAGATCACCGTCCCGCTCATCGGGTCCACCATCACACCCGTCGTCGTCTTCCTCCCGCTCATCGGAGTCACCGGCGTGACCGGCAGCTTCTTTCGCGCACTCGCGATCACGATGGTTGCGGCGCTGCTTACCTCGCTCATGCTGGCACTGAGCTTTACTCCCGCGCTTACCCTCTCGCTGCTCCGCCAGCCGAAGCCCCGCACCGAGCCCAGAGTTCATGCCGAAGAGCATGGGCCCTTCATGCGCAAGCTCCTCTCGACCCATGGCAAGCTTCTCAGCAGGATCATTGAACGTCCCTGGATCCTGCTGTCGATTGCCGCCGTGCTGCTCGTCTCCGGATATCTCGCATATGCAGCCCTGGGTTCAGATCTCCTGCCCGCAATGGATGAGGGCGCCTTCATCCTCGACTACATCATGCCCGCCGGAAGCTCTCTCGGTACCACCAGCTCCGTTCTCGACGATGTCGAGAAGATCCTTCGCGAAACCCCCGAAGTCCTTATCACCACCCGCCGAACCGGTCTTCAGCTCGGCCTCGCTTCCGTCACCGAGGCCAACACCGGAGACATCTCCGTTCGTCTCAAGCTGAAGCGTAGCCGAACGATCGAAGAGATCATCGCCGAGGTTCGCGACAAGATCAAGGATCGTGACCCTCAGCTGGACGTCGAGTTCACCCAGGTTCTCGAAGACATGATCGGCGATCTCTCCAACTCGCCCGAACCCATCCAGATCAAGCTCTTTTCCTCTGACACCGCTTTGCTCCACGAACTCGGCCCAAAGGTCCAGGCCGCAATCGGCGCCATCCCAGGCATTGTCGACACCCAGAACGGCGTCGACAACACCCTCAGCGGGCCCGCCACCAACTTCCAGGTTGATACCATCGTCGCCAGCCGCCTTGGCTTTACGCCGCAGGAGATTGCTGAAGACGCAACCTCGCTGCTCGACGGCCTGCCCACCCGAGAACCCCTCATCATTGACGGTCGTCCATACACCATCCGTATTCGCATGGCCGACCAGCATCGCAGTTCGCTTGAAGCGATTCAGAATACCGTCTTCAACTCCGCATCGGGCCGCACCGCAACCCTTGGCTCCATGGCCAGGATCACCGAACTGCCGCCGCAGAACGAGATCCGTCGCGAGAACCTCGTGCAGGTTGATCTCGTCAGCGGGCGTCTCGAAGGCTCAGACCTCGGCGGCGCAATGACCAGGGTCAAAGCCGCGGTTGCACGATTAAACTTGCCCGCAAGTGTACGCGTTGAATATGGTGGCACTTATCAGGAGCAGCAGAAGTCCTTTGCCGATCTCGCCCGCGTTCTCCTTCTTGCGCTTGCTCTCGTCTTTGCCGTCCTGCTCGCAGAGTTCCGCAACTTCTCCGCCCCATTCGCCATCCTTTCGAGCTCCATACTGTCGATCGCTGGCGTCCTCTTCGCCCTGCTCATCACTCATACCAACTTCAACGTTGCCAGCTTCATGGGCCTGATCATGGTCATTGGAATTGTGGCCAAGAACGGGATCCTGCTGCTCGACGCTGATGAGCGCGCCCGCGCCGACGGAGCCAGCGCACGCGATGCGATGGTTCTTGCCGCCCAGCGCCGTGTTCGGCCCATCATCATGACCGCCTCCGCCGCAATGTGCGGCATGCTTCCTTTGGCGCTTGCCCTTGGCGCCGGCTCCCAGATGCTGCAGCCCCTCGCCATCGCAGTCATCGGAGGCCTGCTGCTCTCAGTCTTCCTCAGCCTCTTCGTCACGCCAGCCATCTACTACCTGCTGACGCCAGCAAGTGAGGCGGCAGATTCGGCAGAACTTGTTGACGCTCGCTCGTAAGCCCCGCTCAACCGTCCAACAATGATCATGCAAGACGATCGTGGAAGCGGCGATAGCGATTAAGCAGAGACGCTGGCCCACGTGCGCGCAGGAACACGAGATTGCCTTCGAACCGTTTCTCTTCAACGATTGCGCCGCCTTCGAGTGACGCCAGAATCGAGCCTTCAGATTGTGGGAGCCTGAAGCTTGATGCAATAAGCGGATCGGCGACAAGGGCATCATCAATAGCCAGAAGCAGCTGTTCAAGGCCAGAGCGCCGCAGCGAGGAGACAGGAATAGATCCTGGACTGGCGATCAGCTGGGCTGACAGTTGCTTGTCGCTGGGTAGAACCAGGTCTATCTTGTTCAGGACCTGGATGACGGGTTTGCTGGAAACGCCGAGCTCGGTCAACACCTTCTCGACCTGGGCCTTTTGCTCCGCGCCGATGTGGCTGGCAGCGTCCTGGACATGCAGCAGGATCTCAGCGCGTTCGACTTCTTCGAGAGTTGCGCGAAAGCTGGTGACCAGGGTGTGCGGCAGGTTGCGGATGAACCCGACAGTGTCGGAGAGCAGCACCTTTCGGCGCGAGGGTAGCTGGATCAGGCGAAGCTTTGGATCGAGCGTAGCGAACATCCGCGCAGACTCCAGAACACCAGCATCGGTAAGTGCGTTGAAGAGTGTGCTTTTGCCTGCGTTGGTGTAGCCAACCAGAGCTACGACGGGAACAGGAACAGCTTCGCGACGTTGACGCTGCTGATGACGGATACGGCGGACGGCCTCGAGCTGCGACTTAATCTGGTCAAGGCGCAGATTGATCTTGCGGCGATCGGTCTCGAGTTGCGTCTCACCTGGGCCGCGCGTGCCGATGCCGCCGCCAAGTTGGGACATGGCACGGCCGCGCTTTGCCAGCCGGGGTAGCTGATACTCAAGCTGCGCAAGCTCAACCTGCAGCTGACCTTCGCGCGTTCTCGCGTGCCGGGCAAAGATGTCAAGGATAAGTTGCGAGCGGTCGATGACGTGGCAGGTAAGCCGCGACTCGATGTTGCGGAGCTGCGAAGGGGTGAGGTCGTGATCAAACAGCACCAGCGATGCATTGGTAGAGGCCACGATTTCAACGAGCTCGTCAAGCTTGCCCTGGCCAATCAGGCTGGAGGGATCCGGACTATGGCGCCGCTGGACCAGCGTGGCGGCAATCGTTGCACCGGCAGAGCGGGCAAGCTCTTCGAACTCGGCTCGAGTGGCTTCAAGATCGAGATTGGCTGCAGGCTCGTTCGATAGGAGGTCCTCGCCTGCAACTACGGAAGAAGCCGACCGGGAAAGACGCGCAGTGGCGGTCAGTTGTTTGCGCTTGCGAAGCTCTCCCGTGAACTCTACAAGTACAAGAACAGCGAGCTCCTGCTGCGTCTGTGACGTCCGGAGCTCGCGAGCGAGAAGGGCTTCGTCCTGCGCCGCGCTTGCTTCTACTAGGCTTCGGCGAACAGTTTTGCCGCGCTTGCGGCGTTGCGACGCTTCATCAGGCGTGGCGTCAAGAGGAGCTTTCTTGCTTGTCAAAGTTGTATCGACCTGTCTCAATTCCAGGGGCGTAAGCTGCCCCATAATTATGATACCGAAGAGCGCAGGGCTGGTCCCCGGTGGTACGCGAGCTAAGATCGGCCGGCTTCAAACAGGCGGATCTGGCGGCTCACTCATGGGACACGACGCAACTGTGACCATATAGCGCACGGTTCGTTGACCGGATTGCAAAACGCAGCAGCTTGAGCAAAGTGCAGGATTGTGACACTCCGTTAACTGCCCTTTCACAAAGTCCGAAGTAGACTCCTCACATAAACAGACTAAAGAGCCGTATTTCTGCATTGAACCGGTCAGGCCCCCAGAATAGCTTTGCCTGCGTGCGTCCTCATTCATGAGGCTTCCAGCTTCTATTTCCTTCACATCTACTTCGAGAGGTTGTTACGTAATGCTGCAACAATTCATCCAGAAAAAATCGAGATTAACCCCACGGCTCAGTGGGCTGACGCTGTGCGCCGGCTTGTTCCTGACAGCGGTTAGCGCAAACGCACAATCAACCTTCGCCACGGTTCAGGGAACGGTGCTCGATTCTGCCGGAGCTATTGTCCCCGACGCTGTCGTCACGATCACCTCGGAAGATACTGGGACTGTAGAGACTGTGCACTCAAATGGAAGCGGTGAGTATCGCGCCTTTGATCTCAACGCCGGCACCTATACCCTCGTTATGGCGCACCCCGGCTTCGGCGACCAGATCATCGCCCACCAGACCATTCTTGCTCGCCAGGTGCTCCGTCTCGACGGCAAGCTCGCCGCAGGAGGCACCAACACCACCATCGACGTCACCGCCGGCCTCGCCACACTCTCCGATAACTCCACCGTCTCGCACTCCCGCTCCAGCGGAGAGATCGACACCCTCGCCCTGAACTTCCGTGCGACCGACAACACCTCGCCTCTCTACGTAGCCACCCTCACCCCCGGCGTTCAGACGGACCCTTCAGGCAACATCTCTGTGGCCGGTGGCTTTGCGTACACCACCTCGTATTCCATTGACGGCATCAGCACCGTCAACGTTCGCTCTAACGGCCCCAGCGCCAACCTCTTTCCATCGGTCGAGGCCATCAGCGAATTCAAAGTCAACTCCGCCAACAACGACGCCGAGTTCGGCCAGCCCTCCGACATCACTGTCACCACCAAGGGTGGCGGCGACAAGTTCCACGGCGGCGTATACGAGTTCCTGCAGAACAGCTACTTCAACGCCAGCAACCCGCTCACCCAGTCCACTCCGCGCGTCCGTGCCAACGACTTCGGTGCCTACATTGGTGGACCCCTCTTCGTTCCCGGCCACCACATGCGCGGCAAGACCTTCTTCTTCGGGGACTATGAAGGGACCCGCCGTCCAGAATCCGGCTCCATCTCCATTCCTGTCCCGTCGCCAGCATTTCGCGCGGGTGACCTCTCCGCCATCTGCACCGCGGGCTTCACCCCGGGTGGTACCTGCATCAATCCCAAACAGCAGCTCTACCAGCCTTTCAGCCCGGTCCCGTACCTGAACAACCAGGTTCCGGTAAATGCAACGTCACTCTCCCTGGTGAACGCACTTTATCCTGCTGAGAATGTTCCCGGCGCGGCAGCGAACTATGTGGCGAACTTTCCCGGCAATTACACCTTGAATAACGGCGATGCCCGCATCGACGAAAACTTCACCGACCGGCACCACCTCTGGGCGCGCTTCGGAGCAAAGAACGTCGCCAAGACTGGCACCGACGGAACCACCACCTACGATCCCCTCAACGGTCTGTACAGCAGCACCAACCGTCTGCGGAACTTTGTTGCCGACTACAGCTGGACCATCACCCCGAACATCCTCAACGAGATCCGCGGCGGAGAATCCATCTCCGATCTCCGCGTCGGCTATCCCCTCGCTGCACAGGGTGCGGCTATCTACACTGCCGCTGGAATCACCGGCCTCCCCACTCCTCCCGCCAGCGGTGGCGTACCCGCCCTCAATTTTCAGGACGGCAGCTACAACACCAATAACCAGAATGGCCGCCCGGAAGTCACCAAGAATCTCACCTACAACATCAGCGATGCAGTCACCATCGCTCACGGCCGCCATGCCATCAAGGCTGGCTACGACTACCAGCACTACCACTTCCGCGACATCCTTGACTTCACTGCGGGCGACCAGTTCGGCGACTACTACTTCTCCGGCCAGGTCAGCAACGGAGCTGCCTCACCCATCTGCCAGGCGCAGTCAAAGAACATCTGCGCTACCTCGTCCTTTGCCGACTTCATCACCGGTTTCCCCATCGCCACCGACTACTCCGTAGACGGCCCCGACGTTCTTCCTTTCTCGCACTACAACGGTATGTATGCGCAGGATAGCTGGAAGATCCTTCAGAACCTCACCCTCGACTATGGTCTCCGTTACGAGATTCACGCGCCCTTCGACGACGCCACCCATCAGCTCGCCAACTTTGACCCATCCGTACCCGGTGGCCGCGTCGTAGTTCAAGGCCAGACCGGACTAAACCTCGTCATTCCTGTCTTTGCTCAGTCCATCGGAAGCACCCCGATCGTCACGAACCAGCAGGCTGGTCTACCAAACACGTTGCGCAAGACCTACTACGGCGATATCGATCCTCGCTTCGGCTTCACCTATGCTCCTTATAACGACGGTAAGACAGTCGTTCATGCGGGTGTAGGCTCTTACACCGTTCCCGTGCTCGGATCGATTCTTTACTCGCTCGCCGGCGTCGCAACCTCCAACTACCTCATCTTCCAGGACTCGGCAACGAACATCCTGCAATTTCCCAACGTCTTCCCTTCGGGCGCAGGTGCAGGCCAGGCCGGCAGACCCGATTACCGTCGCGCCAATCAAATCGACCTGAAGGATCCTCGTCAGGTGCAATGGAACGCTTCCGTTGAGCAGGAGATCGGTTTCTCCTCGATCTTCCGCCTCAGCTACACCGGCTCGCACACCACCCAGCTCATCCAGAGCCCGGACTTGAACCAGGTTCAGCCCAACACGATTGGGTACGAGGCTCTTACTGCAACTCCGGCCCTGATTGCGCAGAACCTGAAGTACCCCAACTTCAACGCCGTCCTTACCCGCTCCAACGGCCCCAGCGCCAAGTACGAAGCGCTTACCGCCGAAGTAGAACGCCGTTATGTGAAGGGCCTCACCATGGACCTCAACTACACCTGGGCGAAGGACACCTCGAACGCCCTCGGTGCAGTTCCCTCGACCCTCACCGCTGAGAATGGCGCAACCATCCTCAACGCCTACAACCTGCACGCCGACTACGGTCCGGTGATCTATGTTGCACGAAACCGGTTCGTTGGCACCTTCCAGTACGAGCTCCCATACGGACGTGGCCAGCACTTCGGCAGCGACATCAACCGTGGCGTGAACCTTGTCGCTGGCGGCTGGAGCGTTGCAGGCATCTTCCTCGACCACTCCGGCCACTTCCTCACGCCCAGCTTCTCCGGCACCGACCCTTCGGGAACCGGCGTTCTGACTCGTGGCGTCACCAGCGCGCAGCGTCCTGATTGCACTGGCATCTCCGGCAACACAGCCAGCCACAATCGCAATGCCTACTTCAACCCCGCTGCCTTCTCCACACCTGCAGATAACATTGGTCGCTTCGGAAACTGCCCAGTCGGTATCCTTACCGGTCCTGGCACGGTGACCTTTGCCGGTACGGCAGGCAAGAACTTCGCCATCACCGAACGCTTCAACCTTCGCTACGAAGCCCAGGTCGCCAACCTCTTCAACCACACCAACCTCGGCGACCCCGCCACCAACATCAGCTCCCCAACTACCTTTGGCGTCATCACCAACGTCCAGGATGCAAACACCAGCTACGGTCCATCTGCTGGACCACGCAACATCCAGATGTCCCTCCGCCTCACCTTCTAACTCTGCTCAACCCTGCTGCGGAGAAGGTTCAACCTTCTCCGCAGTTTTGCTTAAGGCTCTCCCCTTTTTCGTCCGCATCCATACCTTCATTCCAGTACATCTTGAGTGTGGAACCTCTAAGCAGCTTTGCCCGTTCAGCCCGTCACCCATAGAAACGAGATTGTAACCATGACCAGTGCACCCTCTGCTCTTCCATTGACCCGCAGCATACTTGCAACCGTTCTAGTTACCTTGTCTGCACTCTCCTCGACCCGCGCCGAAGTTCCTGCCGCTTCAGAAAAGCCGCTTGTCATTCTCATCTCGATCGACGGCATGAAGCCGGAGGCGGTGCTCGATGCGAGTTCCCATGGGCTGAAGGTGCCGAACCTCACGCAGATGATGCATGACGGCATCTATGCAAAGGGTGTCATGGGCGTTCTGCCGACGCTTACCTACCCGAGCCACACCACGATCATGACGGGTGCCTCACCTGCCAAACATGGCATCTTCTCGAACACGACCTTCGATCCCCTCAATAAGAATGAGCAGGGCTGGTATTGGTACACCGAAGATATCAAGGTCCCGACTCTCTGGGACGCTGCTCACGCCGCTGGCTTGAAGACTGCCAACGTTTATTGGCCTGTCAGCGTTGGTACCGGGCCGATGCATGCGCCCATCGATTACAACCTGTCGCAGATCTGGCGCAGCGGCACAGCCGATGACCTCAAGCTTCTCCGTTCCACCTCCACGCCCGGCCTCGTAGAAGAGTTGGAGACAAAGGCAGGCATCGCTGGCGCTCCCGACATTTCCAGGATGGATGCTGCGCCCGGCCACTATCCAGGTGGCGAAGAAGAGACCGTTGCTGAAGACGAGATCCGCGCAAAATATGCCGTTGAACTGCTCTCCCTGAAACACCCCGACTTCATGACCGTCTACTTCACCGGCCTCGATACTGAACAGCACAAATCCGGGCCCTTCAGTCCTGCCTCAAACGCTGTCCTCGAACGCATTGACGCCCTCGTTGGCCAGGTCCGCTCCGCCGCTGAAAAGCAGGCACCAGGCCGCGCCTACGTCTGCGTCATCTCCGACCACGGCTTTGCTCCCGTGCAGCACGATGTAAATCTTTACGAGGAGTTTCTTGCAGCAGGCCTCTTCACCCTTGATGCCCAGCACAAGATCGCTAGCTGGCAGGCGATGCCCTGGCCCATGGGCGGGTCTGCCGCAATCATCCTTGCCGACCCGAGCGATGCCGCGACAAAACAGAAGGTGGATACGCTACTCGCCAGGCTTGCTGCGGATCCTGCCAACGGCATTGCCCGCATCATGAGCCATGAAGATGTGGTCGCCGGACGAGGACTGCCACAGGCAGAGTCGATCGTTGCAATGGCTCCGGGATACGATCTTGGCTATCAGTTTGTGCCACCGCTCGTCACCGCCAGCACAGGCGGCGGAATGCACGGGTACCCACCCGATTGGATCGAGATGCGCTCGTCTTTCTTCCTCGTAGGTCAAGGAGTCGCAAAAGACAAGTCCCTTGGGCAGATCGATATGCGGAACATTGCTCCAACCCTGGCCCACATCCTCGGTGCGAGTCTTCGAGACGCCGAACTTCCCGCGATCTCTCTGCGCTAAGCCTGATTCCTTATTCCCTTGTAAGCCCCAATGCAAAGGCCTGGCGGTCTGGTTGCAAATCAGAGCGCCAGCACCACTTTGCCGAAATGGCTGCCGCTCTGCAGGTACTCGAACGCCGCCCGAGCGTCAGCCAGAGGAAACACCTTGTCAATGACAGGCTCTATCCGGTTTGCGGTCAGAGCCGCATTGAGACCCGCAAACATGCTCCGACTACCAACGTAAACACCGTTCAGATAGATCGATTTTCTCAGCACACTCAGCACGTCGACACCTTTTCCCGGCTCGGAAAGCACGCCTATCAAGTGCACGTGTCCGGCTTGCCGTACCGCATTCAGCGAGCGCGCCAGCGTTCCAGACCCTCCGACCTCAACCACATGATCGACGCCACGCTTCTCAGTAAGTCTGAGTACCTCGGCGTCCCACTCTGGCGTGGAGCGATAGTTGATCGTCTGATCTGCTCCCAGCGCTCTCGCACGCTCAAGCTTCTCATCTGAAGAACTGGTAACAATCACCGTCGCTCCATGTGCCTTGGCAAGCTGCAGCGCAATGATGGAGACGCCACCGGTGCCGAGTATCAGGACTGTTTCTCCAGCGTGCACTTTGCCTTTCTCGACGAGCCCGTTCCAGGCCGTAACACCGGCACAAGGCAGAGTCGCTGCCTGCTCGTAAGACAGGTAATCCGGGATCTTGATGAGTCCAGTCTCCGGCAGAATACGTGCCGTGGCAAAGACGCCATCAATCGACCCGCCCAGCGCTGACTTGCCGACAGACTGGTCGATTTCGCCGGACTGCCAGCCTTGAAAGAAGAGGCTTGCGACCCGATCTCCAGGGCTGAATGCCGTCACAGAAGGTCCGACCGAAAGAACCTGGCCCGCCGCATCGGAGCCGAGGATGCGAGGCAGTTCCATCTTCGGGTTGTAGTGACCGAGAGTCACCATCAGGTCGCGATAATTGAGCGAAGCTGCCCGAAATTGAACGAGAACTTCGTTGCCAACCGGGTCAGCAAGATCAGCCTGCTCAAGTTGAAGGTGGTCAAACCCGAAGCCTCCGCGGAGACGAAGAACAGTCGCAGTAGTCATCGCTGTTGGATGCGCGTTTGACTCTGCCGGAAGCGGGTGATTACCGGTAAGTACGCCGAAATGTCATCCCGGAATGATCGCCAAT
>CAHJWN010000057.1 GCA_903642265.1 Acidobacteriaceae bacterium | reverse complement strand
CGCTAATGTCTGAGGCTGGTTCATAAAACGATATAAGGCCAACACATCGCCCGAGCTCTTTAGCTGAGCTTCCATCTCTTTTTCAACGGGAATGGCCTTAGACGGCGCGGCTTTCCATGCCGAATTGATCGCATCGGTATAGGGCTGGCCCTCGTCTGGCACAGCTCCGTCGGATGTGTGATCGTCTACTTGGTAAACGCGCTCCAAGCCCAAACGGGCTGCCAGTGCTGCGGCGACCTCCATACTTTCGTTTGGCTTGGCACCTTTGCGTCTCAGGAACGGAAGCGTTTCGTCAGTTATGCCGTCACCGACATGCTGTTCCTGAGTCGGCAGCCTAAGCCATTGCACGCGAGCTGAAGCGGCATCATCCACAGCGAGGAAAAGTGCAGCCAGATGCCGATGCTGCACGGCCGTGGGATTCACTGGCCAAGCTGCCAGCATTTTATCTACTTCACCCTGGGCAGTCGGACCGTCCATGCCGATGGCTTTTTGTGCAGCCACGGGATCAAAACACCATGCCTCAAAGCTACCCTGATATACAGAGGTGTAGCGTTTAAGGTGGTCGCACTGTTCTCCCGAAACGTCTTCAATGGTAATGAACTGAGGATGGAACACAGCTAGCTTGTCGAGCAGGTCTGTCATCAGCGCATCGTTTACCGTGGTCGCAATCTGTGACAGATGAGGACTACCCAAGGTCAGAACTTCAGTGGGCTTGCTGGCCAGCGAACTCTTCCAGTCGCGGGGATCAAACGCGGGTGTTTGCGCAAGCGCGGTCAAGCCCAGCGACATGACGAGCGCCGAAAAAAAGCTGAGTCGCATAAAGTTCTTCATGATCCTCCGAACCCAATCATCTATCTTGCCGGTACGAGGGCAGAACGCGGTTTGTTCCAAACAAAATGGGTGAGGCTGGTCTTGCAGGCAGAAAGAAGGGCTCCACATTGGTACTGCGAAGTCGCATTGTCGGAAGTAACGCAGATCACAAAGGCAGTTCACCACTTTCGGCTGCTTTGAGCGTCGCTCGCATCAGCTCCGGCCATTATTTCGGACATTTCCAACCTTCGGATTGGCGGCGTACATCTCCATCGCTTCCGACTCGAACGGGCGCAGGAGATCGAGCGGCAACCGTTCCGTCTCTTCCCGGTCCAGCCAGCGGTCATAGTCTCTCGCATGGAGGATGACCGGCATACGCGGGTGAATCGGGGCCATCAACTCGTTCGCCTCAGACGTCACGATGGCAAAGGACTGCAGCCAGTGCCCTTCCCGGTCCTTCCAGGCGTCCCACAGGCCCGCAAACGCGAAGGTGCCACCACTGCTCAGTTCGAAGGCGTAGGGCTGCTTCGGTGGGCCTGCGAATTTGTTCCATTCGTAAAACGCCGAAGCCGGGACCAGACAGCGACGTTTCTTGAACGGTTCCCGCCAGGTCGGGGCTTTGCTGATCGTCTCCGAACGCGCGTTGATGGTTGAGAGACCTTTAACGTCCTTGACGTCCTTTGTAAAGAACGGGACAACGCCTCATCGTGCCAGGATCAGTTCACGGTCGCCCGTCTCTTTGCTCTGTCGGATGATCGGCTGGTGCGTCGTCGGAGCTACGTTGTAATCCGCGTCCGGCATCGGCAGTTCAGGCGGGTTCGGTTGTGCTCGGAAGTGTTCCGCCAGCTTTTGCTTGTCACTCCGACGTACGTAGCGTCCACACTAGCTCTACCTTCCCGACGTTCGACGGGAGATGGACTCACTTGCCTACCCCCACCGGGCAGATCTCCTCAAGTTGCTTATACGGCTTTGAGTTTGGAGGGAACGGAATCTTCTCCTTGTATGCCATTAACTCCAACAGACCGCCTCCACTCTTAATTCCTAGATCCACATCATGCGCGTAAGCGGGGTCAGCTTCAGCATCTTGCAACGTGACAAACTTCATCCCGGCGTGACGATATAGCTTCAACAGATCGGGAAGCATAACCGCTTCAAATGCCCCGACGTGCAACAACAGCACGTACGGAATTTCACGGCCATAAACCTTGTAGGAAAGAAGCCGGAACAGATTCATGTACTGCCCAGCAGCCGCCAGGTAGGAGGTGTGCAGGTATTGGATTGAGGCTTCTTCATGATTCGCGACGCAACGAGCGTAAGGCGCATTCCAAAGATAGTCTTCAAAGTCCATGGTGACTTGAGCTGTGCGGTAATGATGAGCCAAAAGCCAATCCCGGACTTCGCGATGCTTGGCCAGCGTATCGCCTTCCTGAAGGTAGGGAAAGCGGAACCAGTGCCAATCCTCGTTCCCCATCAAGGAAGCTAGGGTTGGTTCGTCATCCACGATGTTTTGTTCGAACTCTGCCGCAGTGCTTTCGTCCAGTGATGGGTGATTCGCCGTGTGGTTGCCAAGTGGCTGGCCAGCAGCCCTCCAAGCAGTCAGAAACGCGTAATCAGGGTCGGCCGGCCTGATATTCTCCCGGTTCGTGGAAGCGTGCGTTGGATCGGCGGGCATCAAGCGACGTGCATTCACAAAGCCGTAAACAGGCGGCATTTGATTGATCTTCAGTGTCGAGAGGATCGACTGCGCAATCTGTAAACGTGTTTCTCCAGGTGGCAACGCACCGTGAACCGGAAGATCATCGAAGGTGATCGCCATGGTTGGCTGCACCGGAGTCGCTTGCTGACCAACGAGCTTCAAACTAAAAAGTAAAGCAGCGGCAATCACATATGAACGCATACAAAGAATTGTAGACATAGCACAAGCGATTCCATCAGTATCTGAGTTCATACGGGGAAGAGCTACGCCCTTCCCCAGCTTCAAGCCAAGGCCGGAAAAGCGACCGGCCTTGTCTCGAAGACCCCCCCAACCCAGCGGGGACACCCCGCAACGCCCCTACAATTCTAAGACTTCGAGCTACGGGCTGATCCCACCATGATGGCTACATTGACCTGTGCGTGAATGGGCGAAGCTCAGTGATCCGTCGCGGCAGGTGGCGGTAGGTTGCTCCGTGCGGGGCCCTCGTTTGTAGATGCGTCGGCGCCGAACCCAGGTTCCGTCCGTGGCCTTGTAGTGAGTTTTGAGAAAGCGCGAGACAGGTTGCTGCGCCGCGACCGTTTGGCCGGCAAAGCACAGGACCAGCAGCATGAGAATGGCTCGCACTTCGGCAGAGTACGTCCTGTGCAACCTGATTTCTACAAAACCTTGGTAACCCGGCCGACAGCTGAGTCTCAATTCGGTCTAGCCGTTCCCCGAAAAACATCGGCGCTGCCCAGACATAAAGCGATTCTTCGGCTCGCAGGCGAGCTTCAAGCAAGGAAACCAAGCCTCCCTGATGGACTCCGTCCCTGGCGCGCGCAAGAGCCACCTTTATCTTCCGCGCTGCGCTTGTGCAGACCGGGCACGAAACGCCCGCCCTTCGGGAAAGGAATCCGACTCTTGCACTTGCCGCCCCTGCAGGCGTGGGCCTGGGCCAAGGCGTGACTGTGAAAACAGCCACGACCGAACGATTCAACCCAGGAGCCTTCACCATGAGCAGCAACCAGTCCAGCAACGCCACCCAGAACGCAACCACCACCAGCACCACTACCAGCAACGTCACCACCCTTCCCACCGCACCCAAGCCCCAGACCTCGAAAGAAGTCATCGCCGCCAACGTGCAGCTTCTCATCGAGCAGCTAGAGGCAGGACACTCCGAAGGCCTCACCGCCTACCTCACCGCCATGGGCCGTTTCCATAACTACAGCTTTGGAAACATCCTTGAAATCGCACGGCAGCGGCCAGACGCAACCCGCGTTGCAGGCCTGTATGCGTGGAATCAGCTTGGCCGCAAGGTCACTAAGGGACAGAAGGGTATCCGCATTCTTGCCCCGATGATCGGCACCCGCAAGAAGAAGGATACCGAAGCCAACAAGGACATCACCAAGCAGAACCAGCCTGTACTGGTCGGATTCCGCGCCGTCTACGTGTTCGACGTATCGCAGACCGAAGGGGCCGAGCTTCCCGCATTCACCGAGCGCACCAGGGGAGAGGTTGGCGAGTTCCGCGAACGGCTGATCGACTTCACTATCGCCCAGGGTATTGAACTGGAGTTCAAGGATTCCATCGCACCCGCAATGGGGATGAGCTACGGCGGCAAGATTGCCATCCTTCCCGGCCAGGAACCAGCCGAGGAGTTCAGCACCCTTGTTCACGAACTCGCCCACGAAATGCTCCACAAGGCAGAGCGCAGAACCGCAACCACCAAGACGGTACGCGAGACGGAAGCCGAGGCAATCGCCTTTGTTGTCTCGCAGACCATCGGCCTTGACGCAGGCCGCGCCTCAGCCGACTACATCCAGCTTTACCACGGCAACGCCGCACTCCTCACCGAATCGCTTGAGGTCATCCAGCGCACCGCAGCCCTGATTCTGTCCGCAATCGAGACCGAGCAGGTAGCAGCCGAACAGACCGAGGCACCCGCAACCGAAGGCACCGCAACCGACGCAGCACTCGCGGAGGTGGCATAGTGCGGACCATTCTCGAAATCCTCAAGAAGGCCGGTGGGTGGCACCCCGGCCTGTACCTCAAAATCGACAACGCCCCTTATATGGACTTGGTTATCGAAGCCGTGGACGAATCAGGCCCCCAGGGACTCCCCGCAATCTCAGTTGCGCACTACGGAGAGCAGAACGGCGATGCCATGCGCGACCCGGAGATGTGCTTCGAGCTTGGATTCCACGACGGCCCCGAGCTGAACCCCTTCACCTACCGCAATGACTATGTAGGCGTGGAGCAGTGGAGCCGCAACATCGTCCGCAGCCACTACGTGCACCTCGTGCAGTTGCACGAGCAGCACCAACGCTTCGCCAAGGTGTGGGACAACAACCTGCGTTTGCAGGGCTACGCCGAGGCCTTCGACTCGCAGAAGCACATACGCGGCTAAACCCTTCCCGTCCCGAGCGGATGCAGGGTACCGCGTCCGCTTCCCCCTTCACAGCACCACCACGACACCCAGGAGAACCACCGTGCAGAACAGCAGCGAATTCCAATACATCGCCATCGACATCATCCACGAGTCAGCCACCAACCCCCGCCGCACCTTCGACGAGTGCAAGCTGGGCGAGCTCGCCGATTCCATCCGCACCAACGGCCTCATCCAGCCCATTACCGTCAGGCCCCAGGGCCAGGGCTTCGAGATCGTCGCAGGAGCGCGACGTTTCCGCGCCGCTCAGCTTGCCGAACTCTTTTCCCTTCCCGCCCGCATTGTCGATATCAGCGATTCCGAGACGATTCTTTGGCAGTTAGTTGAAAATTCCCAACGTTTGGATGTGCACCCGTATGAGGAAGCACAGGGCTTCCAGCGTTTGCTCGACATGCCCGGTTACGACGTGGCAACGCTGGTCGAGAAATCAGGCAAGAGCTCCGCACACGTCTACGCCCGTCTGTCCCTCTTGCAGCTTATCCCCACCATTGCCGACGCATTCACCGCCGAGCGCATCACCGCTTCCCACGCCAACCTGCTTGCCCGTCTTCCCCAGGATGCCCAGGCCAACGCCTACGAACAGTGCTGGCGCAAGGACTGGCAGGACAAGGAACCGCACCTGCTACCCGCGAAGCACCTGTCCGCGTGGATACAGACCAACCTCTATCTTTCCCTTGCCGATGCACCCTTCAGCAAGAAAGACCCCACGCTAAACGCACCCGCAGGAGCTTGCGTCACCTGTCCCCGCCGCAGTGGATTCAACACCGTACTTTTCGCCGACGTTGAAAGCCACGGGGACCAGTGCCTTGACGCCCCATGCTTCCATGCCAAGGTAAACGCCCACCTTGACCGTGAGATTGCCAGCCGTCCCGAGTTGATACAAATCGAAGACGCATGGCGCAAGCCCACCGAGAAGAGGCCCGAAGCCGTTCAGCGCGGCCACTTCCGCGAGATCGACACCACCGACAACCCCGACGCCGAGCCCATCGCACCGTGCGAAGCCGCGAAACCCGCCCTCGTGGTCTACGGCAAGCGCGTAGGCGCAATCCTCACCGTTTGCACGGACAACCAATGCCCGGTACACGACCCCCGCGCCGCCGCCCGAGCAGCCGAACATCCCGCCCCCATCATGGCACCCGCGACCGCAGTCGAGACAGACGAACAGGCCGAGGGACGCCGCCAGCAGTACGAAGCACAACAGAAGGCCCACGCCGAAGAGCAGCTACGCCGCGACCAAGAACGGCAGAAGCAGGAAGAGCGCGAGGAGCAGGAACGCGAGGCAGAATTTGCCAGGCGCGACAAACTCCGCAAGCAGCGCGAGGAGACGTTCGAGCGCATCGTCGCCCAGGCCCCGGCCATGCTGACCGCCGTACAGTTACGCGTCATCCTTCGTGCCATCGTGAACCTTGACCCCTACACCTTCGCCGACGACCTGGCCGAGGAGACCGCCGACGAGAACGACAAGCGCAGCGCCGAAGAGGTATTGGTTGCCACCATCGCCGGCACCGCAGACGACAAGCTGACAAGCTTTGCCGTTCGCCTTGCCCTCTCAGGACACCGCGCCATCCCCCGCGAAGGCGAGCCCGACTTCCTCTCCGAAGCCGCCGCCGCTTTTCTCACCCCCCAGCCCAGGAAGAGCGCGGTTAAGAAGGCAGTGCCGGCAAGGAAGGAGCCGACACCCATCAAGCCAGCAAAGACCGCCACGAAGAAGGCACCAGCAAAGAAAGACACAGCGCAACCCGTCGAGAACGCCGTCGCAGCCTAACCCGGTTTGGGGGCTGGTTCCAGCCCCCACCTTCCCCGCCGCATACCTAAAAGGAGCTTCCATGAACAACGCCGCCGCCATCAGCGCAGTCAACCGCGCCCTTGCCCAATACCGCCGCCGTCAGGCCCACACACCCACCAACCATTCCGCGAGAGAGATTGCCCAAATCTCCATGCTTGCCGAGTACCTGCACGAAATCAACCCGCCCGACGCGCAGCGAAGAGCCGAAGCGCAGCCGGTTCCGACCTTCGATCTGGCCACCATCCACAAAGCAGCGTAAACCAGAGGCGGGAGCCGCGCAGGTTCCTCGCTCTGACCCACTACAGAGGCCCAGGAATGGACAGAATAGAAGCCACACTCCGCAAGCTACTCGCCGCACTTCCCGCACCTGGCTATGATCTCGGCACCCTGAGTGAACGAGGCATGTACCGCCTGGAGGCCGTTTCCCATGCTCGCATCCTGCGCATGCTGCCTTATCTCAAATACCGCAACGTGAACGGCGCACACATCTATCTCAGGCCCACTGGAGAAAGTGCCTACACTCTGCTGGATGACCTCTCACCGGCCATTCTCGTCCGTCTCGCCGCCGAAGGCTATCGCCCAGCCGCCGTGGTTGAAACGAGCCCGGGCAGCTTCCAGGCATGGCTACGCCATGCACAGCCGCTTTCCAAGGAGCTCGGAACCCTTGCTGCAAAGACGCTTGCCGAGCAGTTCGGCGCAGACCTCAGCGCCGCCGATTGGCGGAGGTTTGGACGAGCGCCCGGCTTCACCAACCGAAAGCCACAGCACCGCAGTGCCGAGGGCCTCTATCCTTTCGCCCGTTTCGTCGGTCACCCAGGCCAGCCGTTCCCTGCAGCAAAGCCGTTCCGCCTGCAGCTTGACGCCATCCAGAGGAAAGACGAGCAGCAACGCATCGCCGCCCGTTTAAGCTTTGCTTCCCGGCCAGTGCGCACACCCGGTTCGGTCACGCTCTCACGCTTCCGCACTTCGCTCCGCTACGCTGGCCGGCCAGCCGCCGCGGATATGGCTTTCAGCATAGCCGCCTGTGCTCAGGGCTGGGCCGATTCCGAGATAGCCGCCGCCCTCGCCAAGAATTATCTTCCCGCGACACCAGCAGAACACGCCAGGCGGCCTACATAAAGCGAACCCTCAACAAAGCGCAACAGTGGGCAGCATAACCAATCCAAAGGCGCGCGCTTGTCGCGCGGCAGGGAGAAACCCTGGCGGTTTCTCCCTGCACCCTCATCCGCCATGACCGGCCCCCGCTCGCCGGCTGCGCGGACTGCGCGCCAGAAGTCAAGTTCCTCCTTCTGGACTTTCCCCTTTTCTGAAGACACGACTGGCGACAACGGCGTTAATGAGATGGTCCGCCGCTTGATTCTCCTCTGTCAGCAGGAGGATCGTAGAAGCAGGTTCGACAAGGAGGATCATCGCTATGCAGATACAGTCTATTGGCATCGACCTGGGGAAGACGACCTTTCACCTTGTGGCTCTGGGAGCGGCCGGCAAGCTGCTGGTGAAGAAGAAGTTTTCGAAGAAGCAGCTGCTGGCCTACACCGCTAACCTGCAGACTTCGCTCATTGGTCTGGAAGCCTGCTCAGGAGCTCACTTTCTCGGTCGTGCCCTGCGTAGTCAGGGTCACGATGTTCGTCTGATCGCGGCGCAGTTTGTGAAGCCTTTCGTGAAGTCGAACAAGAACGACTTCGTCGATGCCGAGGCGATCGCTGAGGCGGTTGATCGCAAGAACATGCGCTTTGTCCCGATCAAAACAGACGATCAGTTGGATCTGCAGGCGATCCACCGTGTTCGCGACCGGCTGATCTCTCGACGGACGGCCGTAATCAACCAGCTGCGGGCATTCCTGCTTGAGAGAGGTCTAGTGTTTGCGAAAACGCCGGCGAAGCTTAAGGCTGCCATGGCCGACATCCTTGAGAACGTGGAAGCCGACCTGACGCCGCTGATGCGTAACCTGATCAACACGCTGTGGGATGAGTGGAAGACCGTCGAGCGCCAGGTCGAAGAACTGAACGACGAACTGGAGCGGATCTCCGCGGCAGATGCTGGCTGCACGCGCATTCGGCAGATCCCCGGCATCGGGCCAGTGGTTGCGACCGCCATAGTTGCTGCGATCGGCAACGGCGCTGCTTTCCGCAAGGGCCGCGAGTTCGCTGCGTGGCTGGGCGTAGTGCCGCGGCAGTATTCGACTGGAGGCAAGGCGAAGCTGCTCGGCATCAGCAAGCGAGGCAACGTCTACCTGCGCAAGATCCTGATCCACGGCGCCCGAGCTGCCGTTCTTCGCATCAGGCGAGATCGTGCACCGATCGGAGCGTGGCTGGACAAGCTGGACGCCAGAGCTCACAAGAACGTCGTTGTAGTCGCCATGGCCAACAAGCTCGCCCGTGTCGCCTGGGCCGTGCTGTCGAGCGGCAACGACTACAGAGCAACTGCCGTGCCAGCCTGAGCAAGTGAGGAAAAGACGCCTTCGGCTTGGAAACACTACGCGTTCCCACTTTCCCTCACGACGACGACGATTTGTAAAGTTCCCACCGAAGTCTGCATAGGACAGCAAGGACGAAAGAACAGTCACAACGGCGTGTCTACAAGCCTGATCCTGAGAATGGTCTTCAACGACCGAGGCGTTTATAAGGCCAGACACGCGCGCATCTCATCATGGCCAGGAGGAAGCATCTCCACACAAAGGCCGAATACATTTGCGCAGACTTGTCTTCTCGCCCAAACTAACCCTTGCAGTCGCGCGGCGGACCATACATATCAGGACTACTCATTTTCCAGGTATCAGCATATATTGGCTGTGCTCGGGAATTCAGCAAAAGCGATGTCCCGTCTCAGGACTTGCAAAACCCCGACTGATACAAAGGTATAGTCGATCTACGGCCCCCAGAACACATCCGTTGCACTTCGTTTCTACCCGGCTCAGGTTTTTCTTTGAAGTCAAGCCAGCTGATATGCACTTTCAGTTGGAACTGAAGCAGCTTGATGCACTTAGAGATAAGGGAGATCCCAATGCTACGTACCTGTTTGGTACTGATTCTTGTACTCTGCTCTCGTGTGTTCGCCCAAGGGCAAGATTGTTCAAAAGCTCTTATCCAAGACACTTACCAGACGACTTCGACTAACCATCAGCTGTTCAGCTTGGCACTTTCAGTCGATTCACGCTCGTACGAAGAAATTAAACAAAAGGCGGGCGCAAATGCGATCATTTACGGCATCCCAATGGGGGGTAACTATGACGAGTTTCGCAAAAATGTCAAGGATACATCAGAGCATTTCGAGGAACATCTCGACCTCGATCAAGCCACAAACGTTGCATGGACAGGGTTGTCCCGGTTTGGGGCAGGTGCATATAGAGATTGTCTGGTGGCAAGCCAAACCGGTCTGAGTCTTCAGTTGACTGCTGCGACGGAGACAGAGGTGTCCTTTGTGCTGAAGTGGGCCCCGGTCGGTGTAGAGAATTCGAAAGTCGCGATAGTGTGGCAATGGTCCGGTCCGGGACGCGACAAGCTGCCTGCAAGTATTCCAGCTGGATCGACTCCTATCGTCATCCCACGGCCCAATCAAAACCTTGTCATTGCCGCATCAACTATCGGACACTCTACGATCCCATACACAATTACGTCATGGCCTAAGCCGGCTAGCCGTTGCGATCTCTTCGCGCTGAATCCTCGGATAGAGTCTTGCTTCATGATCGCAATCAGTAGGCCGGCGGATACAAGCTCTGTTGACGTGCGGAACACTTGCCATGAGTCCTGGGACTGGTCGATCTCGTTTGGAAGTGGACCAACCTATGGAAACTGGGCCTTTAATGATCAAGGGCGAAGCGAACCCGGAGGCAATAAAGCCTATTCACGTCAACCTACGAACGGAGAACAGCGGATCTACGCGAAGCCTTCATCCTGTCAAAAATTGCCATTCCCACGGCAAGGAGACCCAGAGTGGAATCGCAATTGGTAGAGTCTTGACCTATTTCATAGGAGACCAGATAATTTCGTGACGACGAATCCAACTCATCGCTAGGGGCAGTGCTTCCGCATTGCTTGTTCGGCAGGACGTGCAAAGCGATTGGTTCGGTACCGAGAAGTCGCAATAGCGGAAGTAGCGATGCTTACACCCTACCACTCGACAGTTACGGTCGTTCTACCCCATGTCCAAGCCGATCGCATCGTTCACCGCATGAGCCAGCGCCTGCTCAGTTCCAAGATAACGCTCCGTCGTTTGTATGGAGGCATGCCCAAGCAGAAGTTGGATCTGTTCGAGGTCGCCGCCGGCCTTCCTGCAAAGCTTCGCGCAGGTCCGACGCAGATCGTGTGGCGCCAACTTTCCAAGGTCGGACGCCTTGGCATAGCGCGTGACCAGCCGCCAGACTGCCTTCTCATCGCGGATCTCCGTCCCGGCGAGTTCGCCGGCTTTGCTGACCGGCCGGAAAAGGCGGTCCTCTGTAATCCCGGATGCCTTGAGCCAGGCATCGATGCGGGTCTTCACACCTGCCGGCACGGTGACTGTTCGAACTCGATTTCCCTTCCCGGCCATGTCGGGCAGCACCCAGCGACCTTCGCGCTGCTGCAGGTCTTCGAAGTTGATTCGAAGCAGCTCGGCCCGGCGTAACCCGCAACCGAGCAGCAGGGCCAGGATCGCGCGGTCGCGGAGGCCGGTCAGCGTCCTGGGGTTGGGCGCGTTGAGGAGGCTATTGGCCTGTTCTTTCATCAGCCAGTTCCCTACCCTGTTGCCGCGCTTCTCTACTCCGGGCACCCGTTCTATGGCTGCAGCAGTTGCCGGCTCCAGCATGCCGTTGTCGGCCATCTCGCGGGCGAGCTTGCGGATGGGCGAGAGCCGCAGGTTCACGGTGGAGGAGGAGAGCCCGTCGGCCAAGAGTGCCGACCGGTACTGCTGAACGAGGGCTTTGGTAAACGCCGGCTCCGCTCCGGACACTCGTATCCAGGTAAAGAAGGCCGTGAGTCCTGTCTTGTACGACCGCCTGGAGTGTACGGAGGTGACACCGTTGAGGACGAGGTCGATCATCCAGGCCTCGAACTCGGCATTTGCGGCGGGTAGCGGCAGAATCTGTAGTTCTGAAGTCACTGAAAACAATGTAGCACGATAACGGGGATTATCGGGTGTGATTAACACTCCCAAGAGCATGATTTGGAGGTGAGTTCTCAGAAGATATCATTGCGTAAATGGCAGGTGTGCCAATAATCTAGCTATGCTGTAGTGATCTGAAACATGGAGAAAACATGCCTCGCCCTGTGAAATGGTCCCGTGATCTTTACCCTGTCAGGGAACGCGCTGCACACTCCAGGACAGAAACTTGGTCGAGAAGGGACATCGAGCACCTGTTCGGAGTTGGGCGGGTCGCTGCCCAAAACCTGATGAAGGCTATCGGGGACATAGCTTCCGTTGGAGCCGCTCATTTCGTCGACCGCACTTCCCTGCTCCGCTTTTTGGACGAGATGATTGCAGCACCGTCTGTCGAGCATGGCTTGAAAGAAAAGATGCTCCAAGCAGAACCGCTGCCTAGATCGAAGCCTCTAAGAATCCCTCTACCGGCAGGTCTCAAGAGTTCCATGATGATCGACCTTCCATCCAATATCGAGATCACCGCAGGCCAAATTCTCATCAGAGCGTCCGGTGCAGTTGCTGCGCTTGAAAGCCTCTGCACCTTGGCACTCATCATGCAAAACGATCTCAGCCGCTTCCAAGATGCGATCGAGCCCGCTCCCGCTCCACCGCAGGTAGAAGAAGCCGATTGGGAAAGGTTTTTCACGCGCTTGAGAGATGACTCAAACAAGTAGTTCTTACTTAGTGTCTAAGCCGGCACGTTTCATGATCTCCGCGAGGGCCTCCGGGTAGCTGTATCTGTTTTCCTCGCAGAATCTTTGAAATGCGCTCGCCAAGCTCACAGGCACCCGCATGTTGATGGCACTCCGTGGCTCGGGTCGAGTTGTTCGCGAGTTGCGGTAGCCGTAATCAGGACTCGGCGCCTCTCGGCTTACGAAGCCTGCTTGGTCAGCCACCGCGTCGATCTTGGACAGATCCTCCCCTGGCTCCGAGGGAAAGGTGGGTTTGATGTGCTTAATGCGGTCTTTCGCATTGCTTGCGAGCGAGCCAAACCCGAAGGCATCTTCTTGTGGTTCATGAGCTGACATGCTTGACACTCCTCTGAGAGGGCAGGCTGGTGATGAAGTCGACGACTTCACCCGCGAGACGCTCCGCATTCTCTAAAGCTCCGTCCAGGCCGTTGATTGAGAGATCAAGTTCATTGAGAGCTTGTCTGCGAACGAAGATGGCCTTATAGGCCTGACGCTCATGAAGTCTGGTTTTCATCAGCGAAATGTCAGCGTCGGCGAGCGCCTTGTAGATGCCTGCCTCAATTTTCGTTGTTATCAGAGGGTTCGTCCGAGTCATGATGATGCGATAGGGGATCTTTCGCCCTTCGAGCGCTTCTTCCTCTTCTTGAATCAGGCCCACGGCTCGGCTCGCCTCGTTCGAATCCAGCGCACTCGCCTGCAGAGGAATCAGCACCAGATCAGCCTGTGTGATTGCCCGAGAAACAAGCCGGTTTGCGGTCCCTTCCAGATCCACCAGGACGAACTGTCGCCGCACGCTGTGGTCCCGTATCACCTTGATGATGTTGCTCTCAGTCACGTCCCCGACCACGTCGACCGTGGAGGCCGACTTTCCACCACGCCAGCGCACCAACGGCCTGTTGGGATCAGCGTCAATCACGGTCACAGTCGCGCCCATTGCATCGAGGGCCTGCGCTAAGACCAGCGTGAGAGTACTCTTCCCCGCCCCGCCTTTCGAACTTGCAGTGACGATTACCGGCATTGGCTTCCCCTAGTAGCTATTTAAAGCTATCGCAAGCGTTACGTAGCGGTCAATAGCTAGTTGTTGCTATTTAAAGTTACTGGTAGCTTTGTGTAGCAATAGCTTTCTGTAGCAACAGCTACCTGGAGTTCTCCGCAATTCGGCACACTGCATGTGTGTAGCAACAGGTAGCTATCAAAAAAGGCGGGTTTGCTCGCTCGAAACCTGCCACTCCTCAAGGGACGGCAACTGAATCTCCGCCGAAAGTTCCTTCCGCAGTAAACGGTAGGCCACATCGCGCTTTGCAGTCTCTGGCATTCTACGAACCCGCTCATCCCGCTGAGACAGCTCCCGGCAAAGCTGGGTTATCTTACGAGTGAGGTCCTCTTCCGAGTACATCTCCCGGACGGCTCTATCTTGCTGCTCATCAATCCACTTGGAGTAGGCCATCTCGTCCTTCATAGCCTTGGACTGCATTTCCGCTGCTCGTTTGTCCTGGAGACGCCTCTGCGTCTGGGCTTCTTCAACAGCCTTCCGCTTTCGAGAAGTCATGAATGTGGTGGGGACGGGAAGTGCGTTCTCAATCGAATAGATGATCAGCCCCGCAGGATTATCAATCGTCTTACGCGTACCATAAGAGACCTGAGAAGCAAGATATTCCACAGTGTCTGAAACGACTTCGACTCCATGCTGTGCAACCAGCTTCAAAGCTTTTGCTGGGACGACACCATGCTTCTTTAGCAACTCGATTGCTTCCAATTCCTCAGAGCTTGCTTTCCGCACAGCCTGCTCTGGTACGCGCTCGAGAAGTCCAAGTGGTTGTTCGCGACGTTCTGACCTCGTGTTGTCGAGGATCGAAAGCAGCTCTTCGCCTGGATTGAGGACTACTTTGTACCCAGCCTTGCTCGTCATCTTCTGGACGTCCCATTTAGACAAATACTTGATCGCTATGAGCTCGTTGAGCGCCAGTCCCATGGTCGACTTGATCTTGGAAAGATGGGGATAGGCCTGAACATTGAGAAGATTGCACAGCTCTGAATAGTCTTTCTCTACCGGTCTGCCTTGGCTGGCGTGGAACCAGAGATGCAGATTCCCGAAAATGCCCTTTGCAGTCGGCCTGGTGAGCTGCTTGTAGGCATTGAAATCCTCCGGAATCACGTATCGCTGATTGAGATTCTCGAGGAGCCAATCTTCCAGTACCACCTCATAGTTTTCCTGTCGTTCCGTGCCACTGAGATTGCTGCTTCCGGTCCTCCTGAATGAGCGGAAAACGTGCAAAACTTCATCGGAATAAACCTTCTTGGCAGCGCGATACACAACGTGCTCAGAAGTGATCGTTGTGTCCGTCATTCGCTTACCCCATCGCAGGATCTCCTCGTAAATCTCTCCGTTGCGGGACAGCCCGAGTTCCTGGATGAGGCGGTATCCGCTGAATCGAATCGGATTAGAAATGAACCCGGTTTTCAGGCGTTCTTCGCTCACAATCTTTAACAGAGCGATAAACTTGTCTCGATCGGTTGTCGACGGGAGACCCAACGCCTCAGAACCACGGAACTCAGCTGCGACCTTGATCTTATTTCCATTCCGGATAACGATTTGCTCAATCCGGCGAGATGTCCGGTTTTTGTCACGAGCGTCGTTTGCACCGAAAAACCCAATCTGTAGCAGATTTTTTTCGAACCTAACAAGATCAACATCAACAGCAATAGGCATCAGTGTAGATGTTGACGTTTGTTCGACTTTGCGTTTGCGGGTTGTCATGATGGGCTGACCTTGGTGTTTGTTGAATCCTATAGGGTAGTCAACAACTATAAGAACAGGTAAGTACTTTAAGACTGTGCAAATCACGGCAAACACAAGACTTGGTCCTAAAAGATTGCCAGCGCACCTCTCTATCTTCGCCAGCAGGCCTCTCTAATTTCGCCAACAGACCTCACGAAACTCCTGCCAGCCCACCACGCGCGTTCCGCCAGCCGACCTCTCCACAACTACCAGCCGACCTCTCCAAATCTGCCAGCCGACCTCTCCAAACTTGTTTCTGGATCGGCAAATGGCTTAGGGGCTTCCCAGAAGCGCGGCACTTGCCCTGTAATCAGGGCAAACAGCTCTAAAAAGCAGCGAATTGCCAGCCAACCTCTCTAAGAGGTCATGCACTAGGTGCTCATCTCCTTGAAACCGAGAGGTCCGCTGGCAATTCGCTCGCGAACATGACATCAATGCACCTTTTAGATTGCATTCCTGTGCGAGGAACGCACTGAAATTACCAGCCCACCTCTCTAAGGATGTCTCATGGTCTTATGCGAGAGGTTCGCTGGCAAGACCCATTCTCTCCATTACTGGCGCTGAGGATTTGCGAAGCCCGGCGGAGCCATGATGTAGTGGATCCTTGCTTCGACTGATGCTGCTTAGTTGAATGATGATGCCCTCAAAACATCGTCTCTTCTATTGAACGGAAACGTTAGACACGCGAACAAATGGAGAAACCCTTCCGACCTTCATCTCGTCGGAGATGAGGGTGCGCCGCCTGGAGGTCTGCAACTTCCGACCCCCCAGAGTAGCCAGGAAGGGTGCCAATGTCGTTCGATATCGAGTTTCGTCATCTGTCGTATTTCGTCGCGGTTGCAGAAGAGGGTAGCTTCACGAAGGCCGCGACACGCCTCCACGTTTCACAACCAAATCTCACGAAACAAATGAAGCAGTTGGAGGGTACTCTCTCCGCGCCACTTCTGCTCCGTGAAGTTGCAGGAATCCGCCTCACGCCCGCAGGGCTGGCATTTCTGCCACTAGCAACACGCCTGCTCCAGATGAGAGACGATGCGGCTCGAACGGCTTCGGCAGTTCATCTGGGCCGGCAGTCTGCTTTCCGGTTGGGATACTCGTCCTTCAATAGCCGCGGATTGCTTAAGGAGGCGGTAGACGCCTACAGGGAACTTCGACCCAACACCGAAGTAGAACAGATCAATGAGGGATCCGCGGCCTTGGCGAGGATGGTCATCGACGGGAAGCTGGATGCGGCGTTAGTCACGTTGCCTGTCGGCGGAAATCAACTCTTGAAACAACGGATCTGCTCCGAACGATACCTTGTATGCCTTCGAGATGACGATCCACATGCTCAGGCGGCAAAACTCTCGCAGCGATGTGTCTCGGCACACTTGCGAGTCTTTGTAAGTCGTACCCAGAATCCGCTTTTTTCAAAAGCGATCGAGAGGAAACTGGCTGCTGCGGGTATCCAGGTCAACCCAACGCATTTCGTCTCCACGCCAAACGAGATGCAATTTCAGGTGCTGGCTGGAAATGGCTGGGGACTGGTCCATGAATCGCTCAAGCTTGACGAGGGGCTCGTTCGCCGTCCGGTTGAGGGCTTGTCTCTGCGCGTGAGTACGGCCTTCATCAGCCCTAAGAACCAGGAACATCCACTTTTCGCTTTGCTTGCATTCCGCATTGCCGCTAGCTGCGGGAACGCACCGCCGGAGTTGAAGAAGCTGCAGACTGAAGCCTCCCAAACGAAGACACTTTAGACGATCTGTCGGAAGTTATGTCCCCATAGCCGACAGCTATGGGGGCATAACTAAGAAGTATTAGACTCCGTTCGGACGCTCGCTTAGATTAGCCATATCGCGACTGAACGAGTCGCAAGCGAAGCCTGGTGAACAGCCTGGAAGCCGCCGGCCAGCGGCACAATACAACGCAAACCATCAATCGAAACGCGCAAGATTGCGCGGAGGAAAACCTTTGTCTCAGATATCGAAACGGACCCTCAACCTTCCCTTTCTACCCACCGTGACTCGCGATCACGCAAAGCAGAAAGCCGCTTTGGTCGCGCGCAGCGCCGCTCCCCTTGTCCTCGCATTTGCGGCTTCCAACGTTGCTCATGCTCAAGGAAGTATAGACATGAGCGGCGCGACCAACGTGATGAACACATTCAAGACCTTTGCTCTCTATGCCGGAGCGGTGATCTGTCTCGGAAGCCTCATCTTCGCGGGTATCCGCTTGATGAGCGGCCGTTTCCAGGATGCTATTCCAGCTCTCTTCGGCGCTTTGTTCGGCGCAGGCGTTCTGGGCTGGGGCGCAGGCTGGATTTCATCTCTCACCGGCCAGTCGATTACGCAGTAAGGAGCCGGAGCCATGCGCAAACGAGGGACACCGCTACCGATCAATGGAGCCATGAACCGTTCCCGAACCAAACTCGGCCTTGAACTCGGAACGTGGATGGTGATCGTCTTCGTCTCGATTACGGTGTTCCTCGCCGGCTTTCGCCTTCTGGCCCTCGCAAGCTTTCCTGTTCTGGCAGGTTCCGCGTGGCTCGTCGTCCGCAAACACCCCAAGATGTTCCAGCTTTGGGGTCACAGCCTTCAGCAAAAGAGCTACTATGACCCGCGTAAGTCCTGAGCAATCCCGATTGATGCCGTGGTACGCCAAAGCCGGTGCGGCGTCCAGCATCGTGCCCGTATCCCGATGGGTGTCGACCACCATCTTCGCAACCAAGAACGGCGGCTGCGGCATCCTCGCGTCCGTCACTGGTATCGACGAAGAGAGCCTGACCGACCAGGAGCTTGAGTCCCGCACCCGCTCGATCCAGGGCGCGTTGCGCGGACTACCTGAGGGATCTTGCCTGTACCAGTACAGCCGAGTTCTGTCAGGATATGAGATTCCAAGAAAGGAGTCCTACGGCGACCCGGTACTCGATTCGTTCGTTAATGACCGGCTTGCGTATTTGAATGCCAATGCCGGGTTCCGGCGTATCGACCTGTTCTGGTGCCTCACCTTCGAGCCGGCCCAGACCAACCCGCTCGAGAAGAAGCCAAAGGACGCCCACGGCGACAACACCCGGCGTCTGGCCATGCTGCGCAAGACGGCCAGCATCCTAGAGACTCAGTTGTCTTCGATCATCGGGCTGCGGGTTCTGAACAAGGCTGAAGCCTTCCCCTTCTTTGCCTACCTGTTCAACCTGGAGCCCTGGGCCGACCATGCCGTACTTCAGTCCGACGCAGGCCTGGACCGGCAGATCGTGCGCAGCCCCGTCGCCATCGAAGGGGATCATCTGCGGGTAGGGAAGCGCTACGTCCAGATGTTCACCCTGATGAACAACCCCGAGGTGTCCCGGCCATGCCAATTCTCCGGCCTCATGACCCTCGACTGCGACAGCGTCCTGTGTACCACCTGGCGGCCGAAGAGTGCCGCAAAGGCCCGCGCCGAAGTCTCCCAGCAGGAGAAGTTCATCAGCTTCTTCAGCGTCGGCGTAATGAACCGCATCATGAGCGGTAAGGATACGGCGTCACTCCAAACCGGTGCCGGAGCCCGCGCCGCCGATGCGAGCGTAGATGACCTCAGCGACGTGATCCGGTCGCTCGACAAGACCGGCCAGGGTGAATTCACCATGCGCCTGCTCCTGGCCGCCGAGAGCAAGGAACAGCTTCACGATACGATTCCGTCCGTTCATCGCCTGTTTGTGGACGCCCGTGCCCAGGTGATGGAGGAGTCGTTAGGCAATCTATCCGCTTTCTACACCATGTTTCCCGGCAACGGAAAGTTCAATGTCTTTCCGCTCTGGCTTTCAGAGGACCACAACGCACGGCTTGCGACCGTCTACGCACCTAGCATCGGGCATCCGCACTCCGAAGACCTCGATAACGAGTACCTCAACGTCTTCGAAACTCGGACACGGACACCTTTCTTCCAGGATCCGTTCGTGGCCGGCGTGAAGGTTGCGATGATGCTCGGCCCCACCGGCTCAGGCAAGTCGGTCCACCAGAACCAGCACATTGCGATGGAACTGAAGTACGGTGGATTCGTCTACATCTTTGATATCGGCGGCAGCTACGAATCGGTCGTCGAGCTGTACGGCGGCCGGGTGGACAAGGTAGGTAAGGACGGGCCGCGCGTCAACCCCTTCGCACTTGACCCGACCGAAGACAATCTCAAATTCCTGTATAGCTTCGTCAAGTTGCTGCTTACGAACGGCGGGGCGGAACTCAGCCCGGAAGACGAGGATGTCGTCTTCGGGGCCGTGCGCGGCATGTACCAGCTCGACGCTGTCAATCGTCGCCTTTCGAACCTCCTGCTTCCCAAGCACCTGAACCGCTACCTGTCGAAGTGGACCGGAGCCGGCGTCTATGCCGCAATTTTCGATAACGTGCACGATGAGCTTGAGCTGGGCCGCGTGCAGTGCTTTGATTTCCAGGGCGTAAACACACCTCAGTACGTGGACCTGATCGAGCCGTTGATGATCTGGCTGCTACGACGGATTAACTCCGTTCTCTACAACCCCGCCAATCTAGGCGTTCCGAAGCACATCGTCATCGAAGAGCTGTTTTCTTCGATGAAGAACAAGCAGCTTCTCGATGCGGCCCTTGCCTCCATCAAGACGGTCCGCAAGAACCTGGGCGGTGTGACCCTCATCGGTCAATCTGCGAACGACTTGGGCGAGAACGCGGATTCGATCGTGAACTCCTGCACGTCATTCTTGTTCCTGCCGGATGCGACCTTCAATCGCAAGCACTACGGCGAGCTGTTCAAGCTCAGCGATCAGCAACTCGACCTCTTCGAGAGTCTGCAGCAGCGTGAGGCGCTGTACATACGCCGCGACGGGCTCACCAAGGTCATCACGCTCAACCTGGACACCCGTAGCTACGCGAAGTTCTCGACCAAACCCAAGGACCGCGCCCGCCGCGCAAAGCTGATCGAGCAGTACGGCCTGTCGGAGGGAATTGAACGGTTCGCCCAAGGCCAGATTGCCTAAGACCTTCCTCTACGCTTCACTTCGAAAGGACTGCCCATGTTGCCACGCCCTCTCTTTGTTCTTGCAATCAGCCTCAGCCTGTCCGCGGTCTGTCATGCCGTCGACACGAAACACACGCTCGCACCAAGTGCCCCGCGCACTGTCGTCGTGATCGATTCGGAAAAGCCGCCCGTCATTCGCGCCGGCCTTTTACAGGCGACCCTCATTCTGCTTCCGGCCGAGGAGAAGGTTGCAACCGTCTTTGGCGGGGACACGTCGAGCTGGGTCTTCGACGGCGGCCACGTTGCCAGTCGCTTCATCTCCATCAAGCCCAAGATCGCCGGCAGCAGCACGGACGTACATATCGTTTCCGACCACGGCAACGAATACACTCTGCAGCTCCGAGAAGTGAGCAACGATGCCGACGCGCACTACGATTCCAAGGTATTCGTGACGCCGGGCGACCAGGCCGGCAAGGACAAGCTGGCCGCGATGCCGGTGTTCGTTCCCGCCGCCGAACTGGACCGCGCGAAGAGGGAAGCAGCTGAAGCCGCTGCGAAAGAAACCACGGAGCGTAAGGCCGCGGAGTCGAAGGCCGAGGCATATCGCAGCCAATACCCCAACCAGCTTCACTTCGACTACGCGTGGGACCGCAAAAAAGCCGGCTCGCTGGGCCTGCAGGAAGTCTGGCGGGATGACAAGTTCACCTACCTGCGCGGCCAGTTCCAGGAGACGCCCGTTCTCTACGAGACCAAGGACGGCAAAGGCTCGCTCATCAACTGGACCTATAACGATGGCCTCTACACCGTGGACAAGCTCATGCTGCAGGGCTATCTGACCATCGGCAAGCAGCGCGTGGATTTCCGCAGGGAAGGGAACTAGACCATGGCAAACCATTTGAACGAACCCGAGATGCTTGAGCCGGGTCCAATGCCTCCACAACCCGAAGCGCAGGAAAGCAAGAAGTTTAATGTGAAGGTTGTCGGCGGGATTGCAGCCGTCATCCTGGTCATCGGGCTTGCCAACCTTCACAACGGGACCAAACAGGCGTCCGTGGCAAATAGCGCGCTTTCGACAAAGCCCGCTTCGAGCACATCCGCGCAGGTGACCAATTTTCAGAATCAGCAACGTTTGCTGGAACTGAAAGATGCCGAGGAGCGTCAGCGGCAGGCAGTGCTCGCCGCTCAGAACGCGCAGCTTACGCAGGAGCAGGCGGTGCCGGGTCCGGAGTCGGCCAACGCCACGCCGATGACACCAGCCCAGCGTGACGCCATGTACGGCAAGAACAACCCAAATGCTCCCCAGAAGACCTCCGGCCAGTCGCAGGCGCAGGCCGAAGCGAAGCAGCGCCAGATCGAGCGCGACCGGCAGCACCAGGAGGCCCTCAACAGCGATACCGTCGCTATCGACTTCGCCAAGACCGCCCCGGCCAGCGGAAACCCCAACAACAACGCTGCGTCGGTCGAAGCGGCTTCTGCGAACGCTCCAGCCGTCAGCGCGTCAGGGGAGGAGATCGCCCCGGAGCGGCCCGATGGGGTTTCCCGTACAGCCGCGCGGTCTGGGCCTGCAGAGAAGGCCACAGGAAAAGACCCGATGGCACAGTACGATTTCGACGGTTTCCAGGGCCGGCTGTACCGAGTCTTCGAGGGCACCGTGCTTGAGGGTGTACTGACCAACCACATCGACGGCGGTTTTGCCGGTCCCATGATCGTCATGCTCACAACCGATTACTACTCGCACGATCATCAGCAACTCCTGCTCCCGCAGGGAACGCGCCTCATCGGCACGGTCCAGAGCGTATCCGGGAGCGGCCAGCGCAAGCTCTTCGTCACGTTCAACCGGGCCATCTGCCCGGATGGGTTCTCGCTCAACCTCAACAAGTTCATCGGACTCGACCCGCTAGGGACGACCGGCCTCGCGACCAACGTGAACAACCACTACCTGAGTTCCTTCGCGGCGGCGGCAGCCGTGGGCGGGATCGGAGGCGTGGCACAGGTAGGGAACAACGGAAGCGTGCTCGACAGCAGCACGCAGATCCGCAACGGGATCTCCACGCAGACCGCGCAGGAGAGCGAGCAGATCCTCAATAAGTTCTTGAGCCGTCTGCCCGTGATCACAGTAAAGGAGGGCTCCAGAGCTCGCGTTTATATCAATCAGGACCTCCTCATTCCGAGCTACGCCGAGCATCGCGTAGACCCGTCGCTCTAACCGGTTTCCCAAACGGAGGACCTATGAAGTTCAACCTGTCCCGCAAGCGGAAGTGGATCATCGGAGGGGCCCTGCTAATGTGCACGGCCACCCCGAGCTTCGCGATCTTCGGCCTCGGCGATATCGTCTTCGACCCCACGAGCTACGCCTCATTGGTGTCGCAGCTAACCACTCTTGAGAGCCAGTACACCTCTTTCAAGAACAACATTCGCAACTTCAGCCTGAAATCGCAGTGGCAAACTGCCCTGACCAGCATGAAGAACGTGCAGGTCACCAACCGCCACGGCGAAACGAACGGCATGTCAGCCGCTCTCACCCAGAACTCCACCACCGCGGCGACGATGGCGTGGAGCAACTCGAGTGAAGCACTGTCTTCGAACACAAACGACTACCTTGCGGGGGAAACGGCCGGCAACAGCGGCAAGCTCACCCAGCTCGCCATCGTTGAAACGTCCGACACGATCTCGCCCGACTGTCTCAACGCGGTCGGATCGTACCGTGCCGCCCGAGCGGCCTCTGCGTCGGCAACTTCCAGCCTTCAGGCGAACCAGCTTGACGGCACCACCGCAACCAACAGCGAAGTTCAGCAGTTGAACCTCGTCAACGCAGCCCAGGCCCAACAGCTCAACGAGCAGCAGAGCCAGGGCGCGCTCCACGCCTGCATCGCGCAGCAAATGATGGTCCAGAACATGCAGCAGAGGAACGCCGCGGCTCACGACCTGAACCTTGCCGCAAACGTGCACGCGCAACGGCAGGCCAACCCCACCGGCTATGTCAATTCCACGAATGCCTACACGGATTACGTTCCGTGAAGCAAAGCAGGGGAGTGGCGCCGGACATCGGTGCCACTTTCTAAACGCGTCGCCAGGAGCACCTATGAGCCGCACCCCGGTAGTCTTCGCAGCACTTGCCGCATCGCTAATGTTAGCTGGATGCAAAAACTCTCCGCAGCCTCTTTCCCCGGCCAGCCAGCCCGTCACTGCCGCACCTTCCCCTGCCACCACCCGGAGTGACGCGCAGGTAGAAGCAGACAGGAAGTTTCTCAGGGACGTGGAAGAGAAGAAGCGGAAGAGCCACTCCGCATACATCAACAAGACCAAAGCCTACCAAAACTACCTTCCTTAACCCGCCAGGGGGACCACAGCATGACCATGACAGCCATCTATCTTCTCCAGGCCCCCGTTGTTTCAGGCGTCGACTGGTTCTCGCAGTTCACCAACAACCTGACCGCCCTGACGACAGCCAATGGCGGTGCGCTGACCAGCTTCGGCATCACGTTGTTGAGCTTCATCGCGTTCTTCCAGTTGGTGAAGATGGTTGTCAACTTCAGCCTGCCCAACATGAGCTTCAGTTTGAATTCCTTTCCGCTTGAAGGCGGTGAAATCGTACGCTTCATGCTTCGGCTGCTGTTCTGCTGCCTCATGGAGACTTACTGGACCCAGGCGCTCCCCGGATCGTCTTATGGCCTGAATAAGTTTTTCTCCGCTATCGCTCAGCAGATCGTCACCACGCTCGACCACGCATCGGCCGCACAGCTCAATATCGTGCTCGCGCAGGCATGGGGCAGCACTCCCACTCCAAACCCGCTGTCTCTGCTTGAAGTGTTCGCCTATATGTTCGTCCAGGGGCTCATGGCGATTGCATCCGCGATCATGTTCGTCATCAACGTCAGCGGTGTCGTGTTCTACGCCGTCGCCGCTCTCTTTGGACCCATCTTCATCCCGCTTTACATGACCGAAAGCTACAGACCTAAGTTCTTTCAGTTCTTCGACGTACTCCTCAGCTTCGCCATGATCCGCGCCGTCGCAGCGGCCTTCATCTTCGTCTGGAGTGGATTCCTCACCACGTTCATGCAGCAGACGTTCAACGGCGACTACTCGATTGGACTATGGATTGCCAACCTCGTGCCGGTGTCGATGGTCATGCTCGCCTTCACCGTCAACATGCTCTTCATCCCGCAGATTACGCAGTCCATCTTTGGCGGAGCGGCGGGGGCAACTTCATCCGCACAGCAACTGATAACCCGGGCTGTCATGTCTGCCAGCAGAGGAGGCGCCTAATGAGCAACTGGCATAACGACAACTGGAGTGGCAACGATTCCGCCTACGTGCCGGTCGAAGTGCTTCCTCGTCCCCTGCGTCGCGCGATGCGCTTTTCGTTTCGGGTGTACCTGCTCGCGGTCTGTATCGGCGCATTTGCGTGGAGTATTTTTGCCGGCATTCAGGCCGTTCACCGACTTTCAGCCACCACTCACACATCTCGGCCAGCCACAACGCCCCAACATCGTCAGCTACATCCCTTGAAAGGAATCCGTCCTTGATGGCTACCCACGTTGCACCGCTCACCGACGCCGCCCATATCCCGGAGCAGGCCATACTCACCGACACAATCGCCAATGAGGTGTATGCCGCGCACTACAACGAACGAAAAACGAGCCGGATCGTCATCGGCGGGCTCTCTTTCATGCTGCTTGGAGCCTTCGCGTCTATGGTCGCCCTCGCACACAAGCCGACGATCAATCGCTACATCCGCATCGACGAGATGGGTAAGGCTCAGGCCATCCAGTACAGCGACCTCAACTACTCCCCACGCGAGGGTGAGGTCCGGACGTACCTCACGGATTGGGCAAACTATCGCTACACGCTGAACCGCGAGACGGTGGCGAAAAAGTATCCGCTCAACTACTACTTCCTGTCCACCACGCTGGCTACGCAGCTCATGGGCGAGGACAACGCAAGCCATGCCATCTCCCAGGTCGCATCGGGCCAGGTGGAGCAGAGCGATGTGGACGTGCGCAACGTCACCATCACTTCGATGTCGACCGAGCAGGTTCAGGGCATGGAGATGGCGAAGGGAACGGCGCTCGTCAACATCGACAAGCTCTACTCGGCGCGCAACTCACGAGAGCCGCGGACCGAGCACTGGATGCTGTCAGTAACGTACTACCTCAATCCCAAGCAGGTATCGGACCAGGCGAAGGTCTTTCCACAGTTCGAGACGATCAATCCGCTTGGCCTCACCATCACGGAGTTCCATGAGAACCGTCTTGGTGTCGAGACCGCTCCCATCAACACCGGCCTGCCGACGCCACAGCATGTGACCACGACACCTATTTCGCCGGTCAGCCCGTTCCTGCCCGATGCCAAGCCCGGAGTTGCGCAATGACCTACGACCTTATCCTCCCGTTCTTTCCAGAAGAGATTCGAACGCTGCTGCTTGACCCGACGATCTCCGACCTGATGATCAACGGCACGAGCGGCGTTTATGCCGACCGTGCCGGGGCTGTCGAGCAGGTTGCGCTGTCCGAGGCATACACCAATGAACGTCTGACTGCTGCCATCGAGCGTGTGGCACGGGTTCTGGGACAGGACCTCACCGCCCAGAATCCTATCCTCAACACGCGCCTGCCTGACGGCTCGCGTGTTGCCGTGGTGGGGCCGCCCGCATCGATCGGAGGACCGACGCTCACCATCCGCAAGTTCAACAAGTGGTACACGAGCGAGGAGCTGATCGAGAGCGGCAGTCTTCCGCGTGACATTTGCGACACCATTGTGTCTCTCATCGGCAAGCGCAAGAACGGAATCATTGCAGGTGGAACCGGATCAGGGAAGACCACGCTGATGAAGGCGCTGCTCGATCACATCCCAATGAGTGAACGGCTCTGCGTCATTGAGCAGCCGGCCGAGTTGCAGATCCTGCAGCCGAACGCCATACGCTGGGAAGCGGTCGATGAGATTCCCGGACAGGTTGCCATCACTCCCAGCGAACTGCTAGCCGCTGCACTGCGTCACCGTCCCGACCGCATCATTATGGGTGAGATTCGCAACGAAGCAGGCTACGACCTGCTCCAGGCGATGAACACAGGGCACGGTGGAACCCTGTCAACCATCCACGCCAGCAGTGCGGTAGACGCGTTGAGCCGTCTGTCCAACCTTGCTCTCAGTGCCAGGCCAAATCTAAACCACGGCTTTATGCGGAGTGAGACCGCCGAGGCCATCGACTTCGTTCTCTATTGCGAACGTGCAGCCAACGGTCGCCGTCAGGTTCGAGAGCTTATCACTGTGAAGGGTTACATCCACGACGAGCAGAGGTTCGAGACGGATGTGATCTACCGCGCCCCCAATTCCCACGCAGCGTAACCCAAAGGAGCAATCAGCCATGCCACTGTTTTCCGTCAAGACTTCAAAGAAGGTAGAAGCGAATATCAGACTTGAAGAGTCAACCGCAAGAATGTTGGACAAGTATGCCCACTTCCACAAAGGTCCAGCAGATGACGTTGTGAATGAAGCGTTGGAGTACATCTTTACCAAAGACAAGGACTTTCA
>CAHJWN010000056.1 GCA_903642265.1 Acidobacteriaceae bacterium | reverse complement strand
TATCGAACCTCTGGTCGACCAGCATTGCTTCGACGCGGTCGGCCCAGATCGTGGAGTTAAGGTCCAGAGTTCGGACAACTTCGCGGAGGAAGGTAGCTTTCTTGTTCTGCGATTCGGCCAGTGTTACCTGCAGATCGGGGTAGACGAGCTGGATCGGAAGCCCTGGGAAGCCTGCACCGGAGCCAAAGTCCAAGAGTGAGTGGCAGTCGCCAAGGTACTGGGCGGCGAAGAGACTCTCGCCGAAGTGTCTGCGGACGATCTCTTCAGGGTCGCGGATCGCGGTGAGGTTGGTGCGTGCGTTCCACTTCAAGAGCAAGCGAAGGTATTCAGACAGCTGATCGTAAAGGACGGGCCGAATGAAATCCGTTTGCTGCAGGTACGGAACCAGCAAGTCCTCAATCTGGGCGGCGCTTAGGTTACTACTTGGCGGAGTTGCAGACTTCATGACTGCTTGCCTCATCTGCAGAACGTATCCATGTTCCACGTGGAACATTGCATTTCATGCAACGGAGGTGCGGATTACACGTGGTACCCAGGCAGCGACTTCTGCAACGAATCGCGCAAAGATGGCGCGAGAGGTAATGCTGATGTCGTAGCTGCGCTCAGGATGCCACTGAACGCCGAGGACAAAGTGCTCTGCACCTTCTGTCGCCTGGCCGCCTTCGACGGCTTCGATGACGCCGTCCTGAACGCAACGGGCGCTGATACGGAGTCCGTCGCCGGGTATGCCGATTGCCTGGTGGTGACTGGAGTTGATAGGGAGGCGGAGAAAGGTGTCGTCGGACGGAGCTTCTTCAGAGGAGACGAGGTGGCCGAGCAGCGAATCAGGCGAAATCGACGTTGAATGGGCGACAGCAACCCCTCGCCCGGCCTTGTGGTTGACCGGCATAATGGTGAGGTCCTGCACAAGGGTCCCGCCGCGCCAGACATTCAGCATCTGGGTTCCGAAGCAGATGCCGAGGATTGGTTTGTAGAGATTGTGGGCGTCCTGGATTAGAAGCTCGTCCACATTTTCCCGGGCCAGGTCAGGCGGCGCAGTAGATTCATCTGCTTGCTGGCCGTATTTCTGCGGGTTCACGTCGGCAGGGCTGCCGGGAAGAAGGACGCCCTGGCAGGAGTTGATCAGGTTGGCGATCTCGGAAGGTGTGAGATCCAAAGCTAATTCGACTGCTTCGCCGCCAGCCCGCTCGACGGCACAGGCGTACTGCGGCCACGACTGCTGGTTATATTCCAGGTCGTTGCTGGTGGGAATGGGAATGGCGATGCGAGGCCGGATGGTCAAATTGTTATCACTCGGGACGCTTCTTGGTTGTTAGGTTAGCCGTTTGTGCCGACCAAGGGTGTGATGGCAAAACGTACCAACGCAAACCTAGGAAGATGTTTGATGTTGATGGTACATGGCTGCGATGGCGGTGCGTAGCTGGTCGGTGAGGGTATTGGCATCGCGGGTAGTGAGGCCGGTGGTTGGGATGGGTTCGCCGATGACGATGAGGAGTGGGCGGGGTGTGAGGTGGTAGGTATGAATGGGCAATAGTTCGTAAGTTCCGATCAATGCAACTGGCACGAGCGGGACGCCAGCCTTGATGGCCATGAAGGCGCAGCCGGAGAGAAAGGCCTGGAGTTCGCCGGTAGCGGCCCGGCCGCCTTCGGGGAAGAGGACGAGCGGAAGGCCGGATTTGAGGGTGGCGACTCCGCGGCCGAGGCTTGCGATGGCGGACCGATTGTCTTTTGAATCGACCGAGACCTGGCCGGATCGGTTGAGATACCAACCGATGAAGGGGATCTTCCAAAGCGCCTGTTTGGCGACGATGCGGAACTGGAAGGGGAGCTTGGCGAAGAGGACGGGCGTATCGAAGTAGCTGAGGTGGTTTGAGGCGTAGACGGCGGGGGTATCGGGACGAAGGCGTTCGAGGCCGATGACGGTGACGGGCGAGAGGCTGATGAGGAGGAGTGAGCGCGCCCAGGTGCGGGCTATGGCGTGTTGTTGGCGACCGGATTTGTCCCAAAGACCGCAGACGAGCGAGATGCAGCCGAAGAACACGGTTGAGGCCGCGATAAGGGGCATGAGGAGGAGATAGGTGAGGATTTGGAGGCCCGTCTTTGACTTCATGCTCGGGCCACTTCTGCGCGGCCCACTTCTGTGCTGGCCACCGCTGACTGGATTGGCGGGGCAGGAGTAGGGACGGTTGCGAGGGTCTCTCCATTGCGCTCCGCTTCGGTCGAGATGGCGTAATTATCTCGAGAAAGCCTGGCCGGGAGGGCGGGTCTGAGGAGCAGGGATGTCATCTTAGGCGGGCAGGTTTTCGAGGGCGAGTTCACGGATTGCGCCGACGAGGTAGACGGATCCGGTGGCGATGATGAGGCCGCCTGGAGGGGTGATGGCGCGGGCCTGCGCGAGCGCTCCAGCGAGATGGGGAGCGGCGTGGGCGGGAATGTCGAGCGCGTGGGCGGCGGCAAGGAGGTCAGCGACGTTGGCAGCGCGGGGGTTGGCGATGGGGGCGAAGACGATGTGGTCGTGGTGCCGATCGCCTTCGGGGCTGGAGTCGAAGAGGGGGAAGAGGATGCGGGAGATTGCGGTGAGGTCCTTGTCGGAGAGGCAGCTGAAGATCAGGGTGCGGGGCTGGGACTCGGGGAGTTGGGCGATGGCGGCGCGAAGGGTCCAGGCTCCGTCGGGGTTGTGAGCAACGTCGAGCAGGAGGTTTGGAGGCAGGAACTCGAGCCGGCCGGGCCAGTGGGTGTTGCGGATCCCGCTTTCCATTGCGGAGTTTGAGATGGTGTAACCCTTCTGGTTCCGCAGGGTGGTGGCGGTGGCGATGGCGAGGGCGAGGTTCCGTTGCTGATGGTGGCCGGGCAGGGGTGAGTCGACTTCAAGGGGGTGGTTGTCGAGGGTGAGGGTGTAGTGGTTCCGGGGGAGAGGTTCGTGCGGGGCACGAAGACCCACCTTAGTGACGGTAGTAAGGTCGGTTTCTTCGGGGGACGATGGGATGGGGTTCGGTTGCGTTGTGGAAGGCGGTTCGTGCGGGGCACGAAGGCCCACCTTAGCGACGGTAGTGCTGTCGCGAAGATGGGGCACCCGGGGTTCCGTGATGGGCTGCAAGTTTCGGGGTTCTGGGGTGGGGTCGAAGTTTCCGGGTTGTGGGGTGGGGTCGGCGATCCGGTTGGAGTGACCCAGGTTCAATTGTTGGGGGATGAAGTCGGCAGCGCTGATGGCGGTGAGGTTGAGGGTGGCGGCGGCTTCGCCGATGGCCTGGTTCGCCTCGGGGTGCTGCGGGAGGGTGACGAGGATGCCGTTTGGGCGGAGAATGCCGGCTTTTTCGGCGGTGATGGCGGCGATGGTGGTGCCGAGGTATTCCTGGTGGTCGAGCCCGATGTCGGTGATGACGGAGATGAGGGGGTCGATGACGTTAGTTGCGTCGAGACGGCCACCCAGGCCAACTTCGAGAACCGCGATGTCGACCATTTGTTCCGCGAAGTGAAGGAAGGCGAGGGCGGTGAGGACTTCGAAGAAGCTGGGCGGGTGAGGCAGGGTGCCGGAGACGACCAGGTCTGCTGCAGTTTGTTCAATAAGGGAGAAAAGGCGGGCGAAGGCGGGGTCGGAGATTTCGGTCGAGCCAGCTTTCTCGTGTCCGATCATTGCGGGAGACAACGGGGCGATGACTGGATTCGAGGTCTCTGTGGGTCCGCTGCTGGCTGGGGCGGCGAGGAGAACCTGGATGCGCTCGTTGACGCGGATGAGGTGGGGCGAGGTGTAGAGGCCAGTGTTGTAGCCGGCGGCGGCGAGGATGCTGGCGAGGGTGGCGGCTGTACTGCCTTTGCCGTTGGTGCCGGCGATGAGGATGCTGGGGAACCTGGACTGGGGGTCGCCGAGAGCGGCGCAGAGGGTGCGCATGTGGGCGAGGTCCCACTTGCGACGGGGGGCGGGTGTGCCGTCGGGGAGAGGTGGAAGGGGGGCGAGTTCCTGGCCGAGGGCGTAGAGGCGGTTTACTGCCCGGGCGTACGCGGGTGCGTGGTCGGACGCGGCTTCCTGCTGCGATGCCGGGGGGGTGTGGGGTTCGTCGGCGATAGCTCCGTGCGGCATGGGAACCATTCTAAAGGGACTTGGTGGATGGCGTGGTGTTTGGGGGTGTGGGGGTGGGGTCGGGAGGGCGGTCCGTGCGGGGCACGAATGATCCACCTTAGCGACGGTGAGGCTTTCGCGAAGATGGGGCACCCGGTTTCCTGGGTGGTTTGATGGAGGTGGGTCCCAGGGTTACTGGTTTGAGGTTTGTTCGAGAGGGGGATGGGACATCAGTGGACATCTGGCGGCGATGTGGGGTTATTTGCCTGTCGGGGCTATTTATTCATTGACTGCCTATAGGCAAGGCCGTAAGTTGGGCGAAACCCTCCCTGATGTTGAAGTTGAATGTTCCTGCCTGAGGCTTCCATGTTTTCTTTATCGAATCCCGAAGAGACGTCTTCGGTTGCGAGTTCCTGCTGCGCTGCGAGATGGCGCGCGGCACGGGTGCTGTTTTGCGTGATGGGCCTTGGGATGTTGTTCGGATCGGCGCGGCGTGGGGTTGCGGCGGCGGCGCTGGACGGTGTTGTTCTGGGAGGCACTGGTCTGGAAGGTACTGCTCCGGAGGGTACTGCTCGGGAGAATGTTGCTGGGGAGGGTGTTGCGCGGGGCGGTGTTGCCCGGGATAAGGCGAAGCTGGAGGAGAAGTACGGCAAGGTGCCGCTGAGCTTCGAGCCGAACGTCGGACAGGTGAACCCAGGACAGACGGGTGCGCGGGTGCAGTGGGTGGCGCGTGGGCCGGAGTATGCGTTGTTTTTGTCGGGCGATGATGCGGTGCTGGAGTTGAACTCGATTACACCGGCCAAGGGTGTGACGGAGAGGCCGCGGATTGAGAGTGCGGCGATCCGGATGAACCTGGTGGGGGCGAAGCCGGCGGACCGGACGAGCGGTGAGGGGCGCCAGGCGGGGACGGCGAACTACTTTACCGGGAACGATCGATCGAAGTGGCAGAGCGATGTTCCTACGTTTGAGAAGGTACGACTGAGCCAGGTGTATCCGGGGATCGACCTGGTGTATTACGGGCGTCAGGGGCGGCTGGAGTATGACTTCGTGGTGGCTCCGGGCGCGGACGCGGCGAAGATTGCGTTGAACTTCGAGGGTGCGGAGGCGCGGCTGGCGGGGAACGGTGACCTGGTGCTGCCGGTGGCGGGAACAGAACACGAAGTGCGCTTCGACAAGCCGACGGTGTACCAGATCAAGGATGGCTTGCGGCAGGTGGTGGAGGGTGCATTCCGCCTGGCGAGCGACCGGACGGTGAGTTTTGAGCTTGGACGCTATGACCGCAGCAAGGAGCTGGTGATCGATCCGACGCTGCTGTTTGCGGGCAGCATTGCGACCGGGAACCAGCAGACGATTCCGGCCGGAATGGTGATCGACGCGACCGGTGCGATGTACCTGACGGGATATACGAACGACCTGACGTTTCCGGTGACGACGGGCGCTTTGCAGACGAACTGCCAGACGTATTCGGCGGCGGCGGCGGCAAACGGTTTTGTGCGGTGCGGGCCGAGCAGCAGCACGTCAGGATTTGTGACGAAGATCAGCGCGGATGGGACGTCGCTGGTGTACTCGACGTACCTGCATGGCGGCGGAGGAGCGGAGTCGGGGCAGGCGATCACGGTGGATGCGGCGGGCGACGCGTACGTGCTGGGGGCGACGAGCTCGAATGATTTTCCGATCACGTCGAATGCGTACCAGTCGCTGTGCCAGCCGACGTATTCGCAGGGTGGAAACTTTGTTCCGGTGTTGCCGATTACGGCGCAGTGCGACAACTTTTATAACGGTGGTGGGACGGAATATACGGTCAATGGGCCGAACCTGTTTATCAGCAAACTGAACCCGGCGGGGACGGCGCTGCTGTACAGCACGTTCTTTGGGGGAAGCCAGTCAGTTTACCCGGTGGGAATCGCGCTCGATGCGGCGGGGAACATTTACTTTGCGAGCGAACTGAACCTGGCGCAGAGCCCCTCTAATCTTTATCCGAACAACACGCAGCTGCCGTTTCCGACGACGACGAGCGGCTACCAGACGACGGGCAACAACCTGTTAACGCCGGCCCTCTCCGAGCTAAGCGCGGACGGGCAGACGTTGCTGTACTCGACTTTTCTGGGATCGCTTGGGTCCGATCAGCAGCACAGTTATAGCCAGGGATTTGCACTGGGTAAGAACGGAGTTGCGTTTATAGGGGGGTACACCGCGGCGGCGAACTTTCCGACCACAGCCGCATCTCTGAAGCCGGCGTGCGGCCTGAACACGAATAACAGCAATTTCTGCGCCACCAGCCAGGGGTTTGTGGCTGCCTTCGATACGACGAAGAGCGGGACAGCGTCGCTGATTTATTCGAGCTACCTGGGAGGAGAGCAGCTACAGACGTCGAATATTCCGGAGCAGGAGGTATATGGGCTGGCAGCGGATGCGGCGAATGATTTGTTTGTGACGGGCTATACGTCGGCGAACGACTATCCTTCAACAGCGGGCGTATTCCAGCCGCACTGCAATGACGTAACTCCGACGGGAGACTGCAACCAGACGGCGTTTCTAAGCAAGATCAATCCGGCGGGTAGCGGGTTCGTATGGTCGACATTTTTCGGCGATACACGCGGTGGCGGCCCGGGCAGTTATGGGGCCTCGATTGGGTTCGATGCGAAGGGACAGGTGTACCTGTATGGACTGTCAAATGACGGGGGACAGATAACCGAGGTCGATCCGATCTCGACGTATACGAGCGGAAACAAGGTGTTTCTAGCGACGTTTTCAGCGGACGCGACAAAGCTGCTGTTTGGGACGCGGTTCAGTGGGCCCAGCAACAACAGCATTTCGCTGACGCCGAGCGGCAACGGGCTGGCGGTGGATGCGGCAGGAAGTATGTATATCGTTGGGTACTCCGGCGATAACGGCGCGTTCGGCACGACGACCGGGACGTATTCAACGCCCGCTACGTCAGGATTCAACCGGCCATTCTTCGCGAAGATCTCGGCACTTACGCCGCAGAGTGCGACGACGCTGACGATCTATCCTGCAGCGGCGACGAGCGGGCAGGCTGTTGTGTTCAACGTAGCGGTTGCCGGGGTAGGACAGACGACACCAGTGCCTACGGGGACGGTGGCGTTGTTGAACACGGCGGTGACGCCGGCGGCGACGATTGGAACGATCACGCTCGACTCGACCGGGGCCGGGAGTTTTAGCAGCACCACGATCCCGATGGGGAGCTACACCATTGTGGCTTCGTACAGTGGCGATTCGAACTATGAGTATGGTCAAAGCGCGCCGCAGCCGTTAAACGTGACGACGGTGTTGACGTCGAACCTGCTGCTGAACCCGGGGGCGGAGCTGGGGAGCCTGGCGGACTGGACGAGTGGCGGGACGGGAACGCCGCAGGTGGATACGGGGACGTTCGATGCGGGAATAAACCCGCACACGGGCACGTATGACTTTGTCGGCGGCTCGGGAAGTCAGTCCGACACGCTTTCGCAGACGGTGTCGGTGCTGCAGCAGGGGATTACGGCGGCGCAGGTGGACGGCGGGGCGATGCTGGCGCAGGTGAGCTTCTGGGAGCAGGGGCTGAACCAAGGGACGCCGAGCGATGACGGCTCGGTGACGCTGACGTTTCTGGATGTGAACAGTACGGCGATCAGCACGGTGACGACGAGCACGGTGGACAGCCACGGCGGTACGTGGACGAACGAGACTGCGGCGTTTGCGATCCCGGTGGGAACGCGATCGATCACGTATGCGATGAATTTCATGCGGAACCAGCAGTTGGACAACGATGCGTTTATCGATGACAACTCGCTGAGCGTGGCTTCGACGATGTACACGGGGCTGCCCGTGACGTCTACGATGCTGACGTCTACGCCTGCTGCGCCTTCGGCTGGGCAGACGGTGATGTTCGCGGTGGCGGTGGCGGGGCTGACGAAGACGACCCCGGCGCCGACGGGGACGGTGACGCTGATGAACACAGCGGTGACACCGGCGACGACGCTGGGGACGATCACGCTGGGGGCGACGGGAACGGGGACGTTCAACACGGCGACGCTGGCGGCGGGGAGCTACTCCGTTACGGCGATGTATGGCGGCGACGCAAACTATGCGGCGAGCACAAGCGGAGCGGACACCTTTGCGGTGACGGCGCCGGTGGCCATTGCGTCGTCGACGACGCTGCAGGTGACTTCTGGCGAAGGTGCGATCACGACGGTAGCGGCGGGCAGGGTTGTGACGCTGACGGCGACAGTGTCGGCTGACCAGAACTCGATTACGCCGGGGCAGGTGGCGTTCTGCGATGCGACGGCAGCGACGTGCACGGATGCGCATCTGCTGGCAACGGTGCAATTGCTTGAGGGCGACACCTCATCGTTCGCGAGGTACAGCTTCGTGCCGGGCATCGGTGCACATAGCTACAAGGCCGTGTTCCTGGGGACGGCATCGGCGGCGAGCAGTGCATCGGCGGCGGCGGCGCTGGCGGTGACGGGTACAGTTGCGACGACAAACGTGCTTTCGGCTGCGGGTGCGCAGGGTAGTTATGCGTTGACGGCGACAGTGGCCGGGTTTGGGCCGGGAAGCCCGACGGGCAACGTGGTGTTTACGGACACGAGCACGAACGCTGCGCTGGGAACGATGCCGGTGAGCGCTGCGCCGCGGAACTTTGTGACTGGCGGTACGCTTCCTGGTGCGCCGGTTGCGGTGGGTTCAGGGCCAACGCAAGTGGTTTCAGCCGATGTAAACGGGGACGGCAAGCTGGACCTGGTCGTGGCCAATGCAAGCGGCACGATGGTGACGGTGCTGATCGGGAATGGCGACGGAACGTATACGGCAATGCCGTCGATTGGGACGAACTACAGCGGCGTCAATGGCGTCGCAGTCGGCGACTTCAACGGCGACGGGATGCTCGACATTGCGACTGGAAACGGAAGCACGGTCGGGATCTTCCTTGGCAACGGCGACGGGACGTTTGGAGCGGAACGGGACTTCGCGAACACGGGTGCTTCTGAGGGCGTGTTTGCTGCCGACCTGAACGGGGATGGCAGGCTGGACCTGGTTGTGACGGACAACGTCAGTGGAATTACGATCATGATCGGCAACGGCGACGGCACGTTCAGCCAGCCGAATGGAGTGCTTGGAACGGGCAACGGACCCAACTTCAGCCTGGCGGTGGCGGACTTCAACGGCGATGGAAAGCTCGACATTGCGTTTGGGAATTTTAACGACAACACGCTGAGTGTCCTGCTCGGGAATGGCGACGGGACGTTCCAACCACAGATGGTGACGGCAGCCGGGTCGGCGCCGAGGGATACCGGGTCGGGCGATTTCAACGGTGATGGCAAGCCGGACATCGTCCTGTTCAATGCTGGAGGGACGGTAAGTATCCTGCTGGGCAATGGCGATGGAACCTTCCAGGCAGAGAAGACGTTTGCGGTTGGCGCGAATGCGGTCGGTGGCGCGGTTGGCGACCTGAATGGCGACGGCAAGCTCGACATCGCGGTTGCTAACCAGAACGATGGAACGGTGAGCGTGTTGTACGGCAATGGCGACGGCACGTTCCAGCCGCAGCAGGTGCTGACGGCTGGCCAGGGTGCGGAGTTTGTAGCCATCGGGGATGTAAACGGCGATGGCAGCCCTGACCTTTCGGTGGCAAACTCCGCCAGCAATACGGTAAGTGTGTTCCTGAATGAGGCGACGGCGGCGGTGACGCTGCCGGGTGTGACGCTTTCAGGAATGGGTATGGACAATGTTGTGGCGACCTATGCCGGCGACACGGTGTTCACGGGCAGCACGTCGAACACGCTGGCGCTGGCGTCGCATGTGGGGGCGGCAACGATGACGACGCTGGCGGTCGCCCCGGCAGCACCGGTGGCAGGACAAGGCGTGAACTTCTCGGTGACGGTTGCGGGAACGACGCAGACGACGCCAGTGGCAACAGGGACGGTGACGCTGATGAATACGGCGGCAGCTCCGGCGGAGGTGCTGGGAGCGGTGACGCTTGACGCGATGGGCGCGGGGACGTTCAGTACGGAGACGCTGTCGGCGGGAAGTTATACGGTGACCGCGGTTTATAGCGGCGATGGAAACTATGCGGCGAGCACAAGCGCGGCAGACACGTTTACGGTGACGCCTTCGAACACGGGTGGAACGCCGGTGGCGACGACGACCACGTTGGCGGTGACCTCGGGCGGCGGTGCAGTGACGACAGTTGCAGCGGGCAGCGTGGTCACGTTGACTGCGGCGGTTTACCAGGGAACGACGGCGGTGATCCCGGCGCAGGTGGCGTTCTGCGATGCGACGGCGGCGAGCTGCACGGGGCCGCATCTACTTGGCGTTGCGCAGATGACTGCAGCCGGAACGGCGGTACTCCGGTTTGTGCCGGGTATTGGCGCGCACAGCTATAAGGCGATGTTTTTGGGTACGGCGGGGGGTACTGCGGCTAGTACGGCGAGTGCCTCGGCGACCGTGGCGCTGGCAGTGACGGGGAGCTACCCGACGGCGACGACGATTGCGCAGGCGGGGGCACCGGGCAACTACACACTGACGGCAACGACGGTGGGGCTGAGTCCACAACAGACACAGGTTGCCGCGCAGAGCGTGACGATCAACCTGGGGCAGAGCGCGCAGAATTACGTTCTTACCGGGACGGGCGCAAGCAACGTTCAAGGCGCCACATACGGCAATTACTACAACACGCAGGGAGCCTGCGTCACCACGGGCACGATCACGACCTGCGATCTGACGGGGGCTTTCACGAGCAGCAGCCAGGGCTATGCTGCGGGCACCTACGACTTTCAGACCGCCTTTACGGGTGGGATCGCCACGGCGATTACCTCGAAGACGCAATCGCCGGTGGGAACGAATGAGCCGAACGACTTTCAGTATTCGGGATTTGCGCCGAGCATGACGATGGTCCTGAAGCTGAATGTGACGGGCGGCGGAACGTATTTGATTCCGCTGGTTGCGAATCAGAACTTCGCGCCCAACCTGGATAACATCAACTTTGTCTACGCCACCACTGTGTGCGGCGGCACGTCCCTTGGCACGGATCCGTGCCAGCAGGATTACGTCGGCACGGTTGCGGGTGCGACGGTTACGGGGCCTGTCACGGGCCTGGTGATGTTTGAGACGTCGGCCTCTTCCATGGGTTCGACGGGCCCGACGGGGACGGTTGCGTTCCTCGACACGAGCAATGCGAACGCGGCGCTGGGAACAGGAGTGCTTGGCGCGACGACTCCAGGATTTGCATCGGTACCGGCGACGGGTTCGCCGCTGGCCGTGGGAGCCGGGGCGTATGGCGCGGCGACGGGCGATTTCAACGGGGACGGCTTTGCGGACGTAGTGGTCGAGAACTATACCGCGGGCACCGTAAGCGTGATGCTGGGCAAGGGCGATGGGACGTTCCTGCCGCAAGTGACGTATGCGGTCGGCAGCCAGCCAGAGCGGGTGCTGGTCGCGGACCTAAATGGTGACGGAAAGCCCGACATGGTGGTTGCAAATTCGGCGAGCAACACGATTAGCGTGCTGCTGGGGAATGGGGATGGGACGTTCAAGGCGCAGGTGACGTACCCGTGTGCATCGCCGGTAGGGCTGGGCGTGATGGACATCAACCATGACGGGATCCCGGACGTGGTCGCGGGCGACTACTACGCGAACACGATGAGCGTGCTGCTGGGCAATGGCGATGGGACGCTGCTGGCAGCCGTGACGTATCCGACGGGAAGCACACCGCAGACAGTTGCCGAGGGTGACTTCAACGGCGATGGCAACGTGGATGTCGTGGTGGGCAATGAAGGTGGAGCGACGGTTGGCGTCTTCCTGGGCAACGGAGACGGGACGTTCCAGGCGATGGTGACGTATGCGGTTGGAGATCTGCCGCAGGGCGTGCAGGCTGGCGACTTCAACGGGGACGGCAAGCTGGACCTTGCAGTCTCGAACCAGGGTGATGGAACGGTGAGCGTGCTGCTGGGCAACGGGGACGGGACGTTCCTGCCGCAGGTGACGTACGCGGTGGGCGTGCAGCCAGTAGGGATCGAGGTTGCGGACTTCAACGGCGACGGGATTGCGGACATCACGGTTGGGAATACCGGGCAGGCGAGCTTGACCGAGGGCGTGCTGCTGGGCAAGGGCGATGGAACGTTTGCGCCGCAGGTAACGTTTGCGACGGGGAACTTCCCATACGGCGTGGCGGTTGCGGATTTCAACGGCGATGGTCTGCCGGACATGGTGGTGTCGAACTTCAACGATGCGACGGCGACGATCCTGTTGAGCCAAGCGACGGAGACGGCGGTAGCGACGGCGGCGGTGACGGCGCTGACTCCTGGAACGCATGCGGCGGTCGCGAGCTACCCGGGCGATGCCCACTTTACGGCGAGCGTGTCGCAGGCGACGAATCTGAGCGGCGCAGGAGCAACCGCGCCGGTGATCACGTGGACGCCAGCGGTTACGACGTTTACATATGGCACGGCGCTGGGAGCGCAGGAACTGGATGCGTCGGCGGCGGATGCGCTGGGTGTGGCGATTCCGGGCACGTTCGTCTATACGCCGGCTGCGGGAACCGTACTGACGGCGGGGACGCATATGTTGAGCGTGACGTTTACGCCGACGAGTGCGGCCTACTCGGTTGCGACAGGAACGGCGACGATCACAGTGACGCAGGTGACGCCGGTGATTACGTGGGCTGCGCCGGCGGGCATTGCGTATGGCACGCCGCTGGGTGCGATGCAGCTGGATGCGACGGTTGCTGGCGCTGGAACGGGCGCGCTGGCGGGGACGCTGGTGTACACGCCGGCTGCGGGTGCGGTGCTTGCGCCGGGTACGCAGACGTTGAGCGTGGTGTTTACGCCGATGGATGCGGTCGACTACACGATGGCGGCGGCGACGGTGCCGATCACGGTTGGCGGGCTGGCACTGACGTCGTTTACGCCGGCAGGTGCGCTGATTGGAAGCACGGACACGAAGATCACGCTAACGGGTGCGGGCTTTGTAACGACTTCAGTGGTGATGGTGAACGGGGCGCCGGTGGCGACGACGTATGCCGGGCCGATGATGCTGACGGCGGTGATTCCGGCGGCGCTGCTAAGGACGGCAGGAACGCTGATGGTGTCGGTAGTTGATCCGGCGATTGGGGCAGCAACACCAGCGCAGACGTTTACGGTGCTGCCGGCCGCGGGCACCGCAACGCTGACCGGGCCAGCGACGACGCTGCCGGGATCGCAGCCGACGGTTGGCCTGACGATCACGAACCCTTACCCGGTGGCGCTGACGGCGGTGTTCAACCTGACGTTTGCGAGTTCGGGCGCGACGCCGGTGGATGATCCTTCGATCCAGTTCTCGAGTGGCGGGCGGACGTTCTCGTATGACGTAGCAGCGAACTCGACGACTGTGCCGCCGGTACAGCTACAGGCTGGAACGGATGCGGGAACGATCACGGTGACTGCGGCGTTGATGGCGGATGGTGTGGATGTGACGCCAACCGGACTAGCTCCGCTGGTGATCGTGGTGCCGGCGGTGGTACCGGTGGTTACGGGGACGACGATCACGGCGGCGGGCGATGTGCTGACGGTGGTGGTGCACGGGTTCTCGAATACGCGGGAGGTCTCGTCGGCGGTGTTCAACTTCACGGCGGCGACGGGCGATATGCTGGGGACGTCGATGGTGACGATCCCGGCGACGACGGTCTTCGGCGCGTGGTATACGGACCCGACGTCGGATGCGTATGGGTCGACGTTCACCTATACGCAGCTGTTCAACACGAGCGCGGATGCGTCGACGGTTGGAGCGGTCACGGTGACGTTGACGAACTCGGTGGGGAGTTCAGCGGTGAGTGCAGGTACGGGGCCGTAGGTTTGTTGGCGCGGGCCGGGACCTTGCCGGTGTCGCGCCCACGTGGCGTTTGCCTACAGCGTCGGTGCCTGCGTCTTTACGAGCTCGAATGCGCGGGCCATGAAGGTATCGAGCGAGACGCTGCCTTCGTCGCCCTTGCCGCGGGTCCGGACGCTGACGCTCTCGCTGGCTGCTTCCTTGTCGCCGAGGATCAGAACGAAGGGGAGCTTCTGCAGGGTGAACTCGCGGATCTTGGCGTTCATCTTTTCGTTGCGGGCGTCGAGTTCGACACGCAGGCCGGCGGCTTCGAGCTTCGCTTTGACGGATTCGGCATAGGCGAGGTGCTTGTCCGATGAGATTGGGACCAGGCCAACCTGGACCGGTGCGAGCCACATGGGGAAGGCCCCGGCGTAGTGCTCGATGAGCACACCGAAGAAGCGCTCGACGGAACCGAAGAGGGCGCGATGGACCATGACGGGCTGATGCATCTCGCCGTCTTCGCCCTTGTACTCGAGGCCGAAGCGCGCGGGAAGGTTGAAGTCAAATTGAACCGTTGATAGCTGCCAGAGTCTACCCAGGACATCGACGAGCTTGATGTCGATCTTGGGGCCATAGAACGCGCCCTCGCCGGGAATGGCTTTGAAGGCGACGCCGCGCCTGGTGAGTGTCTGCTTGAGGGTGGACTCGGCCTGTTCCCAGTCGGCTTCGCTGCCGACGAACTCGCCGGCTTTGTTGGGGTCATGGAGGGAGAGTTCGACGCGGTACTCGTCGAAACCAAACGTTTTCAGTACGGCTTCGGCGAAGTCGAGGCAGGCTTCAATCTCGCCATCGATCTGCGACGGGGTGCAGAAGATGTGCGCGTCATCCTGGGTAAAGCCGCGGACGCGCAGGAGTCCATGCATGGTGCCAGAGCGTTCGTAGCGGTAGACGTTGCCAAGTTCGGCGTAGCGGACGGGCAGGTCGCGATAGCTTTTCGGCGAGTTCTTATAGATGAGGATGTGGCCGGGACAGTTCATCGGCTTCAGCCGATACTCGGCGTCGTCGAGCTCCATCGGCGGGTACATGTTTTCCGCGTAGAAGCCTTCGTGGCCGGAGGTCTGCCAGAGCTCGCGCTTCATGATGTGCGGCGTGTAGACCATGTCGTAGCCGCGCCGGATGCATTCATCGCGCATCCAGTCTTCCATGGTCTTACGGATGAGGCCGCCCTTGGGATGCCAGAAGATGAGGCCCGATCCGGCGACTTCCTGGATGGAGAAGAGGTCGAGCTGCTTGCCGAGGACGCGATGGTCGCGCGCCTTAATCTCTTCGAGCCGTTTGAAGTGGGCGTCGAGATCTTTGGTGTTGAAAAAGGCGGTCCCGTAGATGCGCTGCAGCTGCTGGTTCCTCTCGTCGCCGAGCCAGTATGCACCAGCGACGCTGGTCACCTTGAAGGCTTTCACGCGCCCGGTGGAAGGGACGTGTGGACCGCGGCAGAAGTCTGTGAAGCTGCCATTCTTATACAAAGAGATGGACTCGCCGGCGCGGGTAAAGCGTTCGATGAAGTGGACCTTCATGAACTCGGCGTGATCTTGATAACGCGATAGCGCCTCGGAACGCGGCTCTTCTTCGTGGACGAATTTTTCATCGCGCGCGACGACCTCGGCCATGCGGGTTTCGATCGCGGCGAGGTCGGCGTCAGAGAATGGTGTTTCACGGTAGACGTCGTAGAAGAAGCCTGCATCGGTGGCGGGGCCGTGGCCGAGCTTGGTCTCAGGGAAGAGCTCAAGGATGGCGGTTGCCATGACGTGGGCCGCGGAGTGGCGAACGACTTTCAGGGCAGCCTCGTCGTTTTCTTTCAGAAGCTCAAGGGCGACATCTTCGGTGAGCGGAGCGGCGAGGTCGATGAGCCGCTCGCCGTGCGCTTCCGCGCTGTACATGGAAGCTTCACTCCCGTTCTCATCAGCTGCGGCGCCTGGCTCCGCAGCGCTCAAGGGCTTAACCCGGGCGATGACGACGGCTGCCGCCAGTCGTGGCGAGATGCTCATCGCGATATCGAGCGGCGTTGTTCCCCTGGCGACCTCGCGCACGGAACCATCCGGCAACTGCACCCGAACCATCTGCCCTGCTTCAACCATCAACTCACTCATACGTGTCTTCTCTCACTTCACTGACCCAGGTCTACAAGCATATTTGCTTTGCCGCGCACGCACCAATGGGTGATGGGAAGGCCGCCTCTATCGTCCCATTGCTTGACCCCTTCGGGGCATGTCCTGTCCTCATTCGAGACAGTAGTTTCCTCATATGGCTCGCCGAGATGCGAGCTTGTTCGCATTTTCAGGAGGCTCCCCCCGATGCACCAGGTCCTTTGTACTCTTTCTCATGAAGGCAGCGATGTTCGCTGCGCTGTCTGCGGCCAAGGTTTTCTCGTTTACTGGTCGCGCTTTTCGCGATCAGAGCAGGCGGAATGCCGCCGCGTCATCCAAGACAAGCTGCGCACCCATCACGATATGGCGAAGGACCCTGGCGCCGACCGCCGCATCCATCCGCGCGCCGCGTTTAATGTGCCGGAGTGGACCGGGCTGCCGCACTTTTCTGCGGCTGCGATGCTTGGCAACTCGCAGTCGATTTCGCTTGAGGAAGTCGCCTAGCTGGTTCGCTCAAGACTGGATCGAATGCCCCATGTCTCAGTCCTGAGATGGGGGCGTTCGTGCGGAATACTTCTACCAGCCCAGCGTGCCTGGAGCGCCTTTGAACGGGCCCTTCACGTGGGACGTGATCCATCCGCCGTAGAAGTCGCCAGGCTGCGCGACTACCTGCTCGCCATCGACAAAGCAAGCGTCCATGCGACTTGCATAGAAGGCGAGGTAGTCTTTCAGCGCGGAGTAGCCGGGGGATGGGCGCGCATAGCTCCAGGCCACGTCGGCGACGAGCGCATCCGGGAGTTGCAAACTCCAGTAGCTCGCCACGCCTTTGAACTCGCAGAAGCTGCCGCGTCGCGATGAGGCTTTTACATACTGCATGGCGATGTCCGACTGCGGGATGTAGTAGACCGGCGGGTGGCTGGTCTCGAGGATCCGCAGCGAGCGTGTTGTATCCGCAATCGACAGGCCTTGATGCACGATCTTCAGGTGGCGTGGGCTCTGCTCAAGCCGAGGCGGCCTCGGATAATCCCAGACCGATTCTGCGGGGTCCGGCGCATGTTTCACGTGATCCATACGTCCACTGTAGACTGCTCACAAAGCCCAGGACAAAGGTGAACCAGCGAGGTCGACGTCTTCATGCATGCCGCGGATAAAAAGTTGAATGAGATGAACAGGCTTGGCGACATGGCCCACTTCCCGGCCGTCGTGAATGCGGGAGCAACGGCGAACATCCTGCTGACGCTGTGTGTCACGTTCATGCTGGTGCCGCACTATTCCCAAGGCTATGCGCCGTTTATCTGGATTGCGATTGTGCTGTGCGTCAATGTGCTGCCGGTGGTGCTGCTCCGCTTTACGTTGAAGCCGGAGACGGTGTATCCGACCCTGCGCACGATGAACTTCTTTCGCGACCAGCATAAATTTTCGAACTGGGTGTACCTGGCGGCGTCGGCGAACATGGCGTTCTGGATCCTGTTGGCATGGGCGTTGTTTTCAGTTCCGGAGATCTACAGCACGGCGCTGCTCGAGGGATTGCTGGTGGTGGCATTTCTGGCGACGTTCTCGCCGGTGCTGTTACGAAGGCGCCGCGCTTGAGGCATGATGCGGCGTGGGGCGCAACGGGTCAGCGCTGCGTTCGGATAGCGGACGTTCAGGTAGCGAGACGTACGGATCGCGATGCGTTCAGTAGCCATGTGTTCCGGGTTTAGTGAAGCCTTCCGGGTGTAGTGACGAAGAATGATGTGCGATGAAGGAGAGCTGATGTCGAATCCTGCGGTTGTGCCACAGCTTACGCTCGAGTTCGAGCGGCGAAATGAACCACACGGAACGACGACGATCGTGCGGTGCCACGGGAGACTGGTCTCTGACGTAACGGACGTGCTCTATACGGGAGTCAAGAAGGTCATTCCCGAGTCGAAGCACATCATTCTCGATCTCAGCGATCTTGCTTACATGGACAGCATGGGGCTGGGGACGTTGATGCGGCTGTATGTCTCGTGCCGCACGGCGGGATGCACGCTTGAGCTTACGCATATAGGCAAGCGCATTCAGCAACTGCTGGAACTGACGAATATCTGGGCGGTTTTTGCGACGGTGGGGGAACACGGCATCAAGTTCTAACTTAATCGCGTCTGGTAAAAATGCTGTTCTAGAACATGGAGACCCATTGGACGGGCGGCCTGAAGGGGATGGCGGGAAGATCTTCGGCGGGGTTGACGCGGGAATCCTGGACGGCGAGATGGATGCGGAGGGCTGCGGCCTGGCGCTCTTCTTCGGTGAGGAGGTTGAGGGCGGTGAGGGCGGTGCCGACCTGGTAGAAGTTTTGCTGCTGCTGGTCTACGAAGGCCTGCACCCGGGCACGGTAGGCCTCGCGGGACGTGAAGAGAATACTCAGGGTTACGGGCTGCTCGGGGAACGGGCTGGCGGGATTGCCGTTGAGCAGGGTGCCGACGAGGTGGCTTCGGATGGCGTCATTGAGTGAAGAAAGGCCGCCGCCACATGGAAGCGCGGAGTAGTTCCGGTCGACGGTGCGCAGGAGGTAGATGGGGTCGGGTGCGGAGAGGAACAGGACTTCGTTTTCGGGGACAGGTGGACTGTCGAGCTTCGAACTCCGGAGCGGGGGATTGCTAAAGGAGTAGCGGCCGATCTCTGGCCAGTCATCGGTCATCGGGCCAGAACCGGCACCGCAACAGGAGGATGAGCCCGAGCCAAAGCCACCCATGCCGCTGTTGGGGTCGTACACAAAGAAGTGGCCTGTGACCTGGATGGTAGACAGGAGTTCAGCGGCGAAGCCTTTGGGCGGGTGGCGGGCGAGCAGTTGAGCGGCGACGCGGGTTTCCTGATTTCCGCTGGCGGGTTTGTAGAAGGCGCGGATACCGGGTTCGGCTTCGTCGGGTGGGAGGCGCGAGAGCAGGACGAGTTCTTCAACCTGTGCGTTGTAGCCGAGCTTCTCAATGCGCGCCAGTGTAGGTGCGGGGACGGTGGCTTGCAGCTGGATGAGGGTATCGAGGATGGCGAGGGTGGTGCGGAAGCCTGCAACCCGGGCGGCGTCAGAGAGGGTGGCTGGAGTTGTGCGCTCGAGGGTGGACTGCAGCTCAGGGATAAGGCCGGTCGCGTTATAGAGCAGTATGTCGCGCGCGGCCCAGGCCTGCAGGCGGGGATTGGGCGAGTGAAGCCATTGAAGGATGAGTTCGGGTTCGGGGGCGGTGACGTAGGTGGAGGGTTCGGGCAGAGCCTGGGCGTGTGCGACGAGACCGATCAAGAGGCAGGAGACGAGGATGAATTGAGATCGCACAGCCGTTGTGACTCCCGTGTGATTAGACACCGGCAAGGGGTAGTTTGGCATCAGGGGCGACGACTTTACCTGATCAAAGCGGGGCTGAGTCGATCGGCGGCCGGTCGTCGTCCTAAGAGATGTGAAGCAACGATATCTAAAGCTCCTCTTTTTGTGGCTGACTTTGCCATTTGCAGTCCTGGCGCAGAACGCACCTCACAAGCCGCTGCTGGTTGGCTACTTTGGCCAGTGGGGGCTTTACAACTCTCCGCAGTACACGCTGAGGGACCTGGCGGCAGAGCACAAGGTGGCAATGCTGGACCAGTTGAACTATGCGCAGGCGTTTGTGACCGGCGGGCATTGTTCGATTGCCGATCGCAACGCCGATCTTGATCACGGGTTCGGTGCGGCCGAGTCGGTGGATGGCCGGGCGGATGATCCCGCGACCCCCTTCCGCGGCCATCTGCATCAGCTTGCGCTGTTGAAGCGGGCGTATCCGCGGCTGAAGGTCCTGATCTCGCTTGAGGGCAAGGCCGCTGACTTTGCGTTTGACGCGCAGCCGGAGAACCGGCAGGCGTTTGTTACGTCGTGCGTGGACATGTTTATCAAGGGAAACCTTGCGGCGAACATCGATGCGCCGGGGCTATTTGATGGCATTGATGTGGATTGGGAGTATCCGCAGGGCGCGGACGCGGTGAACTTCATTGCGCTGCTGACGGAGTTCCGGCGGCAGATGGGGCTGGTACGTGCGGGGCTGGAGTTGTCGGTGGCGGTGGGGCCGAGTCCGCGGATGTATGAAGGGAGCGACTTTGCGGCGATTGCTGCGCAGGTAGATGAGGTGGGCCTGATGACCTATGACTTTGCCGGACCGTGGATGAAGAGGACTGGCTTCATTGCACCGCTTTATAACGTGCCACCACCGCTTGAGCCAGGCGAGGCCGTGACTGCGGCGCCACCGCTGGTTGCTGCTCCCACGGGCACGAACCCGACCGCGAGTACAACGCCTGCAGCAAAGGTGGCTGCGCCCGCGGGCAGTGTGGTGTCGAGTGTGCCGGCGCCTAAGCCGCCACCGAGCGGAGGTGCGGCAGGATCCGTGCAGGCGTTTCTTGCGGCAGGTGTGCCGGCGGCAAAACTGCTGATCGGGGTGCCGTTCTATGGCTATGGCTGGACGCAGGTGCCAGAGGAGGCGAACGGGGTTTTTCAGGAGGGAACGCCGGTGCGCGGTGATCGCCCGTACAGCTATATCCAGACGCTGATTGCTGACTCGAGCGTGCATCGGGACCCTGTCTCTCGTACGCCATGGCTGTTTGACGGGGACGCGTTCTGGACGTTCGACGACGCAACCAGCATCGAGGCGAAGGCCAATTATGCGACCGAGCATGAGCTTGGAGGGCTGATGATCTGGGAGTTGTCGGAAGATACAGCGGAAGGCACATTGCTACGTGCGGCACATCAGAGTTTGAATCAGCCGGGGCTGGCGAAGAGCGCACGCAGATAGAGGAACGGCTGTGATGGATGTGACGGACGCGTGAGGCGGACGATGATGGCGGTGGCGGGAACTGCCAAGGCCTGATGTCGCCGAAAGCCCTGATATCGACGTAAGTCCGTTCCGTCGACAGCGCAGCGGTTACATCGAAAAAACCTGATTTTCTGCCAGAAGGTCTCTGCACTCCTGCGAACAACATTCGGTCTCTGTTGGTTTGAGAGGCTTGCGGCAGAAGGCGCACCGGTGAAAGAAAAAGCGGCGCAGGCGCTCCATGAATCCGATGGATGGTTTTACTTTGCGGAATGGAATGATGTGCGAGGCCAAGTTGTGTCCCAAGGTTTCCGAATCGAAGTAGACCAGTGTTCCAAGTGCAACGATACTGCGCGAAAGTACCAGCGCAGCTTGCGGGTGGAGCATTGACTCTTGATCGCGTCTGCGATGTTGACTCAGCTTCCAAGAATCCGCTTTTGAGATGGTGCGATGGCAGTGTTATGCAGGTGACGCTGTTGTGGGGAGAAGTCTTTCGCGCTGGGCGGGGATAGGCGCTGGCGTCTTTTGCGTGTCGGGGAGGCACCGGTGCTTAAGGCTGCTGTGCGCACATGGAAGCAACGTGCGGAGGGTTGGGGCGCGGGACGCGGCGACAGTTCTATAATTTGTTGGTCGCGCCTTGTGCATGCGGGCGGGCCAAAGATGAGCAGGGGTCTGGGAAGGAACACCAATGTCGACTGAAGTTGTTATGCCGCAGATGGGCGAATCGATCACCGAAGGCACGCTGACGAAATGGTTGAAGAAGCCGGGCGATACGGTCCAGCGGGATGAGCCGTTGTTTGAGATTTCTACCGACAAGGTGGATGCGGAGATTCCGTCGCCTGCGGCGGGGACGCTCGAGTCGATCAAGATTGAGGAAGGAACGACGGTCACGATCAACACGGTCGTTTGTACGATTGCGGAGGCGGGTTCGACTTCAAATGGGGCGGGAGGCAAGGCAACTGCGGCTCCGGCCGAAACCGCGGGTGCGCCGGCGGTGGATTCGGCTACGCCGGCGGCAGTAGATTTTCCTGCGGCGAATGAGACACCGGAGCAGCCTTCTTCTTCGCTGAGTGGGAATGCCCAGGGCGGGGATGCTCAGGCCGGGAGTGCCCAGGGTGGAGGTGCGGCCGGGGCGGGCACGGACGTGCCGATGCCGCAGATGGGCGAATCGATCACCGAGGGCACGATTACGAAGTGGTTGAAGAAGATCGGAGATTCGGTGCAGCGGGACGAGCCGCTGTTCGAGATTTCGACGGACAAGGTGGATGCCGAGATTCCTTCGCCGGTGGCGGGTGTGCTGACGGAGATCAAGGTGCAGGAAGGCGCGACGGTCACGATCAACACGGTGGTGGCGGTGATTGGCGGGGCTTCGGCTTCGAAGCCGAATGCGGAGGCTGGGATCCACGGCTCAGAATCGAGACATGGGGCACCCGCTCCCGTGGTCCCGGCTTCGGCGGCTGCACCAGCGGCTTCAGCGTCCGAGGGCGAGCGGCTGCGGTCGTCGCCGCTGGTGCGGAAGATGGCGAAGGAGAACAATGTCGACCTGGCGCAGGTTCCGGGGACGGGCGCCTCGGGGCGGATTACGAAGCAGGATATGGTTGGGCATCTTGAGGGTGGTGCAAAGCCTGCGGCTACGTCTACTGCTGCTTCCGCTGCTCCTGCTGCTTCTACGCCGGTAGCTCCGCCGCTTTCGGCGGCTGCGGCTTCGGCTCCGCCACAGGCGAGTGCGGTTGCGGCGGCGACGAGCTTTGCGGCGGCATCCCCGACGAAGCCGATCGTGCCGGCCCCGATGGCGGGCGAGCTGGTGCCGATGACGAAGATGCGCGCGATTATTGCGAAGCGCATGGTGGAGTCGAAGCAGACGAGCCCGCATGTGCACACGGTCTTCAAGGTGGACATGACGCGGATCGTCAGGCTGCGCGAGAAGGAGAAGGCAAAGTACGAGCAGCGGAATGGTGTGAAGCTGACGTACATGCCGTTTATCACGCGGGCGGCGATTGTGGCGCTGAAGAAGCATCCGGTGGTGAATGGGTCAATCGAAGGCGATGCGATCCGCTACAACAAGAACGTGAATATCGGGATTGCAGTGGCGCTGGACTGGGGACTGATTGTGCCGGTGATCAAGCAGACGGAGGAGAAGTCGTTCCTCGGGATTGCGCGATCGATTGTGGATGTGGCGGAGCGGGCGCGGGGCAAGAAGCTGGCACCGGATGAGATTTCAGGCGGGACGTTTACGCTGACGAACTCTGGCATCTTTGGCGAGCAGTTTGGGACACCGATCATCAACCAGCCGCAGTCAGCGATCCTGGGAATCGGCGGGTTGAACAAGGAGGCCGAGGTGATTACGGACAAGGACGGGTCGGACATGATTGCGATCCGGTCGATTCAGCGGTTCACGCTGGGCTTCGATCACAGGATTGTGGATGGTGCGGATGCGGGTAAGTTCATGTCGGACTTCAAGGCGTACCTGGAGAACTGGGCGGAAGATATCGGGTAGGCGGTTTGTGTAAGCGTGGCAGGGGCGGGCCTTCGGGTCCGCCTCTTCTGTTTGGGGGAAAGGACGAAATGCAGATTCCCTTCGGGAATGACAAAAAAGAGAGCGATGGGCGATTGTGAGGACGATATGGGGATTCTTCGCTGCGCGCGGAAAGGACAAGCTCAGAGCTACAAAGCTTTTCAGCGATTTAGCTTTCTAGCTGTTTTCTATGAGTCGGGGTCGAGACGGGTGAAGAGGCGGCTGAGGGTCTCCTGGGTCTCGCTGTCGTCGAAGCGGATCGACATGGGTCGCTGGCGAATGTACTTCAGGTTCAGATTGACGATGTCTGAACCCATGAGCACGAAGAGGTTGCCGGGAATGCTCTTCCAGTAGTCCGTGGAATCGGTGTCGGGGTCGCGGTCTGCCTGGGTGCGGAACTCGTCGCGAAGGAAGCGCCTTGGGCTGGCGAGGGTGATGGTGTGAAGGCTGCCGTCGGCGTTGAGCATCTTGTCCTGGATGCGGCCCTGATAAAGGGCGTTCGATTTGGTAAGGATGTCCGCGACCAGGATGAAGGGGCCGGGCGGAAGCCGCATGCCTGAGAGAAGGACGTGCCACTCCGAGATGCGCGGAAGAACGATGTAGGTGAGGATGAAGTCGACCGGGCCTTCGAGCGATCCTTTGCGGTAGCGATTCCAGACGCGATTGTAGTTCTTGATCAACAGATTGAAGACGAGGCCGATGGCGACGACGAGGAGATAGAGCCGCCACAGGAGAGAGAAGTTCATCCAGGCGAAGGCGCGCAGACTGCTGAAGAACGCTGGCTGGCTGGCTTCGAAGTAGCGGTCGCTGTAGAGGCCGGAGAAGACGGTCTGGAGGTCAGAGAGGCTGCCTTCGTGGCGGAAGGTGCCGCTGAATAGAGCCCATGCAAGGGCGACGGCGAGCGGAACGACGGCGATGAGGATCGCGCGAACGATCTCTTCGCCCCGGCTTTGGACGATGTTGCGGCGGGGGACCTGGAACGAGAGGATGGACCGGGAGACGAGGTCAGGGCCGAGGAGATAGATCGCAATGAGGGTCGATAGGAGGAGTGCCAGCACGACGACTCTTCAGGCTGCGATGGGATTGAGAATTTTGTTGCGCAGATCGCCGAGATTCAGAACGAACTCTCCGAAAGAAGTGGGGATCTTCACACTTTTATACTTGTTGAGCTGGTCGACGACGGTGTCTTCGTGCTTCTTGATGAAGCGCAGAATCTCGGCCCGGAGACGCACTTCATTCTCTTCGATGTTTTGATCGATCATGTCGAGAAGCCGTTCGAGTTCCCAACCGTTCATGCTTACCCTCTGGTGCGTGGTGCAAACCGCAGTGTTTGCAGGTGTTTCATGTCAACGATAGCACGGAGAGCGCGGTTGGCGCGGCGATGTGATGCAACGGCGATGGGTGGAGCATCTAATTCGACAGGGGTGAGCGATGCCGGTAGTTCGTACGTGTAGCAAGTGTGGGCAGAAGAACCGGGTGGCGGCGAAGCACCTGGCGGATACCGGGCGGTGCGGGGCGTGCAAGGCTCCACTGCCTGCACTGGCTGAACCGCTGGCGGCGGATACGGCGTTGTTCGATGAGATTGTGGCGAGTGCAACGGTGCCGGTGCTGGTCGACTTCTGGGCTGCGTGGTGCGGGCCGTGCCGAGCGGCTGCTCCTGAGGTGGCGCGGACGGCGGCGGATGTGGCCGGAAAGGCTGTGGTGCTGAAGGTCGACACAGAGGCCAGCCCAGAGCTTGCGGCAAGATACCAGGTGCGAGGGATTCCTAATTTTGCAGTGATGGCGGGCGGGAAGATGGTGTTTCAGCAGGCGGGATTGGTGGGGCATGAGGTGATGGAGGGGTGGTTGCGGGATGCGGGAAAAGGATAGAACTCGGTCCTTGAGCGCCGGTCGTCCTTCTACAACGACGGCATACCGCATGTGGAAAGATAGTCAAAAGTTCCGTCGTAATAGTCCGGGGTCCTTGTGGGATCCGATGGATCGCCTTTAGGCACGAAGATGACCATGCCTTGCCTGGCGCGAGTCAAGATGACTCGATACGCGTTCTTGAGATATAGCCGCTTCGATTTGTCTCTTACGGACTGCCATTTAGTTCCTTTGAACGCCTGGTAGACCCACTCTTCGCCGTTGTGACGAAAATCCCCGTCCCAACAGACTCCAACCCAATCTAATTCCAGTCCTTGGACCATAAATTCGCTTGCGACATCTTCTAGGTAGTACGACGATCTGATATCGGTGGCCTTATTCAGAAACCAGTTGGCAGGATCGAGTTCTGTCTTGATATGAATGCCTTCCGGCTTCAGGCGCAGTGCGCCAGACGATGCGATCAAGCCATATCGTTCTGTTCCCCGCGCGCGCGCGACTAGCCACGCACGTGCTGCATTGAGATCCCGTGTGAGAAAGATCGGATACTCCGACTCAATATGCTTGTAACAACTCCGAGCGACGTCGGGTTCATTATCGATAAGGTGAGACACCAGTTCAGAGAGCGCTTCTGCGCGAAATGACCGAATTGACACAGCAAGGTGAAGGTGCTCATCGGTATGAACTCGGGATGAGGTCAAAAAGCTTTTGGTGGTTGCTGCTTCACCATAGTCGGAAAGCGCCATTCGAGGTGATATGTAGACTTCCCAATCAGGAAAGCGAGTAGCTAGCGCGTTAATCCACTCGGATATTCCAGCCTCTCCAGTGTTAATCTCTTGCCCCTCACCAACGAGGCAAACTACTGTGCACCATTCGGGATGGCGGTCCATGACACCGATCAAGAACTCCGGCTCTGACATATCAAATTCAGGCTGATTTCGCTTGCCTCTCATGAACTTATTCGCTTGCTTACGGTTCCATGCACGCTGAGCCTCGTCAAACACAACGACCTTCTCTAACGGCATCGAACTGTTCTTAACGTATTCATCACGAAAGTGGTGGATGTTCTGTATGAAGCTACTAACCTCTCGCAGAGCCATCTTCTTCGAGATGTTTTCGCGGCTGGCCTTGTCACGAGCTAGAGCTTCTCGGAGTACAACAACGAGGGGCCCATTTCCTGATAGGAATACTGCGTGCTCGTCCTTGTGGTCGTTCGAGCGCCGGGTTGCAATGTCTAAACCCGCAAGGGTCTTTCCAGAGCCGGGAACACCGGTAACGAAGCAGATTGCTTTCCTCCTATGCAATCGGGCCTCATCAATAACCGAGCGAACACTCACGCTAGTGTCACGCAAATTCTTGGCGCCCGCATCGGAGCGCGATATGTCCGTCACGCTATGTGTTCGGTAGAGCACTTCGGCTGCCTGAATAATGGTTGGAGTCGGCTTGTAACCGCTGGCCATCCACTCTCTGAGATTGAAGGGAGAAAAGCTTCGGGTCGAGCAGATGTAAGTGATTAGATTGCCAAGATCGGCTTTATTGGTTCCATGTGGAGAAGCCACGAGGTCTAAGCCAAACTTCAATTCGTGTATTGGCGTTGATGCGGCAGCTGTCGAAATCAGAATGGGAACGATAGCAACGTTGTGGCTACCC
>CAHJWN010000055.1 GCA_903642265.1 Acidobacteriaceae bacterium | reverse complement strand
TGGTGCGAGGGTTGACAGAGGCGGGAGTCCAGGTGCCGGGCAATTGCTCAGTGATGGGCTTTGATGACGTTCTGCCAGCGAAAGTATCGACTCCTGCCATGACGACCATTCGCCAGCCATTGAACGAGATGGGAGACCAGGCGGCGGAGCAGATGCTGCACACCGTGAAACATGCCGCGAGCGGAAACACGGAGACGCCGCAGCTCTTGAAAGTGGCACCGGAACTGGTGTGGCGGGCCTCGACGGCAATGCTGTAGGCAAAAGTTTGGACGCAGGAAACGGATTGTACTGTCGGCCAGCGTGGCCGAGGAAGCAGGAGTGGAAAGAATGCAAAACGGAGTAGGTAAGGGATTACTGGCATTGCTTGCCGTCATCACGGTGTTCGAGACCGGGACGGCAGGCGCGACCATAACAGCATTGAAGATGGGATGGACGATGCAGTCGGCATGCGTGAGCAAGGAGGATGGAAGCGTTATTGCGACTGAAGGTTACGCTGCGCCGGGCTGGCTGCCGACCACTGTGCCCAGCACCGTGCTGGCTGCGCAGGCTGCGGCCAAACTGGTGCCGGACCCCTACTTCGGAGACAACCTCCGGAAACTGCCGGGGATGGGTTACCCCGTTGGGGAGAACTTTTCCCTGCTGCCGATGCCGCAGGACAGCCCTTATAGGTGTGGATGGTGGTATCGGACCGAGTTCGATGCAGCGAAGATCTCGGTAAAGAATGAGCGCCGATGGCTGCACTTCGATGGAATCAACTACCGGGGCGAGGTCTGGCTGAACGGCCAGAAGATTGCCGATAAGGACCGTGTTGCCGGGGCCTATCGATCGTACGATTTCGACGTCACGGGTGTGCTGCTGCCGGGTAAGAAGAATGTTCTTGCGGTCGAGACATTTGCGCCGACGGAAAAAGATCTCGGGATCAACTGGGTGGACTGGAACCCTTGTCCGCCGGACAAGGACATGGGCCTTTGGGGCGGTGTAAGCCTGGTAACGTCCGGTGCAGTCACTCTCCGCTCGCCGATGGCGGTGACCCACTTCGCAGATGAATCGCTTCACAGTGCGGACGTGACCGTGTATGCGGAGCTGCAGAATGCCTCGAACCACGCCGTAAAGGGCATCGTTGCGGGAATCGCTGCAGGCGTCAAGTTCGAGCAGACGGTAGAGCTTGCCGCCAACGAGGAGAAGACGGTAGTTTTCACTCCTGCTACGACCCCGGGACTGCGGATGAAGAATCCGACACCGTGGTGGCCGGCGCAAATGGGCGAGCCGCACCTCGAAAAGCTGAACGTTGGCTTTACCGAAGCAGGCGTGACGACCGATGAGAAGAGCGTGGATTTTGGGATCCGCGAGATCACCTCTGAACTGACGCCCAGTGGCGGGAGGCTGTTCCGGGTAAACGGAAAGCCGATACTGATCCGCGGCGCTGGCTGGTCGCAGGACATGCTGTTGCGCACCGACGAGAAGCGGCTGGGCGATCAGATCAAGATGGTCCGCGACATGAATCTGAACACGATTCGTCTCGAAGGAAAACTAGAGACTGACGAATTCTTCCATCTCGCCGACAGAAACGGAATCCTGGTGATGCTGGGATGGTGCTGCTGCGACCATTGGGAAGACTGGAAGACTTGGACGCCAGAGGATCTGACCATCGCCAAGGCCTCGCTGCACGACCAGCTGATGCGGTTGCGGTATCACGCAAGCCTGCTGGTATGGCTCAACGGAAGCGACAACGCGCCGCCGGCAAATGTCGAACGGGCTTACCTGGATGTGGAGGCGGCAGCCCATTGGCCGAATCCTACGCTCGCATCCGCGTCCTCTGTGGACACGGCGGGAGCGGGTCTGAGCGGTGTGAAGATGACAGGACCGTACGACTACGTCGCGCCGAGCTACTGGTATGTCGACCAGCACAACGGCGGCTCGTTCGGCTTCAACACAGAGACGAGTCCTGGCCCGGCAATCCCTTCGCTGGCCAGCAGGAAGAGGTTTTTGACTGATCCGGAAGCCTGGCCGCCGACTTCGGATTGGAGCCTGCATAACGGCGGCGGTGAGTTTGCCAACCTGAAGGTGTTCGACGCATCGATGGAAGCGGTCTTTGCGAAACCGGCCTCTGCTGCTGATTACGAGCGTTTAGGCCAGACCATGCAGTACGACTCCGAACGGGCGATGTTTGAGTCATACGGCAAGAACAAGTATGTCTCGACCGGCGTGATCCAGTGGATGCTGAATAACGCCTGGCCTTCGATGATCTGGCATTTGTATGACTACTACCTTGAGGCGGGGCCGGGATATTTTGCGGCAAAGAAGGCCTGCGAGCCATTGCATATCCAGTACTCCTACGACGACCGATCCGTAGTTGTCGTGAACAGCACCTACAAGCCGGCGAGGGGCCTGCATGCCAGTGTGGAGGTCCACGATGTGGCATGGAAGGAGTTGTATCGATCTGAGGTGGCGCTCGACGCAAGCTCGGACAGTGCGCAGCGGGTCGCGACGGTTCCTGAGCGTCTGTTTGCGGGTCCGGAAAGAAACTTCTTTGTTGACCTGACGCTCACCAATGAAAACGGCGAGGCGGTAAGTCATAACTTCTACTGGATACCGGGGACCCTGACGCAGTTTGACTTCGCGCACACAGACTATACCCACACTCCGGCACTGCGGCATGAAGACCTCACCGCGCTTACAACGCTACCCACGGCGGAGATTACCTCGCAGGCGGAGATTTCAAGCGCAGCAGCAGGCCGTGAGGTCCGTGTCTCGCTGAAGAACTCGTCGAACGTACTGGCATTCCAAGTGAGGGTGGCGGCGCGGACACCCGCTGGCGATCTGATTGCGCCGGTGATGTGGTCGGACAACTGGATTGAGATTGCGCCGGGAGCATCGACGACGGTGACAGCGATGCTGCCGAAGGACGCTGGCAATGTGGTTTCGGTACATGTGGACGGGTGGAACGTTAAGCCGGTGGAGTTGACTCCAACGCAAGCAATGGCCGCTAAGTGAGGTAATGGATGGCGGGAGCAGAGACGACATCGCAAGCGGTCGGGCTAAGAAGGACGTTGGGGTTCTGGGACCTGGTGCTTTACGGCATCATCCTGATCCAGCCGACTGCGCCGATGCCCAGCTTCGGAGTGATCTATCGCGAGGCGAACGGCCACGTGGTGACGGCGATCCTGTTGGCGCTGGTGGCGATGCTGTTTACGTCGATCAGCTATGGGAGGATGGCGAAGGCTTATCCTCACGGCGGGTCGGCGTTTCTCTATGTTGGCAAGGAACTGCATTCGAGCCTGGGGTATATCACCGGCTGGTGCCTGGTGATGGATTACATCTTGAACCCGCTGATCTGCACGATATGGTGCAGTCGCGCGGCGATGAACTTTCTCCCAGGTGTTCCCTATTGGATCCTTGCAGTATGTTTTGCGATCTTCTTTACCTGGCTGAACTGCAATGGTGTCGAGACCTCGGCGAGGATCAACGCGGGCATCGCAGCCGCACTGGGTGTGGTGATTCTCCTGGTGCTGATCGCCGGGGTGCGATGGCTGATGCATGCCGGGCATGTGGGCTCGAAGTTCTACCTGGAGCCTTTCTATGATCCATCCACCTTTAACATGGGTGGTCTGATGCGAGGGACTTCGATCGCAGTGTTGACCTACATCGGGTTCGATGGCATTTCCACGCTGGCGGACGAAGCCAAGAACCCTGCCCGCAGTGTGCCGCGTGCGATCGTGCTGACTTGTTTGATTACCGGGGTGCTGGCGTCGATCGAGGTCTACATCGCACAGCTCGTCTGGCCGAAGGGATTGGCGTTTCCCGATATCGACACGGCCTATGTGCATGTCTCGGGCCGGATGGGTGGACCGATCCTCTTCCTGATCGTGAACAGTGCCCTGCTCCTGGCAAACATTGGTTCAGGGATGGCTTCGCAACTCGGCGCTGCCCGTCTGCTCTACGCCATGGGACAGGATGGTGCGCTGCCTCGCCGCTTCTTTGGAGAGGTGCATGAGAAGAGCCGGGTACCGCGCAATAACGTTCTGCTGGTCGGAGCGATCTGCCTGGTGGGCGCATTGACCTTCAGCTACCAGATGGGAGCTGAACTGGTGAACTACGGGGCCCTGCTGGCCTTTATGGGAGTAAACCTCGCGTCGATGGTGCGGGGTTGGCGAGAGGGACGCCTGGCGCAGTGGTTTCCCATGCTGCTCTCTGCCGGTGGCCTGGCAACATGCGCGTTCTTGTGGATCAACCTAGGATCGCTGGCGAGGATTGTAGGAACAATCTGGGCCGTGGCAGGCATCCTGCTTTGGGTGGTGCGAAGGAAGCGCACCGTGCTGCCTGCCCGAAAGTCTGTCGGTTCATCAACCAACCTTGCTGATTCTTAAAAGGACGTGTTTGGAGTGATCATGCGAATCGTTTCACATGCAGTTGTGATGATGCTATTACTTTCGGGTTGCGGTGTTCCTGCGCAGACTTCGGCTGAACTTGCTGCAAAGCCGAAAGCGGCTATGCCGTGGATGAACAAGACCCTCTCTTCCGATGAGCGCGCCAGGTTGCTGCTGAAGCAGTTGACCCTCGATCAGAAGATCCAATTGATGCACGGCACGGGAGATCCGCACGTCGGACCTGCGGATCCACACGCGGCCGAGGGTAATGGCGGCTCCGGATATGTGCCGGGATTTCCCGAGTATGATGTTCCGGGTTTGCAGATCGATGATTCTGCGTATGGCGTGGCGTACTCGGCGGGAAGCGGCAGGTACTCGACGGCCCTGCCGTCTAACCTCGCGGCGGCAGCATCGTGGGACGTCGAGGTCGCGAAGAGGTATGGGGTTGTGATTGGGCAGGAACTGCGAGACCAGGGCTACAACATGTCGCTGGGTGGCGGAGTTAATCTTGCGCGTGAGCCAAGGGACGCGCGGACCTTTGAGTATGAAGGGGAAGATCCACTGCTGGCTGGGACGATGGTTGGGAGTCTGATTCAAGGTGTGCAGTCGACACATGTGATTGGTGACATAAAGCATTACGCGGTGAATGACCAGGAGAGTGGACGACATGCTGTCTCCTCAAACATCAGCGAACGCGTGATGCGTGAGACAGACCTGCTCGCATTCCAGATTGGAGTCGAAGAAGGTAAGCCAGGGGCTGTGATGTGCGCCTATAACCGCGTGAATGGCACCTATGCGTGCGAGAACGACTTCCTGCTGAAGACGGTCCTGAAGGGAGACTGGAAGTTCCCAGGGTTTGTCATCTCGGATTGGCTGGCAACCCACTCGACTGCAAAAGCCTTGCATGCGGGTCTGGACCAGGAGCAGCCTGACGATGTGTTCTACGGGCCTGCTTTGAAGAAAGCAGTGGAATCGGGCGAGGTGCCGCAGGGAGAACTCGACGACCATGTTCATCGAATCTTGCGGACGATGTTCGAAGCAGGGGTTGTCGACGATCCTCCGAAAAAGCGGGTGCCAGATGTATTTGGACACGCAAAGATAGCGCGGGAGATTGAGCAGCGTTCGATGGTTCTCTTGCGTAACGAGCACCATGTCTTGCCCATTGATGCGGCACGCGTACGGACGATTGCCGTGATTGGGCGGAACGCGGACAGAGGCATGATCTCTGGTGGTGGTTCGGCGCAGGTCGATCCGCCGAATGGCAACGCGATTGGGGAGATTGCAGAGAAGGAGAAGAAGGCGGATTGGCAGAAGGCCATCTGGTTTCCGGATTCGCCGCTGGAGGCGATCAAGACGGCTGCTCCCGGAGTCGCAGTGAGGTTCAACGACGGAGCGGATGCGAGGACCGCAGCCGACGTGGCAAGAGGCGCTGACGTGGTGCTGTTCTATGCCTACCAGTGGCAGGCAGAGGGCCTTGATCTACCCAGCCTGGCTTTGCCGGATGGACAGGATGCGGTGATTGCAGCCCTGGCGAAGGCAAATCCAAACGTAATCGTTGTACTTGAGACGGGTGGGCCAGTGCTGATGCCGTGGATCAAAGACGTGGCCGGTGTGGTGGAGACCTGGTACAGCGGAACGTCAGGCGCGGAAGCCATTAGCGATGTCTTATTCGGTAAGACGAACCCCTCGGGAAAGCTGCCGATTACCTTTCCTCTGACGGACGCGGACCTGCCACATCCCAAGTTGGTGGAGCCACCGACTGCCTCACAGGAGGACTGGTCGGATGAAGACAAGATGTCACGGAAGTTGCTCGCCGGCTTGCCTTCGTTTGATGTGGCGTACGACGAGGGACTTGAGGTTGGGTACAAGTGGTATGACGCGAAGAAGAAACCGGTTTTGTTTCCATTTGGATTTGGCCTGAGCTATACGACCTTCGCCTACTCGAACTTGAAAATCGAACAAGGGGTGGGTGCAAGGGCAAGCTTCACAGTGAGAAATACAGGCGACCGGACGGGGGAGGAGATCGCCGAGGTCTACACTGCGATGCCGGAATCCTCTGGCGAGCCGCCGAAGCGGCTTGTGGGCTGGTTGAAGATTTCTTTGCAATCGGGAGAGGCAAAAGACGTGACCGTCAACATTCCAGAGAAGCGATTAGCAATATGGGATGAACACAAGGAGAGGTGGTCAGCAGCAAAAGGCAGCTATCCCATACTGGTGGGTCCGAGTTCGGAGGAGTTGCCGCTACGGCGTGAGATTGAGGTGCGGTGACGTGCGCCAAGTCGTCTGCCTGTTTCTTGCTGTCGCCAGTGCAGCATGCGCGAAGGAGCCAACGAGTCTCAGTAAGTCTGCCGCAGCCCTGCTGCTATCACCGCTAGCAGCGTCATAACCTCCGGTGGCTTCCCAGTGCTTGTGCGCTGGACATTTGTCTGCTTCATCCCATAAGGTTCTCATCGACGCAAGACGGTGCAGAACGTCTTTGCGAACCGAATTGAGGACACGCTACCATGCCGAATCGCAGAATCTTTCTGAAATCAGCGGCAACGACCGCGCTCGCGGCTGCAACGACACGACTGCATCCACTCTTGGCCGAGAGCAAGAAGCGCTCGCCGAATGACATGATTCAGCTGGCGCTTATAGGCGCAGGGATCCAGGGCCAGGGCGACACCAATTTCGCCCTGCAGGTGCCCGGCGTCAAGCTGGTGGCGGTCGCCGACTGCTATGATGGCCGGCTCGCCCATGCGAAGGAATTGTGGGGCTCTGACCTGTTTACCACGCGCGATTATAACGAGATCCTGAAGCGCAGCGACGTCGATGCGGTCCTGATTGCGACGCCGGACCACTGGCATAGGCAGGCGGCGGTCGACAGCATCAAAGCCGGGAAAGATGTGTACCTCGAGAAGCCGATGATCCACATCTATCCTGATGGGCCGGAGATCATCAATGCGGTGAAGAACTCGAAGCAGATCCTCCAGGTCGGCAGCCAGCGCGTCAGCTCCGTTGTGTATGCCAAGGCCAAGGAACTGCTTGCTGCGGGCGCCATTGGGAAGTTGAACATGGTGACTGCGCGATGGGACCGCAATTCATCGATTGGCGCATGGAACTATTCGGTTCCGCTTGATGCCTCGACCGAGACCTGCGACTGGCCACGTTTTGAAGGTTCCGCGCCGAAGATGGCATGGAATCCAGAACGCTTCTTCCAGTGGCGCAAGTGGGCCGACTATGGCTCTGGAGTGGCGGGCGACCTCTTCGTACACCTGTTCAGCGGGACCCACTTCATCACCGGGGCGCACGGCCCGACTCGCGCGATGGCGACTGGCGGGATCCGCTACTGGAACGATGGCCGCGATGCGAAGGACGTGTTGCTTGCGCTGTTCGATTATCCAGAGGGCTTCAACCTGAGCCTGCATGTCAATTTCGTGGATGGTGGCGAAGAGAGTGAGGGGTTCTTGTTCACCGGCTCCGAAGGCCTGATGGAGATTTCCGGACGAACGGTCACGGTTACAAGGACGCCGATTGCGTCCGAGCCCGGGTACACGGTCTCAACCTTCGCCGAGGCCCAGCAGAAGGCGTATCTCGAGAAGTATCGCGAGAAGTACCCGGTGAAGCATCCGGAGGGCACGCCGCCGCGCGATGTCGAAGCGTACACCGCGCCTCCGGGGTACGTGGACAGCTATGACCACTTCCATAACTTCTTCAACTCCGTTCGCAGCCGGAAGCCGGTTGTGGAAGATGCGACCTTTGGCTTCCGTGCGGCGGGTGCTGCACTGCTCAGCAACCTAAGCGTCGAAAAAGACAGCATCGTTCACTGGAACCCTGAGACGATGACGATTGTCTAGCGCTATTCGACCGCCTCAGGGCCTCATTTACTGCTTTACGGAGCTGCCATGAACATCGCATTAAAGGTCCTCGCGACCTCGCTCGCCGTCTTTACCGCCGCTACTGTCCCAGTCTTCGCACAAGACCCGGCACATGCTACCGAAAAGCGTATGCAGCAGCCGGGGCTTGGGCCGGATGGCAAGCCCCGGCTCACATTCCTCGCGCATCGTCTCGGCGACGATCATGCGGAAGGCATCTCCATGCTGGACATGAACGGCGATGGATTTGTCGACCTGTTAAGCGGTGCGTACTGGTATGAGAATCCGGGCGCGAATGGGGGCGAATGGAAGCGTCACCAGTTTCGCCTCGTGGGGACGCACAATGAGTTCGTCTCCGACTGTGGTGAATGGATCGTCGATGTGGACCATGATGGATTGCCCGATCTCGTCAGCACGGGATGGATCGCCAACGGCGTGTGGTGGTACAAGAACCCGGGCCCGAAGGCGAACGCGGCGGGCACCATGTGGAAGGCTGAAAAGATCGGCGACAGTTTCGATACGGAAGGCGGCGCGTTTGCTGATATCAACGGTGATGGCAAGCCTGATCTTGCGCTTGCCCACTACAACCGCTCTGGCGTGCTCTGGGTGGACTTCAGTAAGGACAAGCCACGAATTCATCACATCGGAACGAGTCTGCAGGATGGTCACGGCATCGGGATTGCAGACATCAATGGTGACGGCAAGCCGGACATTCTGACGCCGCATGGCTGGTTTCAAAACATTGACGCCGAGAACGACAAGTGGCAATGGCACGGCGACTGGGACCTTGCGGACGCCGGCTTCCCCATTCTGGGATACGACGTGAATCACGACGGCAAGCTTGACCTCATCTATGGTCAGGGCCATGGCTACGGGCTTTACTGGCTTGAGCAGGCGGGTACATCGGATAAACCGCAGTGGCTTCGCCATGCCATTGACGAGTCCTTCTCGCAGTCCCATGCTGTTGCGCTAATTGATATCGATGGGGATGGGAAGCCAGAGCTGATTACTGGCAAGCGGTATCGCGGTCACGGTGGCGGTGACCCCGGATCGTATGACCCTAATGTTATCTATGCCTATAAATTGCCTGAGGCGGTGGAGCTTTCTGCCGCGAAGGGTCATGCCGGAGATGCTGCACCACGCGGAGAAGAGGGCTGGCCTGCGGCGATGGTTGTTGCGAATGCCGCTTCCGATCCACTTTTCACGAGGCACACGCTTTCTCTGAACGGGACCGCGACCATTGGCACGCAGATTGTCTCCGGAGACTTTGACCATGACGGGGACATCGACATCGCAACTGCGGGCAAGCTGGGCGTTCACGTGCTTGAAAATTTGAAGGTCGTCAAGGTCCCGAACGATGTACGTGAGGCGACGCAACAGCTAAATACCAAGTGGCCGTTCCCGGGTGAAGGCAAGGAGATCGACCAGGAAGACGGGCCGCCCGTCAAATTGCCTTAGGGATGCAGGCTTCTCACCTTGCTCGTACGGTCTGGATGTTCCTTATGCCTAGCTCCTGACGATGGATGCAAGCTCGCAGATGGTGTGGGCTATTTCATCGTCCGAGGTGTAGAAGTGCGGCGCGATGCGGATACCTGCGCCGGGCCGGTAGTCCACCAGAATTTGCCTCCGGCCAAGCTCTGCCGTTACTTCGCGGCCGTTTGGCACATCCAGGATAACCGTGCCTCCTCGCATTTCGGGATCACGCGGACTGCGGACCTTCAGCCCTGCAACATCAGCAAGGGCGATCAGGCGCTGAGTCTGGCGCTGCGACTTTGCCCGGATCGCAGGTATACCTATTTCGTTAACGATCTCGTACCCAGACCGCGCGGAGTACATTGCAGGCACGTTGGGTGTGCCGTTAAGAAATCGGCGAATGTCCGGTGCGTATTCGATGGGGCCGTCTGTGAATTCGAAGGGATGCGCATGGGCTGCCCAACCGGTGGCGGCGGGTTGAAGCTTCGCATCGAGATCTTCGCGAACGTAGAGGTAGCCTGCACCCGGACCGCCGAGCAGCCACTTCACTGAGCCACCGACGGCGAAGTCGACCCCTAGGGCGACGACGTCGAGCGGCACGATCGCGGTGCTTTGATATAGATCAGCGACGATGTAGGCACCGACTGCGTGCGCCTTCTCGGTAATAGCCGCGAGGTCCTGAAGATAGGAACTGCGAAACGCGACATGCGAGATGCTGACCAGTTGTGTCGACTCATCGATCGCCGCGAGGACCGCTTCGAGAGGCATCGTCATGCCATCGACCGATGCGACCGAGACGACCTCTGCGCCTAGTCTCGCCAGGCCATGGTAGATGTAGTCGTTCGAAGGAAAGTTCAGCCCATCGGTGACGAGCTTGTTGCGCGGGCCGCTCCAATCGAAACACGAGGTCACGATGGTCTGGCAGATCGAGACATTCTGGTGCATCACGACACGCCCCTCGGGCGCTCCGATGACCGAGCCGATAAGATTGCCGCAGGTGATGGGCATGGACCACCAGCCTTCTTCCCAGGCACGGATACCACGCGTTGCCCAGGTGTCGGTGAACTCCTTGAGTGCGGTCTGAGCACGAAGCGGCATCGGACCCAGCGAGTGGCTGATCATGTACGTGGTGTGTTCGAGGATGGGGAACTCTTTACGCCACGCAAGCAGTGGATCTTCAGCGGCATTAAGCGCGACGGGAGGCAGAACGGAAGTGCTCATGATGCGATCGTCTCTCCAGCATTTTTTGATGCCTGGCGATGGGTTGTTGTGCGGCGAAGGCGGTATACCAGGCTGAGCACCAGGAGAAATGGAACTCCGTAGATCAAGGTGGGGCGGAAGGCGCTGGTAAAGATTGTGGTCACGAGGGCGGCAAGCATCAGCACAGCACCAAGAATACTGAGATAAGGATAGCCCCACATTCTGAACGCAAGATGTGTCTGCGTGTTGCGCTGACGAAAGCGGAGATGGGTCACAAAGATCATCAGCCACGTGAACATAGGCCCAAACATGGAGATTGCCAACATGATGAGGAACGACCGCTCGTGATAGTGCAGGTTCAACACGGCGGCAAATGCGATGCCAGCTGTCGATACCAGCAACGCGGCGATTGGAACCCCGTTGCGAGACAAGGTGCCAAGGCGCTTCGGCGCGAAGCCTGATCGCGATAATGAGAAGAGCATCCGGGCGGTGATGTACAACTGGCTGTTCATGGCTGAAAGCGCGGCAATCAAGATGACGAAATTGACTACACCTGCAGCACCGGAGATGTGGGTGCGGACCATGACCGTGACAAAGGGCGACTGCGTCTGGCCCGAAGCCGTGATGTTCCAAGGAACGATGGCAAGGACAAGAGCCAGCGTAAGAAGGTAGAACAGGACCAGCCGGAACATTGTCGCGCGGAACGCGTTCGTGATCGCTCGCTGCGGGTCTTTTGCCTCGCCAGCGGCTACGGCGATCATTTCAATTGAAAAGTAGCTGAAGAGCGACACCAGCACTGCAACCCACATTCCCCAGACACCCCTGGGAAAGAAGCCGCCGAAGGCCGTGTAATTTGAAAAGCCAATGGGCGTTCCCGCTGTGCTGGCGTGGCCGTGTGCCGAGTATACGACCCAAGCTCCAAGCATCAGGAACGCGATAATGGCCGTTACCTTCAGTGCGGAGAAGCTGTACTCCACCGCGCCGAAGAGCCGGACATTGAACGCATTCACCATGACAAGCACAAGCGTGAAGCCGGTGATCCAGATCCACCCTGGAACCGCCGGAAACCAAAACCGCATATAAACGGCGACTGCGGTGATCTCTGTCCCAAGTGCAAAAACGACGCCTGCCCAGTACGCAAAACGTACAAGGAAGCCGCACAGCGGCGAAAGGTAGAACTCCGCCCATGCACCGAAGGAGCCGGCGGTGGGATGAGCGACGGTCATCTCTGCCATGCAGCCCATCAGGAGGAGCGTGATGAAAGCGCCTATAAGGTAGCTGATGAGCACCGACGGGCCGGCAAAGCCGATTGCGAAGCTTGAACCGAGGAACAGGCCTGTGCCGATCGCACCGCCGATGGCAATCATCGAAAGCTGTCGTGATGAAAGGCCGCGCCGCAAACCTTGCTCGCGCTCGGTAATGGCCTCAAATTGCGCGTGCGGCAGGCTTTTCATTCTGCCACTATAAATTGGAGAGCGGTCCAGTTCGTAGCCATCTTACCGGGCTGTCCAAATGCATTTGCCGTGGAAGGAGGAACACTGAGGATGGAGGACGTGCTGTCACGGCCCGCATCAACTGCCGACCACCGCATTCACTATGGCCAAGACCCATCCCAATTTGGCGACCTCTGGCTGCCGCCGACAGGGGGCAAATCAGTCGTTCCACTCGTTGTCTTCTTCCATGGTGGGTGGTGGAAGTCGGAATACGATCTCAGCTATGCAAGCCATCTCTGTGCCGATCTGAAGCAGCATGGCATTGCTGCCTGGTCGGTCGAATACCGAAGGGTCGGTAAGACCGGTGGTGGATATCCAAGAACCTTCCAGGATGCAGCATCAGGCTTTGACTTTGCCGCAACGCTGGCCGGATCTTATCCGCTTGATCTGTCGCGCGTTATCACGATGGGGCATTCCGCGGGCGGCCATCTTGCTTTCTGGATCGCTGGCCGCCACCACATTGAACCCGGGAGCGAGCTGTACCTGCCGCGACCACAAGTCCCGCTGCTGGCGGCCATCGCTCTCGCGGGTGCGGTCGATCTTCGGCTCACGATCGACCTGTCCGGATACCTCGACTTCGCTCACGACAAGCAAGAGGTATTTGCCTTGATGGGCGGCCCGCCTGCTGAATACAGGGATCGCTACAAGGCTGGCAATCCTGGCGATTTGCTTCCCTTCAATGTTCCGCAATTCCTGATCCAAGGAACGGAAGATGATCAGATCCCGGCGGGGATTCCCGAGCGCTGGGCGCAGAATGCCCAGGGTGCCGGGGACAAGGTCGCCGTAACCATACTTCCGGGCGCAGACCACTTCGATGTCGTTGATCCGCAGAGCCATGCGTGGCCCGCTGTTCGAGAGATTGTGCAGAGAGCCGTACAGAGCAAAGCGTAGGTCGGGTATGCGACAGGACCAATTCGTCTACTGAATCGATTCAGTCCGACGTTAAAAGCAAAGGACTACAGATAAATGGATAATCCTCCCAATTAGTATTTGTTTTTAGGACTTTCGTGGTACTCTTAGTTCAAGGTTGCTGAAGCGCGCGCATCCTGAAGATTGGTCGATCGGTCGAGATACTCCCTTTCGACGCAAGTTGCGTCACTGGCCTCCCGGCATGAACAAACGATCGTTCATGCCGTCCTTTTTTCGCTGGCCAATTCCCTTCCTAGATTACCTGTTCCCCAAACCTTCAACTGCAATAGAATTAGGTTATGAAACGCGTGATCGGAACTCTTGCGCTCGGCCTTCTGACGCTTGCCGCCTCTGCACAATGGACAAACCCTGCCACGGATGTGCCCGCGTATAACGCCGCGCCTCCGACTGCCAAGCAAGCGCTGCCACCGATCATGAGTGGCGACCAACTGAACGGGCCATACTTCCAGCATCAATACCAGGTGGTGGCTTACAGGATGGCGGCAAAGATTCCGAATGTCCTGCATCAACAGCCCTGCTATTGCCGCTGCGACCGTGAGATGGGCCATAACAGCCTGCATAGCTGCTTTGAAGGGACGCACGGCGCTGCGTGCTCCACCTGCATGAAGGAAGGTGTTTACAGCTACCAGCAGACGAAGCTTGGCAAAACACCTACGCAGATTCGGGCGGGTATCGAGCGTGGCGACTTCCAGCAGATCGATCTTGAGAAAGCGGCGCTCTGAGACTGGCAGTTTGACACGGTTACCAGGAAGCGCGCTGATACCCGACCATGATTTCCAATACATCCTGGCTGTTCTGGGCGCTGCTGTCGGCCGTCTTCGCTGCGGCAACTGCCCTGCTCGCAAAGGTTGGCATTGCCGGGATAGACTCTAACCTGGCCACTGCGATCCGGACAACCGTTGTGTTTGTGTTTGCCTGGGCAGTCGCGATTGCGCTTGAGAAGCACCAGGCGATTTCGCTGATCGATCGGCGCAGCTGGGTATTCCTGGTGCTTTCGGGATTGTGCACGGGGCTATCGTGGCTGTGCTACTTCCGCGCGCTGCAACTCGGTCCAGCTTCAAGCGTGGCACCCGTCGACAAGCTTAGCGTCGTCGTGGTGATCATCTTGGCGTGGCTGTTCCTTGGTGAACATTTGACATTCCTAAAGGTACTGGGCGGTTCGCTGATCACCGCTGGAGCCATCCTCATCGCCTTCGCCTGAGTGCAGTGTGACGCGGTCGCGGTATACTGAAGATCGATCTTTGTAGCGCTTCAACGCAATGTTGAGCCAGCTCCAAAATGGGGGCGTCACGGCTTCGACGGGATTGCTTGTGGCAGAGAGGCATGCCGGGGTGTGGACACCCGTAATCGCTCACAAAACTATAAGTGCCGAACCTCAGTTCGCTCTTGCAGCCTAATTAGTTAGACTGCCGATCGCTCCAGCTTTGCCTACGGGCCGGTACCGATCGTCGCACAGTAGGCTGGTCTTCCCTGCTCCGTCTGAGCGGGTCGGATGAGATCAATCAGACTGGTCGCCATCGCATCTTCGTCCGTTCTAAGCGACGGTGACGAGACAAAGATGAACCTGGAAAAAGCATGAAAGCTCTCTGTTGTCGGTAGTTTCGGACGTGGGTTCGACTCCCACCGCCTCCACCATTTATTTATCTTTTATCAACTCCTTCTTTCTCGCTCAGTTTCTGGATGCTGCTTTACGCCAATGCCAATCCAGTGGAGTAGTCTTCCCTGGCTTCCAGGAAGCCCGCAGAGTTTTTCTGACGGCTGCCCCTCAGTGATGTGAAGCTCCGGAAGGGCGTCTCAGCTATCTAAGTGGAAGGCATTTCCAAGGTATGAGGGGTTAATTCTGTCGACGAAGGAATCTACTTCAAAGGTTCGGTAAGTATGCGCTCTGCACCGTTGTACACGTTGAAGTGATCCTTTCGAAGAAATCCAATCAGCGTAATGTCGAACTCCCTAGCTACCTGAACTGCGAGACTTGATGGCGCTCCAACTGCAAGGACCATCTGTATCCCACCCATGAGGGCCTTCTGCAAAAGTTCAAAGCTGGCCCGGCCTGACAACAGGAGCAGGTGATGGCGCAGAGGCGTGCGGTCTTCCAGGAAGGCTGAACCTATGAGTTTGTCGACAGCGTTATGACGACCAACGTCCTCACGGATGCTTTGAAGCCGCCCTGCGGAATCAAAGAGCCCCGAGGCATGCAACCCGCCTGTCCTTTCGAAGACGTCCTGTGCGGCCCTTAGCTGGTCAGGCAATGCATAGATGGTGCTCGCCGCAACTTCGAATGTGTTTGCGGAACGCGGCGGACAGACGGTACGAAGTGCCAGAAGCGATGCTTTTCCGCAGATACCGCAGCTTGAGGTTGTATAGAAGTTGCGCTCGAGGTTGGCCATGCTTACGGTTACGTCGGGGGCAAGGTCGACGCGAACGACGTTTCGCTCGGGTTGATACGGCAACACCGTCGCCTCCGCATCTGCGTGCGGGGAGCGAGCTTCGTTCGTCGAACCGGCAACATAGCGGACGGCGGTGATGTCAGCAGCATCGTTGACGATGCCCTCGGTCAGCAGAAAGCCCGCGGCCAGTTCGAAGTCGTGGCCAGGCGTTCGCATGGTCACAGAGATGGATTTGATCTGACGAGACGCAGAGGGGCCGAAGGCGAGTTGCAGCTCGAGAGGCTCTTCTACCGCAAGCGTGTCAATGGCTGAATGCGCCTGGTCTCCCTGAAAGCGGCTGACGTTGGTCTGAGAAGTCGCGCGCGCGTTCAGGGACGTGTTTGCGGCGGCGCCCGTTACTTGTTCGACTTCAGATGGCATGACGCTTCCTTGTGCAGGCTGTTGGCATTCGCAGAGGTGCCATTACTAACGATGACGCACGCAGCGGTGAAGCACGCAGTTATGACGCACGCAATTTCTGACGCTGATATCAACGATATGGTGTGGGATCATGTTTCTACAATGCGGTTAGCGGGATTGAGCTTTCGATTCGATCAGATTGCTGCCAACGATGCTGGCATCCGGCCTGTGTTCGGTGGTGCTCGGTGCTCGACGGAGAATGACGCAGAACAAAAGCCGTCGCATCTGAGGCTCCGCAAATGCTTGTCCATAAGGTCCACGCAGAAGCCGCCAACCTCCACGCAGAAGCCGCCAACTTTCAGGCCAACCGACGTCACAGAGCAGGTAGATTCAGACGGCGCCGGCGGCAGCTTCGTCCGGGTGAATCTGAGCATACTTCGTAATGCCGACCATCGTAAACACCTTCTGGAAGTGTGGCGTCAGACCAAAGAGCGCTATGCTCTGCCCTGTCTTGCTCGCCTTCATTAGTAGTTGAATGACAAGCGCAATGCCGCTGGAGTTGATGTAATCCACCTTCGTGAAGTCAAGCAGCAGCCGCTTACGGTTGTCCTCCGGCAGCCTGCTGAAGGTCCCGAGCACAGCATCCTGCGAGGAGGAGGAGATATCTCCCTCGAAGCGGATGATGGTTGTGGCCGCGCCATCCTGGCCGGTCGTGTTGTGTACGGAAGCCTTCGTTTCCTGTTGCACTTATTCTTTCTCCTTGTTGAGGCGGATCATCAGCCGCGCATAACTTTTGTTTGAAGCCGAACTTGGCACCCACTCCGCTTCATCCACCAGTGCCTGGATCAGAAACATTCCCATGCCGCGGGAGTCCTCTTCGCCGTGCATTTTGCGATCGATGTCCGGATCACTGGGCCTCTCGATCTTGCCTGTACCTTCGTCGACGACCTTGACTTCCAGCGTGTCATCGTAAACGCTCATCTCGACCCCGACCTTCAGGTCGTCGTTGAGTTTATTACCGTGCTCGATCGCGTTGATGCAGGCCTCTGCAAGAGCAGTTTTGAGGTCCTCAACACGGTCTTCGGTGAAACCCATAAGCTTTGCTACGCTGGCTGCTGTGCTCATCGCGACTTTCTCATAGCCAAGACGGGAAGGAAGCATGATCTCGATTGTGGCAGGTTTCATCAGTTGCAAACAACCTCCGGAGTTCTGCTTCGTGCTGCGATGACCGGCGCTCGCGAGACCGCTAGTGCGGTCATATCATCGTTCTGGGGCTGATTACCAGAGAATTCGCCGATGCAATCCCAAAGATAAGCAAGGGCGGCGTTACCGCTGTCGGCAGAGTGGCCCTGGAATTTCTCAAGCAGGCGGTCTTCGCCAAACTCTTCGTCGCCGCGGAAGACCTCGGTCAAGCCGTCGGTATAGACCAGCAGCCGCGAGCCGGCGGGAAAGTCGTAGATCTCGGCTTCATAGGTCATACCGGGCAGCATGCCGAGGGGAACGCCGGATGAGTTGAGTGTCTTTGCGACTGCCTCATCGGGCGTCACCAGGAAGCCCGGGTTGTGCCCGGCATTCACGAACTCGAGCAGGCCAGCCTTGCAGTCCAGCTTCATCAGCAACGCAGTCACGTACTTGCGACGGGTCTCTTCACCTTCTGCCCAATGGTGCTGGTTGAGTCGCTCTGCGATGGTAACTAGCGGCATGCCGCTGATCGCGAGTGCACGAAAGGCCGCGCGGAAAGCAGTGCCGACGATCGCCGAAGCAAGCCCTTTGCCAGCCACATCCGCCACGATCATGATCTGCTGCTGCCCTTTCATCTCGATCAGGTCGATGTAGTCGCCACCTACTTCGAAACACGTTGTGGAGCGGACTGCGATGTCGTAGCCGACTACGTGCGGCATCTCTTTTGGCAGCAGGCTCCGTTGGATCTCCCGCGCCGCGTCGAGGTCCTGCTGGACGCGTGCCCACTCCACGTCACGCTGATGGAAACGAGCGTTCTGTGCGGCGGCCGCGGTCTGAAGGACAAGGCCCTCAAGGAAATCCTCTTCGGCGAACGTCAGCCTGCGGCCGCACGCGATGACAAGGTCCGCAGCGTCGACGCCATCCTGGTCGGGCAGCGGAAAACGCCTACATTTGTCCCACGGTTCTGGCGGCATCTCGCCATACTGCAGCCTGGGCTGGGTAAATGCGGCACCATCCACCTCAAGTTCGCGAACGGCAATCTTCAAGGCGGTTGTCAACACGTCATGGAGAACGATCGTGCCGTGGATCCGGCGCGAGGCTTCGATCAAGGCCTGCTGTCGAGCGACTTGTTGCTGCAGATCGAGCGTCTCGGCTGCGTTCTGGGCGGCTAAACTGTCCATTGCTTTGTCCTGAGAAATCCTACACAACTGTATAGGCCATGGGAGGTCAAGAGTGGGTGTTACCGGGATTTATCTTGCAGCAGCAGTCTGTGAAGACGTCGACTTGCGATCTGCTTCAGTTTCGGATAGAACACCGTCTCACAAGAATGAACCGTTCGGGCCGCCTGCGACTCTGATCCTGAGCGGAAGTGGAGATCCATGGATTCAACATTGAGCCGCGTCGTCGTATCCCTGGCCTTGCTTGCGCCGTTTGGGGACCTTCATCCTCCTGCCCAGACACTTGCGTCGACCGCTGCCAACCCAAGGCTGTACTGGTTGAACTCTTCACCTCTGAAGGATGTTCAAACTGCCCACCTGCAGACGCCCTGTTACGCCAGCTTAGCGGCACACGCACCGCATCCGGACAGCTCATCGTCGGCATCAGCGAGCACGTCACCTACTGGAACTCGCTTGGCTGGGCAGATCCCTTCTCGTCCGAGGTCTATACCGGCCGTCAGAACGCCTACGGAGAGCGGTTCAACCTGGACAGCGTCTACACACCGCAGATGGTTGTGAACGGAGCTGAGCAGCTAGTGGGCAGTGACAAGGCCCGCCTTACCCGCGCCATCGATCAACAACTGCACCAGCCAGCACCTATTACGCTGCGCATTCTGTCCGTTCACCCGAGCGGCGCAAGGATCTCTGTGACCTTCTCTGCAGACGGAGAGATTCCTCCGCGCGGAGCAGAGATTATCGCCGTCCTTGCTGATGATGCTGATACCTCAAGTGTTCTTCGCGGTGAGAATTCCGGCCGCACCCTTGCACATGTGGCAGTTGCCCGGTCGCTCCAGCGCGTGACAATCTTGAGTACTGCGGGCCAGCAAACTGTTGAGATCAACGTTCTCCCTTCACTTCCACAAACACAGGCTCGCCACCTGGTGCTGTTCGCGCAAGCTCCTGGTCACGGCCGCGTACTCGGCGTAGCTACCGCACCCGTTTAGCGGATTGGTTACTGGTCCACGGATTGGTACGGGGGCGAAGCCAGGCGGGCCTACAGCGTGCGATACTTCCCTCAATCGCAGGAAGAACTTCGCGTCAATTCCTGCAACGACCCATGGAGCCCTGCTCGCGATGAACAAGCTTTATCCGGATGCCCGTTCTGCGCTTGAAGGGATTGTCCGTGATGGAATGCTTCTTGCTGTCGGCGGATTTGGTCTTTGTGGCATCCCGGAAGCTTTGATCGCCGCGCTTCGTGATACCCGCGTCCGCGACCTTACGGTTGCCAGCAACAACGCAGGCGTCGATGGCTGGGGTCTTGGCCTGCTGCTTGAGACGCGACAGATCAGAAAGATGATCTCCAGCTACGTTGGCGAAAACGCCGAGTTCGAGCGACAGTATCTTTCCGGAGATCTAGAGGTGGAGTTCGCCCCGCAAGGAACCTTGGCTGAGCGCATGCGTGCCGGCGGTGCGGGCATACCGGGGTTTTACACACGCACGGGAGTTGGAACGCTTGTGGCCGAAGGCAAAGAGCTGAAAGAGTTCGATGGGTCGACCTACGTGCTTGAACGTGGCATCGTCGCAGACCTTGCGCTGGTGAAGGCGTGGAAAGCGGACCTGCATGGCAACCTTGTCTATCGCCGCAGCGCTCGCAACTTCAATCCCAACGCGGCGACCTGTGGCAAGGTAACGATCGCTGAAGCGGAGATCATCGTTCAGCCTGGTGAACTCGATCCTGACCAGATCCACACACCCGGCATCTTCGTTCACCGGATGGTCCACAATCCCAACAGCGAACGGCGCATCGAGAAGAAGACGGTTCGCGAGGCATAGACGATGGCATGGACGAGACACGACATGGCGCGGCGCGCCGCCCTTGAGCTTCGCGATGGCTTCTATGTGAACCTCGGTATCGGCATTCCCACGCTGGTCGCCAACTACATTCCTGCCGGGACGAGCGTCACGTTGCAATCCGAGAATGGCTTGCTCGGCATGGGACCCTTCCCGCTTGCGGACGAGGTGGACGCCGACCTGATCAACGCTGGTAAGGAGACGGTCACGCTGCTGCCGGGCTCTTCCACTTTTTCGAGCGCCGACTCGTTCGCGATGATTCGCGGAGGTCACATCGACCTCGCTATCCTCGGCGCGATGCAGGTCTCTGAGCGAGGCGACCTCGCCAACTGGATGATTCCCGGCAAGCGCGTCAAGGGTATGGGTGGAGCAATGGACCTTGTTTCCGGCGTTCGGCGCGTTGTGGTCGTGATGGAGCACACGGCGCAGGGTGGCAGCCCAAAGCTGCTGCGCGCCTGCACCCTTCCCCTGACGGGCACAGCCGTGGTCGACCGGATCATTACCGACCTGGGTGTCTTTGATGTAACTCCGGCCGGGCTCGAAGTGGTTGAGCTTGCGGAAGGTGTTACGCACGAAGCGGTACAACGCCTGACCGAAGCCACGTTAGACACCGGCACCCTTATCGCCAGCTGACCGCCAAATGCCAGCGCAGACCGCGTTCCTCTGTCTTCGCCAACACGCGGGCGTACTCTTCCAACTCTGCAAGCACCAGCGCGCCTTCGGTTCCTAACTGCTGCGGCTCCTTCCGGAGTGCCGCTACCAATGACGCTACCGTGGCCACGCCGTCTCCGGCCGGATACCACTGGGGCGGCGGCAGTTTACGAAGCAGCTCTGGATTTCCTGCACCCTCTTCGATCAGAAGGGCCATCGAGTTCTCGTCGGCTGAGAAGAACTCGATCAGCGGCCTTACACCGAGTCGCAGCGCCAGCCGCTCTACCGCATCTTCATGCCGGGCAAGCGAGGAGCCATTCACAAAGATGTCATAGCCAGGGTCTTCCCCCTCGACGACGATATACATGGAAGCTCCCATGCTCCAGATTTTACGCTGCAACCTGCCTGTCAAAGAGTCACCGCAGACGCAGCCCTGGTATCTCTTCCGGTTCATCTTTGATCAGCAGAATCAATGAGCCTACGAGCACTGCTGTCATCTCAAGCGAGGTCTTTACATCAGGGCGTATGCGCATCGCAGCGTATCCCTCCAGCAGGGAGATAAGCGGAACCAGCAAGAATCGCGCTGAAAGCCGTACGGGATCGACTTCGCGCATGAGCCAGAGTGCGAGCCAGACCAGCGGTAGATCGAAGATGACACCTCGCAGCAACTCGGCGAAGATCAGCCGTCCACCCAAGACAGGCCAGCCTACCTGCACCCCATAGAGACCAAGCACGATCGCGCCGCTGAATCCCACTAGCGCAACTGCCTCGGCGGTCCCGATGCCCGCCAGGAAGCGGTGCATCCATATGCCCGCGAAGGCAACAATGAAGCAGCAAGCAGCGACCAGTCCGAAGAGAATGCTTTGTCGCAGCGAAGACGGCATCTGCAGGGGAAACAGCAGGCACGCTCCGCCTAGCGCTACGACGGACGGCAGCAAGAATCCGCGCGATCTACCGCTATCGTCTACGAAGCAAACCACACCGAGGATCGTCATTGCCGGGATCGCACAGAAAAGTACCAGGCCGGACGTTTCAGGGACGGCGCCAGCCGCGAAATGTAGAGACGCCGCAGGCAGCACGAAGAGGCACACTCCAGCTACGCCCAAGCTGATTACCCGGGCCAGTTTGAGCCCTGGCCGCGGTTTGCGCCAAGCGATAGACGCCGCCACGCATCCGACGCATATGAAGTGGATACAGCCCGCGAATGGATAACCAAGCTGGCTTGGCCATGCCTGGGTGAGGATCCAACCTGAGCCAGCCAGTGTGCACAGCGCTGCGATCTGCCAGAGTGGTGAAGCCTTCACCATGGCGTCATCCCACACGAGAAAGGGTCGCGCCGAAGCGCGACCCTTTCCACATTGGCCTGCGTAGGAAAACTACCGATTGCCGCCACCCTGGGGCGCTCCGGAACCTGAGTTGCCTCCCGAATTTCCGCCGCCTGAGTTACCGCCACCCGAAGTGCCACCCTGTCCGGGACGACGTCCGCCGCGCCGTCTGCGTCCGCCGCCACCTGGCCGGCGATCTCCGCCAGCGCCAGGGGCACGTCCGCCTGCACCGGCAGCAGCGCCCGCTGGAACCGGTACACCATCGGCGCGGTTGAAGTTGGGCTCATCCTCGCCCTCGACACCTTCTTCCCCTTCATCGAAGTTTTCGCCGTCTTCTTCATCATCGTCAGACTCGGCAGCCTCGGCACTGGTCGCGCCCGGTGCCGGGGCATCAATGCCAATCTGGTTGCCCTCGGTCAGGCCAAGCTTCGCACGCTGCTCACGCAGTACAGCCTTGCGCGAAAGCTTGATGCGGTTGCCTTCGATCGACAGCACCTTGACGAGGATCTGATCGCCCTCGCGAAGCTCATCCTTAACATCCGCGACGCGGTGCTCTGCAATTTCAGAGACGTGCAGCAGACCGTCGGTTCCGGGAAATATCTCGACGAACGCGCCAAACTCGGCGATCCGAACGACCTTGCCCAGATAGGTCTTGCCAATCTCCGGTACAGCCGTAATGTCCGAGATCATCTGGATCGCACGCGCCAGGCCATCGGCGTCGCTCGAAGCCACATTGACCCGGCCGGTGTCGTCGACGTCGATTTTTACGCCCGTCGCATCAACGATGCCGCGAATCACCTTGCCGCCCGGTCCGATCAAGTCGCGAATCTTGTCCGTAGGAATCTGGATCGTGTGGATGCGCGGGGCGAATGCCGACTTCTCTTCCTTCGCTGTCGAGATCGTCGCATCCATCGTATCGAGCAGGAAGATCCTGCCGCGATGGGCCTGCTCCAGTGCCTCACGCATGATCTGCGGCGTGATGCCCATGATCTTAATGTCCATCTGCAGCGCCGTGATGCCCTTACGGGTACCGGCCACCTTGAAGTCCATGTCGCCGTAGTGGTCTTCTGCGCCCGCGATGTCTGAAAGAACGGCGTAATTATCGCCTTCCTTGACGAGGCCCATGGCCACACCGGCAACTGCGCCCTTGATCGGGATACCGGACTGCATCAGCGCGAGCGAAGCGCCGCAGACCGTTGCCATGGATGACGAACCGTTTGACTCCAGGATGTCCGACACCACGCGCAACGTGTATGGCGACTCATCCTCGCCCGGCAGCACGGCCTCGATGGCACGGAACGCAAGCGCGCCGTGACCGATCTCGCGACGGCCAACACCTGTCATGCGGCCTACTTCGCCTACCGAGAACGGAGGGAAGTTGTAGTGCAGCATAAAGCGACGCTTCTGCTCGCCTTCGTAGCTCTCCATGCGCTGCGCGTCGTCAGTTGTTCCCAGTGTTGCGGAGACCAGGGCCTGGGTCTCGCCGCGGGTGAACAATGCCGAACCGTGAACGCGGGGAAGCACGCCAACTTCGATGGTGATCGCGCGAATCTGGTCGAAGGCGCGATGATCCGGACGAATGCGCTCATTGAGGACCTGCTCCCGGAAGATGCTCTCGCGAAGAAGTTCGTAGTACTTGCTGAGCTTCTTCGGAGCGGAAGCATCGTCCGACGGCAGTTCCTTCTTTAGTTCGTCCTTGATCTCCTTGACTAAAGCGTACGACTCGAACTTCGGATGCTTCTGGGTGTCGAGCGCATCCTTCAGGCGGTCGCCCACCTTGCCCTTCAGTGCGTTGAGATAGTCATGGTCGATCTCGATTGGGGTGACGGTCCGCTTGGTCTTACCGGCCCGGCTGACCAGATCTTCGATCGCTGCACAGATCTTCTTGATCTCCACATGTGCGAACTCGATGGCGCCGACAACTTCTTCTTCGGAACACTCCTTCGAGCCCGATTCAACCATCACGATGCCATCTTTTGTGCCGACGACCATGATGTTCAACGTGCTTACCTTGCGCTCGGCATAGGTCGGATTGACGATGTAGCTGCCTTCGATCAGGCCGATGCGTACCGCGCCAACCGGCCCGTGGAACGGGATGTCAGAGAGCGCGAGGGCACAGCTTGCGCCGTTGATGCCCAGGACGTCGGGATCGTTCTCCTTGTCGGCTGAGTAGACAAATGCCACGACCTGCGTCTCGTTGCGGAAAGCCTCGGGGAACAGAGGACGGATGGGGCGATCAATCTGACGGCTGGTCAGGATCTCCTTCTCGCTTGGGCGACCTTCCCGCTTGATGAAGCCACCAGGGATGCGTCCACCGGCGTACGTGAACTCGCGGTATTCGACCGTCAACGGGAAGAAGTCGATTCCCTCTTTCGGGTCAGGCGAAGCTACAGCCGTTGCGAGAATTACGTTGTCGCCGCTCGAGGTGAGGGCTGCACCGGAGGCCTGCTTGGCCATCCGTCCGGTTTCAAACTTGATCTGCTTGCCGCCGGCAAGCTCTACTACGACATCTTCTTTCATCGTGTTCTTCCTCTTCTGTTTTTATCGTTTTGGGAACTTGCGGCGCGCCTTCTGAGTAGAAGCGCGAAAGGCGCAACCCAAGTGCAACGCATTATGCGTCGTCGGCGGGTTGCGCCTGCTAAGTCTAAGGAATTTCATGGTCAGCAACATCCGATACCGAATCCCGAAAGACTCTGAGCGATGTCTGCAAACGATACTGGGCGGCCCAGGCAATCTTCCATGAAGGGTACGTGTGTCTCCGGGAGGGTGGAACCTACTTGCGGATTCCGAGCTTCCCGATGACTTCGCGATAGCGGTCTGCATCGACCTTCTTCAGGTAATCCAGAAGACGGCGGCGCTTGCTTACGAGCATCAGAAGCCCGCGACGCGAGCCATGGTCTTTCTTGTGCGTCTTGAAGTGCTCGGTGAGTTCGCCGATGCGCTCACTCAGAATCGCGATTTGGACCTCGGGGCTGCCCGTGTCAGATTCGTGCGTACGGAACTTCTCGATGATGTCTGTTTTCTTTACGGATGCCAACACAGCTAGTCTTGCTCCTGATCTTTTCGTCTTCTTTTTCTACTCTCGTAGTCTCCGTCAAGGATAGCACCGGTTACCGCCTGCGGCAACGAAACCGGGCCCGGAGACGGGCGTCTTCGATCAATTTGAATCGGCCATCACCCTGGGGAATCCTAGCTTGAGGCAGCGAGTCCACCTGTCCGGAACGAGTACCTACCCAATGAGCCGTAGCTTCCCTGAAGTGGCTTTTACCCCGCTCGTCAAGCAGCAGCAGGAGCTTCATGACAGCCGCCGGCAGTATGCGCGTATGGAACAGGCTCTGCAAACCTCAAGTGATGATCTTGGCGCGAATGAGCAAGCCTTTCTCAAGCTCCGCGACAGCTTCTACATGGCTTCGGTCAGCGAGACGGGCTGGCCATACATCCAGCACCGTGGCGGTCCCGCCGGATTCGTGCATGTCATCGGCCCAGACGTGATCGGATTTGCTGATCTTCGGGGCAACAAGCAGTACATTTCAGTAGGTAACCTGCAGCACGATGCGCGTGTTGCGCTGTTCTTCATGGATTATCCGAATCGGACGCGGTTGAAGATCCTTGGCCGGGTGGAGATCCACGAAGATGACGCTGCGGCGCCGGCCCTGTTTGAGTCCCTGCTCACTACGGATCCGACAGCGGTGATCGAACGCGCCATTCTGATCCACATTGAGGCCTTCGATTGGAACTGCCCTCAGCACATCACGCCGCGGTACACGCTCGCAGAGCTTGAGCCGTCGCTCGCATCGCTCCGCAAGCGAGTTTCGGACCTTGAGGCAGAGAACACCAAGCTTCGAGCTCTGACGCGGCGGCCCTGAGCGGAGCTATCTCGTACGCTGCCATCCAGCATCGAACCCGATATGAGCACACGCACAAACATTCCAGGCGAGTCACCCTACGAACCGATCATTGGCTTTTCCCGCGCTGTACGCATAGGAAATCACGTTTACGTTGCCGGGACTGGTCCTGTAGGTTGCGATGATGCTGAAGTGGCTGAACAGACAGACCAGTGCCTCACCATCATTGCAGCCGCGCTGAAGGAAGCAGGTAGCTCGATCGAGCACGTTTATCGCACGCGGATTTACCTAACCCAGTGCAACGACTGGGAGGCTGTTGGCCGCATCCACGGCAAGTTCTTTTCAATCACCCGGCCTGCTGCAACGATGGTTGTCGTCTCCGGCCTGCTCAATCCGACATGGAAGGTCCAGATAGAAGCCGACGCATTCATCCCCGATTAGTTTTTGATCAGGTATTCTGATCGCTATGCCCAAGCTCTCGATCCGCGATCTCGATCTTGCCAATAAGCGTGTACTGATCCGCGTCGACTTCAACGTTCCGCTCTCTGCTGATGGCGCTATTCTTGATGACACCCGCATCTGCGAGACTTTGCCGACGATCGAGTATGCGCTCCGCCATAAAGCGAAGGTGATCCTTGCGTCGCACCTTGGCCGCCCGAAGGGTAAGCCCGTCGCGGCTATGAGTCTTCGGCCTATTGTCGACCACCTTCGCAACCTGCTTGATCACGTTCTAGACCCGGATGAGAACGTTGCGTTCTCTCCCGATTGCGTTGGCGAGATTGCCACAGAGCTTTCTACTAATCTTGAATCCGGCCAGACGCTGCTGCTTGAAAATCTTCGCTTTCATGCAGAAGAAGAAGCC
>CAHJWN010000054.1 GCA_903642265.1 Acidobacteriaceae bacterium | reverse complement strand
ATTGGAATGTTGACCGGCGGCGGAGATTGCCCCGGCCTGAACGCCGTCATTCGGGCTGTTGTACGCAAAGGCATCCTGCACTATCAAGACGAGTTCATCGGCTTCCTCGAAGGCTGGCGCGGCGTCCTCGACGACCGCACCATGCCCCTCGACCTCGAAACCACCAGCGGCATCCTCCATCGCGGCGGCACCATCCTTCGCTCCTCCCGCACCAACGTGAAGAAAATCGAAGGCGGCTTTGAGACCTGCCTCAAGGTCATTCAGGGCCACAAACTTGATGCCCTCATCGCCCTCGGCGGCGACGACACCCAATCCATCTCCGTCGAACTCTCCAGGCGCGGCGTCCACTGCGTCGGCGTCCCCAAGACCATCGACAACGACCTCTCCGGCACCGACGCCTGCTTCGGCTTCGATACCGCGGTCACCATCGCCACCGAAGCCGTCGACCGCCTTCACTCAACCACCGAGGCCCACTCGCGCGTGCAGGTCGTCGAAGTCATGGGCCGCGATGCCGGTTGGATTGCCGTCACCGTTGGCATTGCTGGCGGAGCCGACGTCACCCTCGTCCCCGAGCTCCCCATTGACATCGACGATGTCGTCCGCCTTCTCAAGGCCCGCTGGGAGAGCGGCAAGCGCTTCGCCCTCGTCGTCGTCGCCGAAGGCGCCAAGCTCCCCGAACATACCGGCCAGACCTCCGTCGGCACCAAGCTCGACGCCTTCGGTCACGTCCGCCTCTCCGGCATCGGCCAGGTCCTCGCCGAGGAGATCGAGAAGCGCACCGGCTACGAGACCCGCGCCGTCAACCTTGGCCACACCCAGCGTGGAGGCACCCCCACCGCTTACGACCGCATGCTCGCCACACGGTACGGGGTGGCCGCCATCGATCTCGTCCATGCTGGCAAGTTTGGTAGGCTCGTCGTACTCAAGGGCACCGCCATCTCCGACATCCCGCTCGAAGACGCCATCGCCAAAACTCGCACCGTCGGCGAAGACCTCTTCGCCGTCGTCAGAAGCCTGCAACCGGCAAAGTAGTGCCAGTGCTCCTGCAAGTAGCGGTATGTGGGACCTGCAGGTCAGCACCGCGCTCTCCGGCATGATCTGACCCGGTTAGCGCGTAGAGCTGTCGGCGTTGTCACACAGGGCGGCACCTCCTGATCACTGGAATGTGGGATGTCCACCCTCGTGCCGGGTCACTATGCTTTACCTGAGTGAGCCCACCCCAGCTCCTCAGGAGGGCATTATCGACAACCGTATGCGCCTCGGAGATCTGTTGGTCCGCGCTCGCCTGGTCACGGCACCCCAGGTCGCAATGGCCCTTGATCTTCAAGCAGAAAAGGGAGGCCGTCTCGGCGATCATCTCATCGCTTTAGGTGCGATCACTCAACGCGACCTCAATGCCTTCTTACATCGCATGCCAGCCCCCCCGCGGAGCCTCGCCGACACAGATATCGACGTAAACGACCTCCTCTCTCTGCTGATGAAATTGATCGACAATCGACGACTCGAGTCAGTCCGCCAATTTGTCGACGCGATTAAGCTTCCTACCCAGATCGTTCTTGAAGTCGTCCGGCTGGCCGTCGATCGCAAGCTTCTCTTTAGCCTCGGCAGACGGGCCACCGATAGTTCCACCGAGATGACGTACGGCGTGACGGAAGAAGGCAAACGCTGGACCCTCGATGTCCTTCAGCAATCGCGGTATGCCGGGCCCGCACCCGTGACGCTCGATGCATTTACCGAACAGGTGAGCCAGCAGAAGCTCACAAACGAGACCGTTACCTGTGACCGCATTCGGCGAGTCATGTCTGACCTCGCAATCAGCGACAGCATGGTGGAACAGACCGGTCCAGCCTTGAATTCAGGCCGTGCGATTCTTCTCTACGGACCGCCCGGCAACGGCAAGACCTCCGTCGCAGTTCGGCTCGCTAACGTCTTTACAGACGTCATCTACGTTCCCTACTCAATTATTGTGGACGGTCAGATCATTAACGTATTCGACTCAAGCATTCACGCGCCGGTCGAGCCACCGCCAGCGCCGGAAGGCACCTCATCGCTTTTGCGGCGAGAGGAGTGTGATGCGCGATGGATTCCATGCCGACGGCCCTGGGTCATCTCAGGCGGCGAACTGACACTCGAGATGCTTGATCTTCGATACGACGAAACCGCGCGCTTCTACGAGGCTCCCCTGCATATGAAGGTCATGGGCGGCTGCTTCATCATCGACGACTTTGGCCGCCAACTCGTCAGCCCCAAAAAACTGCTCAATCGCTGGATCGTTCCTCTCGAAAGTCGCGTCGATTACCTGAAGCTCCACACCGGTAAGAGCTTCAGCATTCCGTTCGACGAAATCGTTATCTTTTCCACCAATCTTGAACCCGAAGACCTGATGGATCCGGCATTCCTTCGTCGTCTCCCGTACAAGATTGAGGTAGGCCCGCCGGGTCTCGACATCTTCAAGCAGATATTTCTTTCAGAGTGCGAGCCACACAGTCTCACCTTGACCGATGAGACGTTCGACTTCATCGTCCAGAGGATTACGCAGGAGAAGGAACTCGATCTCGCCGCCTTTCACCCTAGGTTCATTATCGATCAGGTGATTGCCACCTGCCGATTTATGAGCCAGACGCCACGACTCGAATCTCGATACCTGGAATATGCCATCGATAATCTACGCGTAAAGCGACGCCCTGCATCAGGCTTTGCGCCTCTCTCCTCTGCTCAACAGGCGTCTGAGGTTTAGCGCAGGAAAAGGGTCTGAGACGCTGGCGGTCAGGTCATCTGCATGCACCCTCCACCTCTGCTATGAGATACTTTTCAGGTGCGACAAGGCCCTGCATTGAGACATCTCGTCTCACTGCTATGGCAGGTTTTTAGCGAGACTCGGTCAGCTTTAGGCCACCTCAGGGTATGATCGCGCCGGGATGGCGGAACTGGCAGACGCAGCGGACTCAAAATCCGCCGAGGGCAACCTCATGGGGGTTCGATTCCCCCTCCCGGCACCAAAGAACCTCGCAACTGATAAGAACGATGCGTCGAACTGCGCGTCATAGATACTTCAATGGGCAGTCTTGTGCACCAGACTCTTGACCCATCCATTGCCCAGGCAAAGAGCCACTAGCACCACACAGAGATAAGCAAACACGTCACCGTGCGCGGTATAGAACGTGATGTCGGTCTCAAAGCCGAACGCCGCATGCAGACTGGTCCGTACGTGTCTCGGTGCGGCAACACTCACATTGCCGGATGGATTAATTGCCGCAGTTACTCCCGTGTTGGTAGAACGGAGAATCCAACGATGGTTCTCCACTGCCCGCATGCGCACCATGTTCAGGTGTTGCCACGCCGCGCCAGTGTCGCCGTACCAGCCATCATCTGAGATGTTCACCAGGACCTGTGCGCCACTTTTTACGAACTGGCGAATTTCGTCGCCAAATATAGATTCATAACAAACAAATGCTGCAAAGGTATGACCGTTATATGCGTAGACTGAGCGCGCAGTTCCGCGGTCCATATCACCAACGCCGGCAGTCAGCTTCCTTGCAAAAAAGAAGAAATTCTTGAATGGAATGTACTCGCCCCAAGGGACTAAATGCACTTTATCGTAGCGGACCATTCCTGGGTCTTCAGGCTTGAAGAAGCTCGCTGAATCGTAGATCGAGTAGGATCGATCACTGTCCGAATCACGAGGCGCACCCACACCCAGGCTCCCTATGATGAGCAGCGATCGTGATGAATCGGCAAGCTGATGCATTTGCTGAAGGAAGCTTGCATCTGTGGTGTAGAAACCGGATGGAGCTTCCGGCCAGACAATCAGGTCGACCGGCGGTGCCCAGGTATCGGTGTGATCTACGCCCTCAGGTAAATCCGCAGGTCCGCCTTTATGGAGAATCACCACTTCGGGCGTACCCGGTAACTCGGGAATGCCGCTTAGAAACGTTGGCGAAGGATGCGTACTCAGGTGGGTAAAGGCATCCAGTAGTTGCTGGGTAGATTCCCGCGGTCCGGTGCGCTCTGACCCAACCGACAGGTTTTCCTGTACAAGATTGGCGGTCGCTGTCACGGGATCCTGTTTCTGTCCGCGCACCGTGTGTAGAGCAAGCAAGTAACTGAGGACGACCACCACTCCGGCCATTGTGAGTGCGGGACGAGTGTAGCGGCGCTCCCGCAAAGTCACGCGAACTAACCAAAGCGAGTTGACCAGTGCCACTACGAACGAAAGACCGTATGCACCTGTCACCGGCGCGAGACGCGTCAGGACCGGATTGTCGATCTGCGTCATGCCGAGCAGGTCCCAGGGAAATCCAGTGATGCGTGCGCGGGCAAGCTCCAGCACCACCCATACGAATGGAGCCAGCAAGAGCACTCCATTGCGACTGAACTCCGATCGGCGAAGCAACGCTATAACCGCACCGAACAATGCGTGATAAATGCCCAGATAGAGAGCGAATAGAAGCAAAATTCCTAGAGCTACGGGGCGAGGCAGCCCACCATAGAGGCTCATCGTCTGGTAAATCCAATAGCAGTTGCCGGCGTACCAGATCACTCCACAGACATAGCTGATACTTGCGCTTTGAAGAATCGAGAGCTTGTCGCCGCGCTCGTCGCTCTCCAGCAATGCGTAGAGAAGGGGCAAAAGCGCAATCCAGCAGAAAGCCGTCCGCCAGACGGGCACCGGACCGGCAATTGGAAAAGGAATGATTTGCAGCCCGGCAGACAGCACCGCAAGATACATAGAACGCGCTGGAATCCGTCGCATTAGTATCGAAGTCTAACATTGCGTTCTTCGCCTCAAGCTACAATCAGGACTATGGATGCACTGATTCGCGTGATCGCGAAGATTCTGGTGCCGCTCTTCTTTTTTGGAATGGCGGGTGCCGGCGTGGTCGTCGTGATCAGCTTTATCGAAGACCTCAGGGAACTCTTCGGCGGAGAGGAATAAGCTGGTCAAACCTGGGGCAAGAGACAAGCCACCCACTGGGTCATCGCGGTCTGATGCTTCGGGATGGCCTCTTACACAGCGTTTAGCTGCATGAACTAGATGACTTCCAAAAAGAGTACTGCCCGCCCCCCTTCTAACCGCGTTCGACTCGTCGTCGCGTCTTCGGTGATGCTGACGTTCATCTCATTCTGGCGTGCGGCCGCCATCGTCCTGAACGATCTTGGGTCTTCTGCTTTCTATGCCGGAGGCATTGCAGAGGAAGCCGTTGGTAAATCCGCACCGTGGTTCATTCTTGGCGTCATGCTCTTCAGCTTTGCGGTGCGTGCCGTATACGTAGAAAGCTGCAGCATGTTCACCCGTGGCGGCGTCTATCGCATCGTCAAAGAGGCCCTGGGTGGCACCTTTGCCAAGCTAAGCGTCTCCGCGCTGATGTTCGATTACATCCTTACTGGCCCCATCTCCGGAGTGTCTGCCGGGCAGTACATCGTTGGGCTCTTAAACGAACTGCTCAGGCTTGGGTCCGCGCACCACTGGATCAACGGTGCGTTCACGCATGCAAGTGGGGCCGCACGCCAGATGCCCGTCGATGGTTTCTCGGCAGTCATCGCAGCCATCGTGACTGTCTACTTCTGGTGGCAAAACATAAAGGGTATCGAGGAGTCGAGCGACAAGGCCCTGAAGGTGATGAAGATCACCACCGTCATGGTTGTCATCCTGCTGTGCTGGGGTTTTTATTCTGTCTTTGCCACAAGTGCTCCCCTTCCCCCGCTACCGACGCCTTCTAATCTCAAGTTCAGTACAGATGCTTTAGGTTTTCTGAAGAACACCAGCTTCGTCCGAACTCTTGGGCTCTTTGGAGTCATGATGGCCTTTGGCCACTCCGTGCTTGCGATGAGCGGGGAAGAGTCGCTCGCCCAGGTAAATCGTGAGATTGAACATCCAAAGCTGAAAAATCTCAAGCGTGCGGCTATCGTAATCGCGATTTACAGCTTCATCTTTACCGGCATTGGTTCGCTGCTTGCAGTAATGCTTATCCCCGATTCCGTACGGGTCTCCGTGTATCGCGACAACCTGATCGCGGGCATGGCCATGTTCATGGTCGGGCCACTTGCCGCACGCATCGCTTTTAGAATTTTTGTCGTAATAGTCGGTTTTCTGATTCTCGGAGGAGCAGTCAACACTGCCATCGTGGGCTCAACCGGCGTCCTGATGCGGGTCGCAGAGGACGGTGTTCTGTCCGACTGGTTTCGCAAGCCGCAGCATCGATTCGGCACCAGCTATCGCATCGTCAACCTTGTCGTTGCACTCCAGATGTTTACCATCATCGTCACTCGTGGTGACGTGATCATGCTCGGCGAGGCATATGCGTTTGGAGTAATTTGGAGCTTCACCTTCAACAGCCTGGCAATGCTCATCCTGCGATTTAAGTACCATGGCGAACGCGGCTGGAAGGTGCCACTGAATATTAGGATCGGAAAGACGGAAATTCCTTTGGGATTGCTCTCCGTCTTTCTTGTTCTGCTTACTACCGCAATCGTCAACCTGTTTACTAAGTCGGTCGCCACCGTTAGCGGAATTGTCTTTGCCGCCGCATTCTTCGTTATTTTTTCGCTCTCCGAACGAGACAATAAACGCCGGCATGACGTGACAGCAAGGCAGATGAAGGAGCACTTCCAGCTCGAGCACCGCGACGATATTGGAACGGAGGCACTTCACATCAGGCCGGGTGCGGCAATCGTTTCTATGAGAGATGCCAGTGCTCCGTTTGCCTTGAAGTGGGCACTGTCCCGGACAAATACCGATGAACAAGACCTGGTTGTACTTGCTGCACGGATGATGGGCGCGGGCGGTCCTGCCTACCTTAACGCCGACGACCAGTTATTCAGCGAGCACGAGCAGATGCTCTTCACCAAGGCAGTCTCAGTGGCTGAGAGCTTTGGCAAACACATCTCTCTGCTTGTCGTGCCCGCGGGCGATATTTTTGCCGCACTGGTCCAGACTGCACATTCGCTCGATGCCGCGGCTGTAGTTTGCGGACTATCTTCAAAATTGACCGCGCAGGAGCAGGCTTACCACACCGGTCAGGCGTGGGAACAGATTCCTGAACCCAAGCGGCAATTCACGTTTTATGTTGTCGACCCTGACGGCGAGGCGGTTAGCTTCCACATCGGGCCGCATGCCCCCGCAATCGATGCCCGGGAAGTTCAAACTGTGCATCGACTCTGGCTTAGTCTTCGGAAGTCTTCCGACATGCACGATCTACACCATGGCGATGTGATCTCATACGCGCTTACCCGCATGGCAAGTGAGCTGGGACGCGATCGTGAAGGGACTCTGCGGGATTTGCGAAAGTCGATCCAGGACCAAAGCAACTCGCAAAGACTTGGAACGCCTAGATATGACCCACTCGATGTTGGAAGCCACGAGTTCCCACCTGAGGACGAGAATACTGCGGAAAATAATCCAACCGTTCCTCTCAACGAGGGAAAATAAAGTAAGGTCAGCGATTCAAGCTGATTTTCGTAACAATAGCTTTCTAAGCGACATTGCAAACACAGCGCCCGTTCTGTATCGTCCTAAAAAGTGATAGCGTTTTCTTTTTCCTGGGTTAGGTAATGCTAGGAACGCAGTCTTGGAGGCACTAAGTGGAAGTTAGTCGCATCATCTCAGAAATTGACTTGCAAATTGCAAAGTTGCAGCAAGTTCGGGCTCTTCTCTCCGATACAACAGCTGATCCGATCGCGATTGTAAAAAAAGCCGGCCGCGGACGTCCAAAAGGAAGCAAGAACAGCGTTAAGAAAGCGACGAACACTTCTAAAACTGAGACCCCCGCAGTGACTGCCACAAAGTCAGCAGGAAAGCGTAAGCTCAGCGTTGAAGGGCGCAAACGTATCGCCGAAGCTATGAAGAAGCGTTGGGCAGAACGTCGCAAAGTCGCCACAAAGTAACTCTTGCCCACTCACTCCGGAATTTCGCACCCCTTGTGTCACGCCTAAAGAGGCAGGACACAAGGGGTGTTGCTTTTATCTGGCATGCGGGATTTCGCACCTATCGTGTTGCGAGCACTTCACTGAGATTATCTTTTGCCAAAAAGAATCGGTACCCGCTGAACTTGTGCAGCAGCTTTTCGATCTGACGGTTGTTGTAGACGTTTAGCAGCGGATGATCCATTGCGCGCTGGATCTCGACCGAATCTGTTGCCGTCAGGTGATATCGCGAAAAGCGTGTCTCGCCCGCATTCGCCTTGGCATGGAAGAACCCCAGCATCAAGCCGCCTGGCTGCATCACTTCATAAATCCGCTCGATTACAGGAACGAGGAGTGCCTCAGGCAGGTAGTCTGCCGTGTCCCAGAAAGTGACAACATCGAATTTCCGGTCTGAAAAGTCCAGGTTTGTTGCAATGAAGCGATCGACGTCGAACCGCGTCCCCTGCCCCGATTCGTCCGGGACCGTCCACTCCGGTTTGGCCGCTTCATCTACCAGGTTTGCCATGTAGATACTGTGGCCAAGGCTTGTTATGTAATTGATATTGACCGCGGACGTCGGACCGATGTCGAGAATGCGCAGCGAGTCGTTCGCCGCAAGGTGCTTTTGCAACTGGACCCAGCCGCTTGAATGCCTGGCGGTGCGTTCTGCGTCTTCGCGACTGGCAGACGTGCCATGATTTCCAAAGAAATTGCGCATGGAATAGTCTGCGTTAACCCTTGGTCCCGCTGAAGAGAGGGGCGGCAATCACAGGTTCGCCTACTGTCTGCTTGGGCACAGTAATCGTCGGCCCTGTTGCACCCACGTCGACCCGGCCCTGGATGCTGGCCTTCTCTTCGATCGAGAGCCGTGACGTATAGATGTCACCCTGAACCATCGCCGTCTGACGAAGGTCCACTCTCCCGGAAGCATGAATATTACCCTCGACGTGCCCATGCACCACGATGTCTCGAACTTCCAGGTCGGCCATGATGTGCGCATTCGGACCAACGGTCAGGCGATTTTCAGGCAGCGTCACCGTGCCCTGGATCTCACCATCAAGGTAGAGATCTTCGCCTCCGGTTATGTCTCCCCGTATGATCACAGACTTGCCGATGACTGTTGAGTCTTCTGCTGGCTTCATTGGTTTGCTCTCCCTGCGTATTGTTTCTGATTTAGCCCGCTTGCCCGAACTATACCCAAGCGGGTCACCTGAGGCAAACCCACACCTTGGATGTATGTGAAACGTCCTACTGGATACATACTATGGGAAGGAACAGCAGGTCATGCATGTACAGGTCGCGATGGGGAGAAGAGCAATGTCCAAACTGTGCGGGACCACAATGACGCCTGGTGAGGTCCTGGCTGTTTATCGTACGCGTGCATGCAAGCTCTTCACAGCCACCCCGATATGCGTAGCCATCCTTGCATCCGCTGCATCGTTGTCGGCTCTAGGTGCCACGCAGCCCTCCACCGCTCCTTCTCTTACTGCAGCGCCAGCAAAGGCGTGGGCCCAAGAGGCTGCCGCGAGAGAAGTCCAGATAATCGTTCATCCCGGCTCCTATATCCGTTATCACCAGCGAACGGTAGACAGCCGCCGGGATGAATTGCGTGAGGTGATCGAGTCAAAAGACGGCACCGTCGCGAGGCTCCTCATGCGTGACAACAGGCCGCTGACTGAAGAGGAAAACCAGGCGGAGTTGGACAGGCTGAAGAATCTCATCGATCACCCTGCTGACTTCGCAAAGCATGTTAAGAACGACGCGAGTAGCAAGAAGCAGGCTGTCGATCTGGTCACCATCATGCCCGACGCAATGATCTTCACCTACGCTTCAGATCAGACGCCCGCGCCGAACAGCACAGCGCCCCAGGTTGTTCTTGACTACACGCCCGACCCAAAGTTCAATCCACCAACCACTGAAAGCCAGGCCTTCTCTGGCCTGCGGGGCCGCATCTGGATCGACGCCAGTGCGAAGACAATCGTCCGCATGCATGGGGACATCTTCCAAAGCGTGAACTTTGGATGGGGTATGCTGGCTCACATCTATCCAGGTGGAAAGCTCGATCTGGAGCAAACGGCAGCAATGGCGAATCGGTGGAACATGACCAGCTTCCATGAACAGGTCACGGTGAAAGCCCTGATGGTCAAGACCATCACCCTCAACTCCGATGTACGCTCATTTGACTTTCAACAGGTGCCAGACTCGATCAGCTATCAGGACGCCATACGTCTCCTGATCAACATGCCTGTCCCGAAATAGCCCTACGCCATCACGCGCGCTTTTGATCGAATGGTCGTCTTACGTACGGTCAGTAATTCGACACGGTCCCGCATCACCTCGTAACCCCGACCCGGCCCTTGCGGCACCACGATCTCACCTGCGCGGCTCACCGTCACCTCAGGTTCAATGATGTCTTGCTCCCAATAGCGGGCAGAAGCAGACACATCTCCTGGCAGTGAAAAATTCGCTAAAGATGAGAGTGCGATGTTGTGCGATCGACCGATACCCGTCTCCAGCATTCCGCCACACCAGACCGGAATTCCGCGCTCCTCCGCTGCATTGTGGATGGCGATTGCCTCGCTGAAACCACTTACCCGTCCCACCTTGATGTTGATGATCCGACAGGAATCCATGTCGATAGCCGCCAAAGCATCGCGTCGATTGCGAATCGATTCATCCAGGCAGATCGGCGTCTCGAGGCGTTTTTGCAGCATGGAGTGAAAGTAAAAGTCGTCATACCAGAGCGGTTGCTCAATCATCATCAGGTTGAATTGTTCCCATTGCGCGATATGGTCGAAGTCGCGCATGCGGTATGCAGAGTTAGCATCACAACTCAGGCGAATATCTGGCCAGCGGTCGCGAACAGCCTCAAAGACCTTGACGTCCCATCCCGGCTTGCACTTCAGCTTGATGCGTTGATAACCGGCCTCCACTTCCGTCGCGATCTTTTGCAACAGTACCTGCAGCGAACTCTGGATCCCAATCGAAACTCCACACGCAATCGTCTCCCGAACACCGCCCAGAAGGTTTGCAAGCGAAACTGCCTGGACCTGCGCCTCGAGATCCCACACGGCATTTTCCAGTGCCGCCTTTGCCATCCGATGGCCGCGGACCTGGCTGAAGAGGTGCGGACAACTTCCTCCACCGCTCAACTCTGCGCCCGCGTCCAGCAGTTTGGGGGCAAGTTCGGTTTCGGCAATAAGCCACGCCGTGTCCACCGTCTCCTCAGAAAAATAGGGGTGTTCGCCCGCTACGCATTCTCCCCATGACGTAACTCCGTTGGCCTCCAACTCCACCAGCAGAATGCGTCGCGCGGTAGTCACGCCAAAGCTGGTCTCAAATGGATGCGCCAAAGGTAGATTGATCTCGCGAAGATGCACTGCGTCGATCTGGAGGTTGTTCATCGTAAAAGGGTCTCCGGTTTCGTAAAGCTTGGTCAGAGCCTTAGATAATGTGGTGGCTAACTCGCCTTCTGTAATCTTACCGACTGAGTAGCTAAAGCCTTCCCTACCCTATACAGCCCTTATCGTCAACGGTCCCAGTGAGTGAGCCTTCGTCCAATCTGCCCAGCAGAAACGAACCATTTCCGCTGTTGTCCCGTTCGTACCCGATAGCTGTAAGACCGCGCCGAAAGGCCGACTGGAAAGCCAGTCTATTCACCTCTTGCAGCTGTACAGCATTCCCTCGCATGCTCGTCGAACGCTTCCACTCACCGATCGCCTCCGGCACCGAGATGCGTTCTGCAACATCTGCGTAGCTCGTGACCAGGTCTCCGCGTAAGGCGGCTTCCACTCGGGGAGAACGCAACAACCACTCCGCGTAGAGTCTGTCGGTCGGCAGTCCACCTTGCAGCGGCGACGAGGATGGCCCGTAGAAATCTGCCTGGTAGCGCCGGGAGACCGCTCCAAGCTTCGCCAGATTCAGATAAGCATTTTTGATCTCAAGCGGATCGTACGTCCACTCCATTCGTGCGATACCGCGGGCCAGGGCATCATCTCGCTGCTCCAGCTTTAGCCGTTGTCCGATCCCCAAATCTCTAAATTCCGGCAGGACTGCCAGCATATGAGAGTGCAGATAGACATGCTGATCACGGTATGCCGGAAGCGCAAACGCGAATCCGATCATTCGCCGTGCTTTACCTTCGCCAGTAAAAGCACCGATTACCTGACCGCCAATCTTCTGGGCCAGCAGAAACATGCGCCGCGGCACAATGTCGTTGTCCTCGTACCCCCATACCGCGCCCTGAATGTCGACGCACTGCTGGAACTCCGCCAATTCGCTCAGCGGCCGAACGGTGACAGAAGGGGCTGCTGTCATTCGCATTTACCAGGAGCAGTGTCGACGTCTACCATCTCGACCTTAGCCGTCTCTTCCTTTGCCCTGGCCCAAAGCAACTCAAGTTGCCCCGGTGAACTTCGCTCGAGTCGTTCGTAGCCACCTGCTGCCTTCTCCATGGCATGGAAGCGGTGCCGGAACCGGGCGTTTGTCTCGCGCAAAGCGAACTCCGGATCAATCTTCAGGTGACGCGCCAGGTTGACCGCAGTAAAAAGTACATCGCCCAACTCTGCAACGGCCTGCGGTGTAGCGCTCCCGGGTCGAACCTCCGCTTTCAACTCCACAATCTCTTCATCCAGCTTCTCGAATAACTCGGACGCCGACCCATCAGCGTTCGGCCAATCGAAGCCCACCTTTGCTGCTTTTGCGCCCAGCTTTCCTGCTTCCACTACCGCCGGCATGGAACGTGGCACCTGGTCGAGCAACGAGGCTGTTGCAACATCACCCCGCGCCTCCTTCTTTTCGGCTCGCTTGATCAGTTCCCAATTCCGCAGCACAGCTTCCGCGTCGCTCGCCACGACTTCCCCGAAGACATGTGGGTGGCGTCGAATCAACTTCGCGTTCAGATTTGCGGCAACATCCGCAATATCAAAGTAGCCAGCCTCCGCCGCCATCTCTGAATAGAACAACACCTGCAGCAACAGGTCGCCAAGTTCGTCCTTCAGATCAGGCCAGGCCCGCCGCTCGATCGCGTCGAAGACTTCGTATGTCTCTTCCAGGGTATGCCGCTTGATGCTGTCAAAGGTCTGCTCGCGGTCCCATGGACACCCTTCGGGCCCGCGTAGACGCGCCATGATCGCAATTGACTGAGCAATCGGGTCTATATTTGCCCGACCGCCAGTATCGAGGATTTGTTCTGCATGTTCGTCCATTTCACTCCAGCGAGCCCTTCCTGCGAGCACAAGCCTACAGTATGCTCAATGTGGCTATGTCAGAGCGAGTATTGCAGACCCAGACGAATCAAACCAGCCACCGGCGCAGAGTTCGGTACTGGAATCTGCTGCTGATAACACCCTACCTCGGGCTATGCTTTCCGCAGCTCTACACGCGACTGACGCCTGTGCTATGGGGATTTCCATTCTTTTATTGGTACCAGTTTGCCTGGGTGCTGCTTACATCCGCCCTGCTCGCGCTTGTCCATGTGAAGACCAAGTTGGAAAGCTAGGTTAAAGAAGCGGACGGAACCTGTAGAGGTTCCGTCGCTGATGGATGTAAGCGGATCCGGATATCTTCCGGTTCGCCCGGAGTGCGGAATTGCCGTGCAGGAGTAAAGCGAGGTTTAGTCGTGCAGCTTTTCGGCGGTCAAGCTACTGGCCACTTGAAGGTGTTGCGGTTGCGTTTGATTGGCCCATGTTGCTCATGAGCTTCACTTCGACGCGACGGTTCTTTGCACGTCCTACAGATGTTTTATCGGTTGCAATCTGTTGATCTTTACCGATACCGATCAAGTAAAACTTGTGCGCAGGAACGTTGTATTTTGTTGCTAGGTAATTAACTACAGCATCGGCACGACGTTGGCTAAGCTGATAGTTGTATTGCGCGTCCCCAACCGAGTCAGTCCCACCGGTGACTTCGAGGAGGTAGCCTTTCGTCGAACTCAACACCACAGCCAGACCGTCCAGTTGCTTCTTGTCAGTAGGAGTTAGCACAGCCTTATCGAAGGCAAAGGTGACATTCACGTCCGAGACAGGCTTGTAGTTGTCGAGGTTTGCAATGACACCGCTTAGGGTATCGACCCGGTTGTACGCCTCTTGCGCGCTCTGCCCGGCAGCGCCCGCCGCCTGTCCTGCCGCATCCGCGTGCTGGCCTGCAACATCGGCAGCCGATTGTGCGCCGCTGATGCCTTTTTGCGCACGCGCGTCGGTGTCACCAATTGCTCTATGATCCGCTGCCGTCTTCGCATCCAGATCATTCGTCTGGTTGATGAGCGGTGTCGTCTGCGACCGGACGTAGTTCTTGGAAGCGCAACCACTCATCCCGAATGACTCAAGTAGGATTGCCGCAACGAAGAAAGCGGCCTTTGGAACGAACCGTGGACGCTTTTCATACATTTTCGAAATGCCGGAAAGTGTAATCTTCATCTCGTTTTTCTCGCTTTCGGTCATACTTTCAGTCAGATGCAGCTTAGTTTCCGCAGAATGGTCAGGCCAGTAAGGCGTCTCTAATGAGCATCATGCAAGTACCTATCAAGTCTCACCCTTTTGTGGCATTTACAGATAGGTAAGAATTTGCCGTCAACTACGACAAATTTTCCAACTTGCGCGCAACGCTTAGGCAATCAAGGTCTCCCTGGTATGTCTCAGGGGAGCTAACGTCGCCTGCCAGTCCAATCGCGACATGGTTTGCCTTGCTCTTCGCGCTTCTCCTTGCTCCGTGCACAGCGATGGCGGCTGATTACACCTTTGACCTCATCAGGTACAAACCTGCCAGTTCTGCTGCTCGAGATCGCCGACCAAACCAGTCCATCCACAATCTGCGCGAATCTTCGTCGCCCTGCGCACGTCTAAACTGGGTTAAGCTGCGATGGATCTTCTCGAAAAAATCCGCACCATTCCCACCCTGCCTGGCTGTTACCTCTACAAGAACGCCGAGGGTGAGGTCATCTACGTCGGTAAGGCAAAAAACCTCCGGTCACGCGTGCGGTCGTACTTCCTTGAAGCCAGCCAGATGAACGCCAAGACCGGCTCCCTGATGCGCGAGGCGGTCGATGTCGAGTACATCACTGTCGATAACGAGCGCGAAGCCCTCGCCCTCGAGAACAACCTGATCAAGCAGCGCAAGCCGCGCTTCAACATCCTTCTGCGCGACGACAAGACCTATCCCTACATCAAGCTCACGATGAACGAACGGTTTCCGAAGGTCTTCGTCACCCGCCGCCTGCGCAAAGATGGCGGTGCCTACTTCGGCCCATATTTTCCCGGCAACCTTGCCCACCGGCTCGTCGACCTGATCCATCGCAGCTTCCTCATCCCCAGTTGCAAGATCGATCTGTCCCGCTACCATCCCCGCGCCTGCCTGCAGTACTACATCAAGCGATGCCTCGGCCCCTGCGTGGAGGGCCTCTCTACTCCCGAGCTTTACAAGGAAACGATTCGCGACGTACAGCTCTTCCTCGAAGGCCGCACTGATGAACTGGAGCGAAAACTCACCGCGAGAATGTCCACAGCCGCGGAAAATGAGCACTTCGAACTCGCCGCGCGTCTCCGCGACCAGGTTGTCACCGTTCACCAGATGCAGGACAAGCAGCGCATCGCCACAGCCGATAACGAAGACGCGGACGTCTTTGGCTTCCACTTCGAAAACCAGATGCTCGCCGTCAACCTCTTTCACATGCGGGGCGGCAAAATCGTCGACAGGCGCGACTTCTTCTGGGAAGAGCTCCCGGATGCTCAGGCATTTCTGGGCGAATCCCTCAACGAAGACCCTCGAATTGCCGAGGCCAGCGTGGAACCTGGCCTTGAGCCGGAGCCGACCCATTCCGCACCCGAGGTGACCGAGGTCGCGATGAGCGATCAGGTCTCCACCCTGACCAGCCCTGAAGTACCGACAACAGAGTTCAGCGCCTCGACCTTCTTCTCCGCACTGCTGAAGCAGCTTTACCTCGACCAAAGCTATGTTCCACGTTCGATCCTTCTACCCGTCGACTTCCCCGATCGCGCCCTTCTTGCAGACCTTCTGAGCGAGCGCACCGGCCACAGAATCGAGATTGCTTCGCCCCGCCGTGGCGACAAGCGCTCGCTCGTGGATCTTGTCTGCCAGAATGCCCGGCAGTCCTATGACCAGAGATTCCGTGTTCTCCAGCCTAACCAGAAGGCGATCCAGGAAGCACTTCAGGAAGCACTCACGCTCGAAGAGCTTCCACGGCGTATCGAGTGCTTTGACATCTCCCACATCCAGGGTTCTGAAACTGTCGCCTCCATGGTCGTCTGGGAAGACGGCTCCATGAAGAAAGCTGACTACCGCAAGTTCCAGGTCAAGACCGTGACCGGCGTCGACGACTTTGCCTCCATGCGCGAGATCATCCACCGTCGCTATAAGCGCCTGCTCGAAGATAAGAAAGACTTCCCGTCATTGATCCTGATCGACGGCGGCCTGGGCCAGCTCCACGCTGCGGCGGACGCGCTTGGCGAGATTGGTGTCACCCTGCAGGCGCTCGCCTCCATTGCCAAGCGTGAGGAGATTATCTACGTTTACGGCCAGGAGAACGAACCCGTAGTCCTCGACCGCCGCAGCCCGGTACTGCATCTCGTTCAGAAAATCCGTGATGAAAGCCACCGCTTTGCAGTCACCTACCATCGCAAACGCCGCCAGATGCGCGACCGCGAATCAGAGCTTGACGCCATCCCCGGCGTAGGCCCCCGTACCCGCCAGCGCCTCGTCGAACACTTTGGCAGCGTTCGGGGAATCAAGCAGGCAAGCCACGATGCCCTCACCGCTGTTGTCTCCCCTGTCGTTGCCGCCAAGATCATAGCCCACTTCGCTGACCCCTCGGGCCAGTCGGGCAGTGAACACCGCGACTTGCTCCGGGTATTGAATTAGGGCTTCTACAAAGGAGCGGTCTCGAAGTAACTGATGAAGTGGACTCCCATTACCTTAAGCTTCAATAGATTCTTGTCTCCAGTCAGGAACAGATCAATCCCCGCAGCTGCCGCACATGCCAGATTCATCGCATCCGCTGATTTCACCCGATGCACTGCCCGAAGCTGCGCAAAAGGAGCAACTGAGCGCTCGACAAACGGCAGATACGTAAAACCCATCTCGTCGATCAACGCTCGAATCTCCTCAGAACGCCTTGGCACAGGAGACCTGGCAGCACCTGCCATCACTTCGCCGAGCCCCAGAAAGCTCGTGAACAGCTGGTCTCCACGTTCATAAGATCGTTCTAAAAGCCGCTGTACCGTCTTGAAGTAGAGCGGGTTCTTCTCCAGAAGGTAGATGAACAGCATCGTGTCCCAATAGATTCGAGTCACAGAGCCTCGTCGGCATCAGACCGGACCCACCGCATGAACTCGTCCCCGCCACCATACGCAGCTATCTCATCTTTGAGCAGCCCTGCCATTCTGTTGGTAAGCCGCCTTGCGCGTTCCTTCGGAGCCTCTACCAACACGTCGAGCTTGTCGTTCCCAGCACGCGCACCCTGCTGCCCCGGACGTAAAATCCGGTAGTGCACCACCACGGTTGTGCTCTGCTTCGATGGCGGCCCGTCCACACCCTCGATCTCCAGTCCGTTTTCCCGAAGCAGTTTACTTCCCTGCAACACCTCACAAATCGCTGGTGTCCGGCCGCGCGCAACAGCATCACCGGCAACATCCTTTAGGATGTCCTTCACGTGAATCGAAAGCCGCTCGCTTCCCAGCCGCAGCGCCGGTTTCACGTATTGTTCTCTAACAAGCAGTCGTATCTTGTCGCTTAATCCAGAGACAGCCATACTTCACCGTACAGCTAGCTTAACACCGTCACCAAGCTTAGCCAGCTTAATATCCCCCTTCAATGAACTTTTTCCATTTTGCGTCGTATTCTCCCGGAATGGCCACCACCATAGTTCGCCCTGCCGACCCTACGCTTCGCGCAGCGATGCGCCTTGCAATTCTCTTTGCGGCGATAAAGCTCGCGATTCAAGTGGCAGCCAACATGTGGGAGTCGCACATCGGCTACGGTTACTTCCGCGATGAGTTCTACTACATTGCCTGTGGCCGTCATCTTGCCTGGGGCTATGTCGACCACGGCCCTATCGTTGCGCTTCAAGCCCGCGTTTCGGAACTCGTCTTCGGCAAGTCACTTGCTGGGCTGCGCTTCCTCTCCGCACTCGCCGGGGCAGGCCGCGTCTTCCTCACCGGCATGCTTGCCTGGGCGCTCGGTGGCCGCCGGCCCGCACAGGGCCTCGCCATGCTTGGCATCCTGGTTGTCCCGCAATACCTCGGGATCGACGGCTTCCTTTCCATGAACTCCTGCGAATCCATGTTCTGGATGACCTGCCTCCTGGCCCTGATTCTGATCTTGAATAATGAAGTCGATTCAAGCTTTCAGAAGTTTTGGCTGCTCTTCGGCATCTCGGGCGGAATCGGCGTGCTCAACAAGCCCTCGATGACCTTCTTCCTGATCGCGTTGCTCATCGCTCTTCTCCTTACCCCTCAACGCCGCATCCTCTTCAGCAGGTGGGCAGCCTTGGGTACCGCGATCCTCATTCTCATTGCCTTGCCAAACCTGGTCTGGCAGGTTCACAACCATTGGCCGACTCTTGAGTTCCTCCGCAACGGCCAACTTGGAAACAAGTCCATCAGGCTTTCGCCTGTCGCGTTCACCATGAAGCAGATCCTAAACATGGGCCCGCTCCTGGCCTTTCTCTGGATTCCGGGACTCGTGCGCCTGGTCCGCCGCCGCCAGGAACGTTGGATCGGCATCACCTTCATCCTCTTCTTTGCCGTCATGCTGCTGGAGCATGCCAAGGATTACTACGTCTCGCCGATCTACCCCATCCTTTTTGCCGCCGGTGGCATCGCCTGGGAGACACGTTTCGCCAACCGAAAATGGGTCGCCGCGGATCGCGCCTTTGCCTTTCCGGTATATGGGACTACCATCATCCTGCTCGCAGCCTGGGGCCTCCCACTCTCGGTCCCCCTGCTGCCTCCCGCCCAATGGCTCGCCTACACAAGGGCTACGGGTTTATCCCGCTTCAACGGCAACTCCGAAACGTACTCGAGCGGCCCACTGCCCCAGTTCTACGCCGACCGCTTCGGATGGCAGGAAGAAGTTGACCAGATCACCCGGATCTACAATTCGCTCTCTCCCGAACAGCGAAAAGTCACTGGCATTCTCTGTCAGAACTATGGCGAAGCCGGAGCCATTGATTTCCTTGGTCACAACCTGCCGCCAGCTCTTTCTGCAAACAACAACTACTATCTCTGGGGCCTCCACAACTACACTGGCGACTCGCTCATCATCGTGGAGCGCACCAGCCGCGAACATCTCCTCAACTTCTTCGATCACGTTGAGGTCGTTGGTCAGATGGGCACGCCCTACTCCATGCCTTTTGAACATCGGCCAATCTTTCTCGCCAGTGGTCGCAAGTTACTCGCCGATGGCCACAGGTTTACCCTTGCCGATCAATGGCCATCTAAGAAAGATTATTTCTAAGCTGCGTTACCAGCCGTTACACCACGCCGGGGACTTCAACTGCGATTCATAATCGCCCGCTCGTAGACACGGAGGTACTCCTTGGCAGGCTTTTCCCAACTGAAGTCCTCAGCCATCCCGCGCCGCATCATCGCAGTCCATTCTTCCTTGTTCTGAAACGTGCCAAGCGACCGCTTGATCGCATCGAGGAACGCATTTGAGTCATATCCCCAGAACTTGAAGCCATTCCCCTGCCCGTTCGCCTGCTCGTCGATCGTGTCGTCAAGACCTCCCGTCGCCCGCACCACCGGTATCGTTCCGTATCGCAAGCTATAGAGCTGGCTCAATCCACTCGGCTCCCATCGCGAAGGAATAAGAAAGATATCGGCGCCGGCTTCCACCTTGTGCGCCATCACGGTGTCGTACTTCACCTGCACCCGCACCTTTTGCGGATAGCGATTTGCCATCTCCACCAGCAGCCGCTCGTAATACTCCTCACCATTGCCGAGAATCACCAGGACAACATCTTCCTGCATCAACCGGTCCATGATCTCGACGAGAAAGTCAAAGCCCTTCTGGCTCGCAAATCGAGACACCATACCCAGCACCGCCGCACTTTCGGGAACATCGTGGAAGCCAAAGGCGTGCAGCAGATCGCGCCGGCACTCCTTCTTTCCGGCAAGGTCCTCGGCTGTGTAGTGTCCGGCGATTCGGGAGTCATGCTCCGGATTCCATTCCTCGTAGTCGACGCCGTTCAATATCCCCAGGAGATCACCATTGCGCCGCTCGAAGACATCTTCCAGTCCGTTGCCAAATTCCGTCGTCCGGATCTCTTCGGCATACTTCTTGCTGACCGTGGTAACGGCATCCGCATAAAGAACACCGCCCTTCAGGAAGTTGACCTTGTCGAAGAACTCAAGCTTGTCCGCGGTGAACATGTTCCAGGGCAGCAGCAGCATCTCCATCGTGCTCGGCGGAAACCAGCCCTGGTACCCCGCGTTATGCACTGTAAGCACTACCGGCAGATGTTTGATCATTGGATCGAAGAAGTAGGTCGACCGCAGCAGCACCGCCAGGATCGCAGTCTGCCAGTCGTGGACGTGAAAGACGTCCGGAACTCCAAGCACTTTCGTTGCCTCAATCACTGCCCGGCTGAACAACCCGAATCGCTCCGCATTGTCCGGATAGTCGCCGCTTGGCGTCGCATACAGGCTTTCGCGGTCAAACAACTCCGGGCAAGCCACGAAGTACGTCTGCACCCCGCCTTCGATGCCGCCATCGAGTATCTGCACAAACCTGCTGTAGCCCGGAAACGGAATCGTTATGCTCGGCAACACAACCGGAGCATCCGCTGCAAGCTTTGCGACCTGCCGGTAATACGGCAAATAGACGCTGACCTTATGACCCAGTTTCACCAGTTCCTTCGGCAAAGCGGCCGCAACATCCGCCAGCCCACCCGTCCTTGCCCAGGGCGCGCACTCCGAAACAGCAAACACGATATGCATCGCTCTATCCTCTACGCTTTCGCAGCGTGGTTCAAGGTACCGCTGAGTTTCTAGTAATCCCCCGCTACCCAGCGATGGCAAGTTCCCGCCGCCGTTCGTAGCCGGCGCTGCCGGATAGTGCCGAGGCTTGCCGGGGCGCAGTTCGACGGCTGTACTGTCTCGGTGAGGAGCCCATTACCCTTCTGAACGCCTTTCCGAACGCACTCTCCGACTCGTATCCGAGAGACGCCGCAATGACCGAAATAGAATCGTTCGATTGCTTTAGCCGGTCACCCGCCAGTAACATCCGCCAGCGAGTCAAATATTCAATTGGAGTCGTCCCTACGGTTTCTTTGAACTTCAAAGCAAATATCGATCGCGACATGCCCACTCGCGCAGCCAATTCCTGCAGTGTCCAGGCGCGGCCTGGTTCATCGTGCATGCAGGTGATTGCCGTCCTCATCTGTACATCCGCCAGGGCAAACAGCCATCCCACGCCGCTTGAGGCTGCATCCGCCAGGTGCAGCCGCAGCGCCTGGATCAACATCATGTAGGCGAGCTGCTGCGTTATCAAGGATCCGCCAGGCTGCGGATTCGTTAGCTCTTCCTTCATCCGCTCCAGAGACCAGCGCATCGTTGCCTTCTCCGCCTCCTTCCGAATGTGCACGATGGGCGGCAAAGATCTCAGCAGGATCTCAGCGTGATTGCCAGTGAGTACAAAGTGACCGCCAACAAGATAGCGGCCGCATTTTGTAGGACGCGCCATGGCGCCGCTCCTATAAGCCGCCAGGAACGCCTGAAAGTCTACAGGCTCAAGCGCCAGGTCCGTGGCCAGGCGGAACGGCAGCCCGCGTGGCAGCAGAAAGCAATCGCCCGCTGTAAGCAGTACCGGATCGGCGACCCCTTCTACCGACAACCAGCATTCTCCTGTAACCATCGCGTAGCACTTGATGCCTGGATGCTTCGGCCATTGCACGCACATATCCTGCGCCACTTCGAAACCACCCGACGAGTAACTCTGCGGCTTGAGCAACGCCAGCACATCTGACAGCGGGTCCATTCACCCTCCGGACGATCGAACCAAAAGTACGGACTTCCAGCATAGATCGTAGCGTCAACTTCGCCCATCTAGGTAATTGGGACGCGCAAGCGGCCACCCAGTCAAAGCAGAAGGAGTAACAATCATGCGGATCTTCCTCACCGGTGCTACCGGCTTCGTCGGTTCAGCGATCATTCCCGAACTCATAAATGCCGGTCATCAGGTTCTAGGCCTTACCCGTTCCGATGCTGGCGCCGAAACGCTTGTCGCTGCCGGAGCCGAGCCCCATCGCGGCGATCTCGAAGACCTTGCAAGCCTGCGCAGCGGAGCGGCTAAGTCCGACGGCGTCATTCATTGTGCCTTTGACCACGACTTCTCTAACTTTGTCGCGAACTGCGAGAAAGATCGGCGTGTCATCGAAGCCCTCGGGGAAGCACTCGCGGGTTCGGATCGCCCTTTCGTCATCACCTCCGGCACCGGCATGGGAAACTCCATCCCCGGCCAACTCGCGACCGAAGACGTCTTCAATGCCGAACATCCCAATCCACGCAGAGCCTCAGAGATCGCCGGCATTGCAGCCGGGGAGCGCGGAGTGAACGTCTCAGTCGTCCGCCTTCCGCAGGTCCACGACCCCGTCAAGCAAGGCCTGATCACGCCGTACATTCAGACGTGTCGCGACAAAGGCAGCGTCGCGTACATCGGTGATGGACAGAATCGATGGCCAGCCGCGCACATCTCCGATGTAGCCCGTCTTTACAGGCTCGTCTTTGAAAAGCACGAAGCGGGCAGCCGCTACAACGCTGTGGCCGAAGAAGGAGTGAAAGTCCGCGACATGGCTGAGGTTATCGGCCGTGGCTTGAAGCTTCCAGTGGTGAGCCTTACCCCCGAGCAAGCGGGAGCTCACTTCGGATGGATGGGAGCGTTCGTAAGCTGGGACATGCCCGCCTCCGGCGCTCACACGCAGCAGCTACTCGGATGGCATCCCACCGGGCCCAGCATGCTCGCTGATCTCGAAGCAATGAACTATGCATAGAGCCAGACCTGCCGCACACCAGCTCCGCTGTGGTGTGCGGCTTGTGGGCTGCGCGACCGGCTACTCTATAGAGACTCATGTCTCAAAAGCGAAAACCGAAGTTCGGGCAAAACTTCCTTATCGACGCCAACGCCTGCACCGCCATCGCTGACGCCCTTGGCGACATCTCCGACCGAACGGTGATCGAGATTGGCCCCGGACATGGCGCCATCACGTCCCTTCTCGCGGCGAAGGCGAAGCGTCTCATCGCCTTGGAACTCGACCATTCCCTTGCCGCCGAGCTGACCTTCAAATTTCGCGAGCAGCCGCACGTGGAGATCATCATCGGCGATGTTCTCGAATGCGACTTCGCCAGCCTGGTTCCGTCCGGCGAAACCGTCGACGTCATCGGAAATCTCCCCTACTACATCACCTCGGACATCCTTCTAAAACTCTTCGCCGCTGGCCGGTCCGGCCTGCTCAACCGCGCCGTGTTGATGATGCAGCGCGAGGTTGCCGACCGCATTGCCGCATCTCCCGGGGTAAAGGACTACGGCCTGCTCTCCGCCACCGCACAGATGAACGCTACGGTCGACAACCTGTTCACTCTTCCACCAGGCGCCTTCAATCCGCCGCCTGACGTCTACTCAACCGTAATTCGTCTGCACCTCGCACCGCGCTTTGCTGAATTCAGCGTTGACCCAACGGGCTTCGACACCTTCCTGAAACTGCTCTTCGCTCAAAAGCGAAAGACCCTCCACAATAACCTCCGCGCCGCCGGGTTCGACTCCGCAAGACTTGCATCCGCGTGGCCCGAAACAATCCCACTGCAGGCTCGCGCCGAATCACTCAACTTGGAAGCGATGACTGAGCTTTACCGGGCGCTGAAGACAGCTGAAAGCTAAACGCAGATACCTGTTTGCCCAGCTTCTTAGCCGCCTTTAGCTTTTTGCCTAGCTTCTAGCTGTTGCCTGGCTTCTCGCTGCCTTTAGCTTTCCAGCTCAGTCTGGCTGCTTTTCAGCTGCTTCAAAAGTCCACATGGGCCCGGACACTGAAGACAACGACAGGTCCGCGCACCGTGTTGTAACCGGGATGCTCAATCAACTGCGTATCGAATGCGTAGAACAGCCCCCGCCAGGCATGGGCGTTGTAGTAGCCCTCGAGGATGTCCTCACGTCCATAGCTCAGGGCGCCGTCGCCGAGAATGAAGCCATGACCGCCAAGCTTCAGATACTCCTGGTGGTCGCGCTTAATGGCATTCGTCACAAAGGCCACGCCTACCTTGTCGAGGGGTCGGGACCATGCGGCCCCTGCGTAGCTTCCCCCGACTTCAAAGGTCTCGTCCACCTCGGTGTACGCGAACGATTCATGCTGGCCTTCATTCCATCCTGCCCGTCCAAAAACGCTGATGTTCGAGGTCAGTTCCTGTTCAGCATTCACACCAAAGCCATACTTCACCGCCGAAAACCTCGCATGCTTGGTAATGTCAGGGACTGCGTCGGTTCCATCGAGATAGGCGTTGATCGCATCCCGGTAAGACCCCATGTGCGCGTGGTTCGAGTATCCGAGAAAACGGACCGTCCCTTTCCGTTCAGGATCCAGAAGCCGACCCGCAAGAGACTTGTGGATTTCAACTTCAACGTTCTGTCCACTCGCTCGCCGCAATGCCCAGTCCAGATTGATACCGTTCGCGATGGTCGGCATCAACGCAAGCGCATACCGCGCAGTGAAAGCCCGATCGTCGTATTCGCCGATGATGCCGTAGGTGTAGCCACGTGTATCGGCAGCGTAGTCCCAGGCACCGTTGTTATCCACCGTCCAGTTCATGAACTGGAGATGGCTGTCAGTCCCGACAGTATTGATGTCGAGTGTGTCGGGTAGACCCATCTTTCCAGCCCGGATCTCGATGCGACGTTCAGGGTCGAGCGTCGCAAGGGTAAAGACGCTGCGTTCGGCTTTAACCATCTTGTTCGTCAAGCCAATTGTCTGGCGCAGTTGAACACGGGCAAGATACGGCTTCGATCCAAGATTAGGGTTGCGCACCACATCGAGATTGGTGAAGCCCGCAATCCCCAGTGCCTCCGACAAGCCGCGCCCTCCCGCGGATTCAAAATCCAGAATAAAATCGGTCTCTGTTCGAGGAGAACGCCGCAGTTGCATCCCCAGATACAGCGTGCCAACCAGCGAGGTCTTGTATTCTCCACGATTGATAAAACTGTTTGCACCTTCATAAGGCGAGTGAAACGGCGGGTCGGCCTGAAAAATAATATTTGCCTGGCCGGCAGCAAAGAAGCGCGACCTCTCCGGATGTGGAAAAACGGTTGCCGCTTCAGGCAAATCGGGCGTCGTGGCCTGCGGATCTAAACGCGCCGCACTCTCGGGCGCTGATTGACCGACCGCAGAGGCCGCTAACGCTCCAGAAAATAACAGGGCGAGCAAGAGCAAACGACTGCATGGCGAACGAAATTGATGCATAAGTCTCTGATCTTCTTACTTTGAGATGAATGCCGTGCAAAGATTCATAGAGTCTCGCTCAGCAGAAGCAGTCGTAGATCTGGAATGAAGTTTAGTATACCCCGGTAGGGTATTGAAGGAAGAAGCGAATGGCAGACATCCCGGGCAAGGAACGCGTCAAGTTACTGAATCGTGTAAAGCGCATTCGGGGCCAGATGGACGCCGTCGAACGCACTCTGGCGGAAAACAAGAACTGTGCCGACGTACTCATGCTTCTCGCCGCGGTCCGCGGTGGCATCAACGGCCTCATGGCTGAGGTGCTCGAAGACCACGTCCGGCTTCACCTTCTACAGGATGGTCATGTCCCGCTTACCCCCGACCTGGGCGAGGAACTGATCGACTTGGTTAGGGCCTATCTCAAGTAGTCGAGCGATATCACTGAAGCATGGCAGCATCAGCCGACGATGAAGTTATCAGTGTCCGCAATACTGATCCGTAACCGGACGGTAGAGGCACCGCTCGGTTTGTAGCACCGGGTGAAAGGCAGGACGCTGCGTCAATCCAGGCCCCTGGAATGCCGGTTTTTGAGCTAATGAGAAGAATGGCCAATTGATTTCACTCCCCATTTGACTTCACAAACCCGCCAGAGCTACTCTTGCTTTACACGGGAAAGGAGGATGATCCAGCCTATGAAAATTGATGGTAATTGTTGCAAAACGCTACGTGAGGTGACTGAGGCTTAGAGCGTCCTTGCTCTAGTCCCAGCGGTATTTCTCAAGTACTCCCGCAGCGGCCCATGTACGAGTATGGACGCCTCAAGTCAAACTCAACAGCTCACCGCCAGATGGCCCGCATCTTCATGATGCGGGCCGTTTGCTTTGCACACCGTTGTTGATTTCCCTGCCCTCGGCAGCCGTAAAATGGAGCTATGATGAGTCCTCTCGTAATCGCAGGCAAGGCGTTTCAGTCGCGTCTGATCGTCGGCACGGGTAAGTATAAGGATGGTGCTGAAACCCAGGCCGCCGTCGAAGCCTCCGGCGCCGAGATGGTCACTGTCGCCGTCCGCCGCGTTAACCTCGACCGCTCGCGCGAGTCCCTGCTCGACTTCCTCGACCCCGAACGCTACTTCCTCTTGCCCAACACCGCCGGCTGTTACACCGCCGACGAAGCAATCCGTGCCGCTCGCCTCGGCCGCGAGGTTGGCCTCTCCGACTGGGTCAAGATCGAAGTCATCGGCGACCAGCAAACTCTCTACCCCGACATCCAGGCCACCCTTGAAGCCACCCGCGTCCTGGTCAAGGAGGGCTTTACCGTTCTTCCCTACACCTCCGACGACATCGTATTCGCCAGGCGCCTGATCGACGCCGGAGCAGCCGCCGTCATGCCCCTTGGAGCACCGATCGGAAGCGGCCTCGGCCTCCAGAACACCGCGAACCTCCGCATCCTCCGCGAGCTCATCACCGAGGTCCCCCTCATCGTCGACGCCGGCGTCGGCACCGCCTCGGACGCCGCCCTTGCTATGGAGCTCGGCTTCGACGCCGTCCTGATGAACACCGCCATCGCCGCCGCCAGCGACCCTATCCTCATGGCCGAAGCTATGCAGCACGCCGTTCTCGCCGGCCGCCAGGCCTTCCTCGCCGGCCGCATGCCAAAGAAGCTCTACGCCACCGCCAGCTCACCGCTCGAAGGCATCTCAAAGTAGGGTGCCCCGCGCAGCTCAAGATGACTCAGTCAGGACTACTTCCGAGAATGCGACTTGTCGGTA
>CAHJWN010000053.1 GCA_903642265.1 Acidobacteriaceae bacterium | reverse complement strand
CTTCTTACTCCCAATCTGCATTTCATTTTCAGCATCGTGTCTACTCATCGGCATGCGGATGTTGCAACACATGCAGGGACACGCTTTGCATCTCGTTGCTATCCATTGCCGCCACCAAAACGCACGACTGTTGCACCTCGACAGTCGGGTCGAGATGCCACGGCATGAGCCTGGAATCCGTCTTGGCGTGTAGCTCTTCTTCTGCTCGTGCGATGCCTCCGATCCATTGACTATCGGATATCGCGAGCAGTTAGCGTGAAGTCAGCAGGAATGCTCTGCTTGTAGTGCGCGTCAGTTGCTGCAGACGCCTGGTCCTGGTGGTGGAACAGACAGACTAGAGGACTCAGTTGTGGCAAGGCTGGAGGTTGTGAGTTGAGGAGGTTACTTTTCAGGACCTTGGAAGCACCGCCGTTGGTCAACAGGATTGAACAGCCAGACTTGCATCACTCCTGGGATGGAGTTCCTCTGCGCATCGGTTTAGAAACCACGTCGCCTGCGCATCGTGAAGGGCGAAGCGACCAATCTTTACGCCAATCCTCAGCCACGTTCTGTCCACCCGGCCGAACAGGTTCTTTGCACCAACGACACCATGGCATGTAAACTCAAAGAGTTCGCTTCCTCAAGCTGAAGAGCTGAGTCCAGCCGCCGCCATCAGTTCTCAATCGTCCCCTTCAATTGCGGCGCGGACCTGATGTCGGGTGGGTGGGAGAAGAACAGCAAGGCCGATGCAACGCGGCGCCATGGTGTAACTGGTTAACACGCGGCCCTTTCAAGGCTGAGAGTCCGGGTTCGAGCCCCGGTGGCGCTACCAACAAATCAACAACTTAGCGGCAATCAGAATTTAGTTGGCGACGTACGTCTCTGGTCCAACAAACGCATGTTCTTCGACCAGGCGATCACTCATACCTCAACTAGCATTCTGACTGGCAGCGCCAGTTCCACTCCTTACACAATGAGCGCGCTTAGCAGGACTTAGTCATGCCCGAATAGGGTTGGTCTACACGCCTAGTTGTACGAGAAGTCGGCATCCGGACAAGTGACACCGTTCTGCATCCAACCGATGAAGAACATACTCCAGGAGCCCTCATGCTTTCGAAACACCTGAAATACTCGTTGACGGCCGCTGCGCTCTCGATCTCCTCGACGCTCTTTGCTCAATCGCCAATGGACAACGACAAAGCCTTCACCGCCAAAGTCTCGCAGGGCGGACTCTATGAAGTGATGGCGAGCAGGTATGCATCAACAAGGGCCACCGCTCCCGACGTGAAGGACGTAGCGCTGACCGAAGTGCACGACCATCAGCTTGTGAACGCCGGGCTGAAGAAAGTCGCCACCGGAGCTCATGTAACGATCGCTCCAGGCTTGAACGCTGAATTTACCGATCGGCTTGCAAAACTGAAGGCCGTCTCAGCAAGCGACTTCGACGCGGCGTACATCGCGGACATGCAGTCGATCCACGATAAGGACGAGAAGCTCTTCGCGCAGGAAGCCGCAGACGGCTCGGACGCTTACAAGACCTTCGCGCACCAGACCGACCTGATCGTGAAGCGCCACATCGGCGAACTTCACGGTCTCGATAAGTAGCTGGGTCCCTGCGGCTGCGCACGACACGGCGATATACTGGTTGGGTGAGCAAAACGTTCTACATCGAGACATTTGGGTGCCAGATGAACGCCCATGATTCCGAAAAAGTCATAGGCACCCTTGAACACGAAGGCTACGCGCAAGTGCAGAATGAGGCGGACGCTGGGCTCATCCTGTACAACACCTGTTCCATTCGCGATAAGGCGGAACAGAAGGTCTTCCACCGCCTGAATGAATACAAGAAGATGCAAGGCGAAGGCAAGAAGTTCGCTGTGATCGGGTGCGTTGCACAGCAGGAAGGCGAGAAGATCTTCGATAAGGCGCCGTATGTGTCAATCGTGTCTGGTTCAGCCTCCTACAGAAATCTCCCAAACATGTTGGCACGTCTTGAAGCAGGGGAGTCGCGAATCACCGGCCTCGACGACCGGCAGACCACTGAAACCTTCGAGACCGAGTTCACCTCGCGTACCAATCCACACCGCGGCTACATCACCATCATTGAAGGTTGCGACAAGTTTTGCGCCTACTGCGTCGTGCCTTACACGCGCGGCAAGGAGCGGTCTCGCACCTCGTTCTCAGTCGTTGAAGAAGCGCGACGCATGGCGGATTCAGGCTTCACGGAGATCCAGCTGCTTGGGCAGAATGTGAACTCATACCATGATCCCTCGGGAAAGATGACCTTCGCGGAGCTGCTGCAGGCGGTAGGCACCGTGTCCGGCATTCGCCGCGTGCGCTTCACCACCTCGCACCCGCGCCATTTTTCAAAGGACATTGTCGAGGTGCTCGACGCCGTACCGACGCTCTGTGACCACGTGCATCTACCCGTGCAGAGCGGCTCGAGCGATGTGCTCAAAGCGATGTCCCGCGAGTACACCCGCGAGTGGTATCTCGAGCGCATTAGTTGGATCAAGGCCGCCAAACGTGAGATCAGCATGACCTCCGACATCATCGTAGGCTTCCCCGGAGAAACCGAGTCCGACTTCGATGACACAAAGACTCTGCTCGGCGAGGTCGGCTACGATGCCATCTTCGCCTTCAAGTATTCGCCGCGGCCGAACACCCCTGCAATTACGATGGCCGATTCAATCTCCGAAGAAGTCAAAGTCGACCGCCTGCGCCGGCTGAACGATGTCCAACGCGACTTGCAGCGCGTCAGCTACGAGCGGCACCTTGGCAAGACCATGGAAGTGATGGTCGAAGGTCACAATCGCCAGCGCGGCCAGGTCATCGGACGTAGTTCGCAGAACAAGACCGTCAACTTTACCACCACCCAGGCGATCCTCCCCGCGCCGGGAAGCTATCTTTCGGTGAAGATCACGCAGACCTTCCCAAACAGCCTTGTCGGCGAGGCGGTCTGATGCCAGGAGAGACGAAGCAGGCCGCTGTTAAGTCATCGCTCGAAGTCCCCGTCGAGATAGAAGTGCAGATTCGTGGCCTGATGATGGATCCGGTAACGAACATGCCGATTGTCATCCTCAAGGATGTCGAGAGCGAGATGGTGCTGCCCATATGGGTCGGCATCTTCGAGGCAAATGCAATCGCCATCGAGCTAGAAAAGACTGCCACCCCCCGCCCCATGACGCATGACCTGCTCCGCGACATGGCTCGCGGACTCAACGCACGCGTTACCAAGGTCGTCGTCTCCGAGCTGCGGGACGACACGTTCTACGCCGTAATCTGGATGGAGCAGGAAGGCGAGATCGTCGCCATCGACTCGCGCCCTTCCGATGCCATTGCGCTGGCGCTCCGCTGGGACTGCCCCATCTACGTCAATCGAGACGTGCTTGCGAGTTCACGCGTGGCGGCCAACGGAACGCAGAACATCAACCCCGACGAGCTTCGCAAGTGGCTCGAGAACCTGAACGACGATGAGATGGGCCGCTACAAGATGTAATTCTGGGCCTGTCGCGATGTTGCGCTAATCTGTTGCACGATGGGGACGATCTGGGCACCGGTAAGGCAATCAAGAGCGGCGCAACTCGCGGGCTCATGCTGGCGGAAAAAGCGCTCAGTGGCTCGTCAGCGCGAGTTCCGCTAAATCAAATCAGGAACTTCCTGTTGCTGCAACATGCGACCGCACTCGGTGCAGTGGTTCACGCCACCCCCCTCATCGCTGCGTTGAAGCGGGCTGTACCAGGCTGCCGGATTGTGGTGGCCGCGAGCGGCATGGCTGTTGAGATCTTCCGCAACAATCCCGGTGTAGAAACCGTCTTATTGACACCAAGTCCGTTCAAGGATCTATGGGGCGCAGCAAAGGCGCTGCGAAGTACGAATCCGTTGCATGGTGAAGCCTTCGCGACCATCACCTCCGTCGCAAATGAGCGCACACGTGTGACCTTGCAGGCGATGCTGGCCGGGGCAGGGAATCGCGTTGGCTTTGCGCTCACTCCGGAACTATACCGGGCACCTTTGCAGCTTAATCGCGAGATCAGCCTGATCGTGAACAACTTGCGCATTGTTGAAGCACTCGGGCACGCACCCATCCATGGCGACATCGAACCGCAGGTCTTCTTCAGTGAGCATGATTACGAGTTTGCCCGGCGAACCCTGTCCGATGTGGCTGTCCAGCCGGGACAGCCCGTCGCCGTCTTTGTCACCCAGACAAGCGTTACGCAGCGGAAGAGCTGGCGGCCGCAGCGCTTCCGTGAGACAGCACAGTATTTGCACTCGCAGCATGGAGCGCAAATCTTGTTTGTGGGCACAGCCAGCGAAGCAGCGGCTATCGATGCCATTCGCGATGGGCTGCCGTTTCGGACGACAAGTGTCGCCGGCAGCACGAGCCTCACGCAATTGAGTGCGCTGCTCAGTCTCTGCAATGTGGGCTTGACGCTGGACACGGGCACGATGCACCTCGGCCGCGCAGTCAGTCTGCCAATGGTCATCGTCGCTCCGGCATGGTCGCCACCCATCGAGTGGCTGCCGCTCGGCAATCCGCGCTTCCGCATCCTCAAGAACCGCGATCTGCCGGTCGCGACCCACGACTACATCATTGACGAAGTATCGGTCGACGAGGTCACCGAAGCCCTCGCCGACCTGTTGCGTCTATACCCGCGACCTGCTTAATTTGCAGGATGCGCAGGCGCTGTTCCGGCTTTCACAGCCTGCATCCAGGCGGTGGTCCGGGCTTCCAGCACATCCAGCGGCAGCGCACCGCCATCAAGGATCTCATCGTGAAATGCGCGAATGTCGTACTTGGGTCCAAGCTCTTTTTCAGCACGCGACCGAAGCTCAAGTATCTTCAGCTGACCGAGCTTGTACGCCAATGCCTGCCCAGGCAGCGCGATGTACCGATCGGTCTCGGCCTGCACATCGGGCTCATCTTCGTTCGAGTTCTCGCGGAAGTAGGTGACCATCTGCTCGCGTGTCCAATGTTTGTAATGGACGCCCGTGTCGAGCACAAGCCGGCAAGCGCGAAGTAGCTCATCGGACAACCGGCCATAGTCGCTAAGCGGATCTTTATAGAAGCCAATGTCTTTGCCCAGCCGCTCCGAGTAAAGTGCCCAGCCCTCAACGTACGCCGTATAACCGCCCTGCTGCCGGAACGGCGGAAGCCCCGGCAGCGTCTGCGCGATTGAGATCTGCATATGGTGCCCAGGGATCGCCTCGTGATACGAGGTCGATTCGGCGCTCAGCTTGGACCGATGTGCAAAGTCTCCCGTGTTGACGAAGACGATGCCAGGGCGCGAACCATCTGGAGTGCCCTGGTGGTACTCGGCGGCGGCAGCCTCCTTCTCGCGGAACTCCTCAACCGGGCGCACTTCAACCTTGGTCTTTGGCAGCAGTCCGAACAGCTTCGGCAGCTCCGGTTGCATGCCGGCGATGTAGCCGCGATACGTGTTAAGGATGTCTTCGCGCGAGGTGGGAATCAGCTTTGGGTTGGTCTTCAACGATTCCTGAAATGATTTGCGGTCCGCGAATCCCTGCGCCTTGGCAATGGTAAGCATGTCCGCATGAATGCGATCTACTTCGCGCAAGCCGAGCTCGTGGATCGCCTGTGGCTCCATCGCCGTCGTGGTCTGCTGCTTCACGGCAAAGCGATACAGCGCCTCGCCATTTGGCAGCGCCCACAGACCGGGATCTTTACGACCGTAAGGCGCATAGTCCTTGGCAATGTAATCACCAAGCTTTGTGTAAGCAGGACGAACCTCGTTATTGATTGCAGCAATGATCGCGTCGTGGAGCCGCTTCTGATCGGCGGCTGCCACGGCATCGGGAAACTTCTTTACCGGTGTCCCGAAAGCGCTTTCTTCGGCGGCCGGAGCCGTAATCGAGCGGATCTGCGTGACCACCTTCTCCAGCAGAAACGCCGGAGGCATCATCTTTTCCTGTTTGCCCTTCTCAAGCAGGCCCGTGATCTGGTCGAGATAGTGCGGGACTTGATGCAGACGGGAAAGGTAGTCTTCATACTCCTTGGTGGTATCGAACGGAATGCTCGACACGAAGCCGGCCAATTGCAGATGCGCGCCGCCAAACTGGTCCTCAGGCATTAAATAAAGCTTCAGCGATGTCGCTTCCAGACCTTCCTCAAGGTTGCGGACCATCAGCTGCTTATTCAGAAGTTCCTGCTCCGGAAAACCGGCAGTGTCGATGGCTTCGAAGCGCTTTAGAAACGCTTCAGAGTCCTTCTGCTGCTGTGCTACGTGTGCCAGTGAAACATCGCTGAACTTATCGTTGTACCGAAGGTCACCAATGACGGTCGCGAATTCAGGACTTTCCTTCAACGTGTACTGCCATTGCTCTTCAAGCAAGGTGTTCAGGGCGGCGCGACGGGCCGCGAGGTCGGATGGCTGGCTGTGTGCCGCAGGGTGGAGAGTCATCATTAAAGCAGAAGACAGGATCAGGGAATGCCTGAGGCGCATAGAAACTCCATATGTCAGATACACAAATCTTACGCAGATTACGCGACAAAGCTTTCAGTGCAACGCTAAAGTTCGAAGATGGGTGAAGAATTCTGGGAACGAGATGGCAGCAGCATCGGCGCCATGGATTTCGGTCTCTCCTGTTGCTCGCAAAGCAGCAATTGAGAAAGCCATTGCAATCCGGTGGTCAGTTCCCGAATCGATTTTGGCGCCATGCAGTTGCTGGTTTCCCGGAATGTCCAATCCGTCTTCAAACTCCGTGAAGATCGCACCCATGGCCGTCAGGTTCTTGGCGACAAGTGCAATCCTGTCAGACTCCTTGACGCGCAACTCCTTCGCATCGCGAATCCGCATTCCGTCCCGCGTATACGGCGCTATGGCAGCCAGCACCGGCAGCTCGTCGATCAACATGGCCGATAGCGCGCCCGTGATATCCGCACCCTTCAGGCCACCTGGCGCGACGTTCACCTGGATCGTCCCGATCATCTCGCCGTGATGCTCCTCTACGTTCAGCACCTTGAACTTCGCTCCGAGCAGCCCAAGCACATCAAGCAGCGCGGTCCGTGTGGGATTCATGCCGATCGAATCAAGGATCAGGTTCGAGTCAGGAAACAGCAGCGCAGCACAGAGGAAGAATGCCGCAGAGGAGATGTCTCCGGGCACAGTAGCGTCAATTGCTTTCAGCTTCTGCTGACCTGGAATGGAAATCCGATCGCCGGTCCGGCTCAACGTCGCTCCAAACGCTCGCAGCGCATGCTCGGAGTGGTCACGCGTTCGTACCGACTCTGAAAGACTTGTCGTTCCCGTCGCTTGCAATCCCGCAAACAACACCGCCGTCTTCACCTGCGCCGAAGGAATCGGCGTGTCAAAATCGATTGCCGTGAGTGGACCGCCATGAATCGTGATGGGAGCATGCCCTTCGTGCAACTCCAGCCGGCCCCCCATCTGCGCCAGCGGCTTGCGAATGCGCTCCATCGGCCGAAGCGTCAGGGAGTGATCGCCAACCAGGCTGAAGGTGTGCGGATGCGGAGCAATCAGACCCGCCAGCATCCGCATCGTGGAACCCGAGTTGCCACAATCCAGCGCCGCTGCAGGCTGCGGAAACGATCCAGCCACACCGGTAACCTCGATCATGCGTGCCAGTCCTTCGCCGCTTGTCTTCACCAGTGCGCCAAGCGCTTCCATGCAGGCAAGTGAAGATGCGGGGTCGGCCCCGGTCGAGAAGTTCGAGAGGCGGGTAGTTCCTTCAGCAAGACCCGCAAGCATTGCATAACGGTGAGAGATGGACTTGTCGCCAGGAACAGTAAGCGACCCTTGTAGAGATCGGGCGGGGGAGACTACTTCAATCGACATGAGCTTCTATTCTAGAGGACGCGCAGTACCACCACCGTCTCATCATCGAAGTGCTCGGTTCCCGCCTGAAACTCGGTGACCGCCGCCAGGATTGCTTCGACCGTAGATTCGGCCGTCGGGCACGGCTGTTGTTGCAGCACGTGATCAAGACGGTCGGTACCGAACATGTCGCCAGCCGCATTCTCGGCATCCACTATGCCATCCGAGAAGAACACAATCATGTCCCCGGGTTGGGTCGCCAAGGTGAACTCTTCGTAAGCTGCATCCGGAAACAGGCCGAGCGGAAAGCCTTCCGCCTGGATCGTTCTAACGATGCGTTCTTCAGGCGTCTCGCAGTTCGTGTTCGTAACGAAAACAGGCTGCACGGAACCCGCATTCGCAATCTGCAGCGTCTGGTTTTCATCGTCCCACACCGCCATCAGCATCGTGACGTACTGCGCATCCAGCTTGCGCTCCTGGAGCTGGTTGTTCAGGGCTGCAAGCATCTTCGCAGGCGATAAATGCCGTGTTGCGAGCGACCGCAAAATTCCGCTGACCAGTGCCGCATAGAGCGCCGCCGGCGCGGCTTTGCCGGATACATCCCCGATCGCGAGCGCCGTTCGCCCAGGTCCGTAGTCCAGAAAGTCGTAGACATCGCCCCCAATCGATCGCGCAGCAATAAACCGAGCCGCAATCTCGGCGTGAATATGTTGCGGCGGTGACGCTGGCAGCAGCCGCAGCTGTACATCGCGCGCCATCTCAAGGTCGCGCTCCATGCGCTGCTCTTCTTCGGAGATGCGTTGATACAGCCGCGCATTGGCAATACTGATCGCGAGCTGGGAGGCCAGCGTCATCAGCGTGCGCTGGTGGTCCTCGTTGAAGTAGTTGACGCGCGTGTGCTCGAGATCGATAACGCCGATCACGTTTCCTTTATAGATAAGCGGCGTCGCCAGCTCCGACCGGGTCTCGCGGTTCGCATCCACATAGCGCAGATCTTTGCGAACGTCCGGAGCCAGCACAGGCTCACGCCCTTCGCCAGCAATGCCGATGATGCCATACCCAAGCGGCACAGCGTGCTCGCGAACAACGCGCTCTCCATACCGAGAGCTGAACCTGTGCTCGAACTGGCGTGTGCGGTCATTCCACAGCAGGATCGAAAACATCTGGAAATCGATGACCCGTTTCAGCAGCTGCCCGACGCGTTCGAGCAGGTCGTCAAGGTCGAGAATGCTCGTAATCTCGCGCGAGATCTCGCTCAGCACCGTTAGCGTCTGTGCCTGTCGTGAAACACGCGTATACAGCCGGGCATTCTCAATCGCAATGCCCATGCGTGATGCCGTAAGCTCCAGCAGCCGACGATGTTCGTTGGTGAAGAAACCCGGCTGCTCGGATTGAATATCGATCACGCCGATCACCTTGTTCTTGACGATCAGCGGTACGGCAAGCTCGGACAGCGCATGCGGCGCCTGCTTGATAAAGTTTTCCGCGTTCGTGACGTCATCGATCATGATCGATCTGCGATGCAGGGCAGCCTCGCCAACGATCCCATGGCCCAGCTTGATCTTCATGCGTTCGGCCTCGGGTGTGTGGCCTGTCTGAAACCGCATACGAAGCTCATTGGTCCGGTCGTTCAGTAGCAGAATCGCAAAGATCCGGTAGTCAATCACCGCCCGCACCAGGTCCGCAACCCGGTGCATCAGCGTGTTCAAGTCAAGTGTCGTGTTTAAGGCATCGGCGAGACGAAGCAGGAAATCGATCTGCAACGGTTCCAGCCGAACCGCGGCGTCGGCCACTTCGGGAGCGTCAGGTGACGGCCGGTAGTCGCCTTCATACCGGTCGTGCGGTGTGATGGGATCGGCTCCGGCTGCAGTGGGGCGCGGTTTGGTAGGGGAATCCATCTGGTCGGTAAGTAGCGATGATACTACTTGGCTTCCGCGCTGGTTGGCCGTACTGTGCAGCATCCGCGGTCAGCGGGCAACAGAGTTCACAAGGGATTCTTGCTTTCGTATCAATTTAGATATATCTTTAATTTAGTAATAACGAAACACTATCGAGGGCAGCACAATGCGTGAGCGATTTATCTTCGGACTGGGATCATCAAGGGCAGACAAGAGCTTCTTCCGAGGGCCATTTGGACACGGCGATGGCGAAGGCCATCACTCCGATCACCACGGCCGACGCTGGGGTGGAGGGAGAGGCGCCGGCCGCCCGTTCGACCACGGCGAGCTACGCTTTGTCATCCTCGCCCTCATTGCAGAAAGGCCCCGGCACGGCTATGAAGTCATCAAGGCGATCGAAGAGCAGTTCGGTGGCAGCTACTCCCCCAGCCCCGGAGTCGTCTACCCGACACTCACCTTCCTTGAGGAGTCTGGCAACGCAACCGTCCTAGAAGAAAACGGCAAGCGGGTCTACACCATCACCGAACCAGGCAAGCAGTTCCTCGCAGCGAACCGCGCCTCCGCCGAAGCCGGTATGGGCCGCATGCGCGGCAACGGCTCTCCGGGTGGCCTTGGCCGTTCCTTGCAGATGGTGCGAGCGATGCAGAACCTGAAAACGGCCCTGAAACTTCGCTACAGGAGTGGACCTCTGACGGAAGAACAACTGCAAAAGATTGTCAACGCACTGGATGCAGCTGCAGTCGCAATCGAAAGGAGCTAACGAGATGATGGCAATCGTCAGAGTTTCAACAGCGGAAGTCGCCACAGGGAACGCGGCAAGCTACATGCGCAAACTGTGTGCGCACTGGTCTCACAAGTTCGCAACAACCGTGGATGGGGACCACGGGACCATCGAATTGCCTGCAGTCACATGCGATCTGCAGGCCTTGCCCACGACGTTGCTGGTTCGCCTGGAATTGAAAGAAGATGCAGATGAAGCGCGGATGCGCAAGGTGCTGGAAGAACATCTGCAGCGGTTTGGCTTTCGCGAGGAACTGGTGTTCTCATGGACCTCAACGTCGAAGTAGCGTCGGCACCAACTCCTCTGGAGGTGTCCGTGCAAACAGCTCTCAGAGAACTTGCGATTGAGAACGCCCGCCTTAGACAACTGGTCGGCGAATTACTGATGAAGAACCAGCGCCTCCGCGAGCTTGCACCGTAAAATATGCCGCCCACAAAGCGTGGACCAAATCCCGCACTCCGGATGCCCATGTTCGCGACAGCTTCAACGTCGCTAACGTGGGCAATTTAGCGTAAGCAAAAATCCTTCCCACAACCCACCCATACCCACCAGTCTCAAAGCCCCACCTTGAGACCTGAAGCAAACCTGCGCCATCCGCAAGCGCGCTGCTGGTAGTAATGAAGCATGCGGGAGACAGAATCCAGGGCGCCATGGAAGACGCTCCTGGCGTTCGCAATCATCTACATCGTCTGGGGCTCGACGTTCCTGGCAATCCGCGTCGGCGTGAAGGAGCTGCCCCCTTTCCTGTTCGCCGCATTACGCTTTCTTATTGCGGGCGCGGTCCTCTTCGGTTGGACGCTGGCGCGCAAACACAAGCCGCCAACCCGCCGCGAGTGGGGCTCCATCAGCATTATCGCGCTGCTCATCTTCGTCATCGACTATGGACTCCTGTTCTGGGCGGAGCAAAAGGTGCCCTCAGGCATCGCCGCCGTGATGATGGCAACCATCCCCGCTTTTATGGCACTCGCAGAGATCCTGTTCCTGCGCGCGCAGCGGCTCACTCTCAGACTGGCCACTGCACTGCTCATCGGGATCGCGGGCGTAGCGGCGCTGATGAGTCACTCGCTCAGTCTTCATGATGTCGCAATCGACAACCTCGGCGCAATCGCCCTTCTGATCGGCGCCGTCAGCTGGTCGATCGCTTCCGTGCTCTCGAAAAAGCTGCCGCTGCCGGCTTCAAAGATCACCAGCTCCGGTGCGCAGATGCTCGCCGGCGGGCTGATGCTCGCAATGGTAGCTCTGGCCCGCAGGGAAGTGACTGGCTTCCATCCGTCCGCGGTCTCATGCGCTGCGTGGCTGGCCTTGGCTTACCTCGTCGTGATGGGCTCGATCGTCGGATTCACAGCGTATGTCTGGCTGATCCACCATGAATCGGCGACCAGAGTCGGGACCTACGCCTACGTTAATCCCGTGGTCGCAGTCGCGCTCGGGTACTTCGTCGCAGGCGAATCCATCAGCCTGAGAACAATCATCGGGACGCTTTGCGTGCTCATGAGCGTGATTGTCATCACAACTTCCGGATCAAAGAAGATTGCTGCAGCATCCTAAGTTAGAGATGCTGAGGAGAACGTGCAATGGAATTGACCGGAAATACGATTTTGATTACAGGCGGCGGCTCGGGTATTGGTCGCGGACTTGCGGAAGCACTTCACACTCTTGGCAACCAGGTAGTGATCGCAGGACGTCGGCAGCAGGTGCTCGATGAGACGACGAAAGCGAATCCCGGCATGAGATCCGTGATCCTGGATATCGGAGATGCGAACAGCATCAAGGGGTTCGCAGCAAGAGTTGTGACCGACTTCCCGGCACTCAATGTCCTCATTAACAACGCCGGGATTGCGAAGCCGGAGAACCTCGCGGCAGACGCGATCGATGTTGCAGACGCAGAGGCAATGGTGACCACCAACGTGCTCGGCCCCATCCGGCTGACCGCAGCACTGCTGCCGCAACTCAGGAAGCAGCAGAACAGCACAGTGATGATGGTGTCCTCGGGACTGGCCTTCGTCCCACTGGCGATGATGCCGACCTACTGCGCGACGAAAGCGGCGCTCCACTCCTACACCGAGTCCCTGCGATACCAGCTAAAAGCAACCAGCGTTGAGCTGCTCGAACTTGTACCGCCCTATGTGCAGACAGAATTGGGTGGCGAGCGGCAAAAGACTGACCCTCGAGCGATGCCGCTGGACGAATTCATCGCTGAGACCATGGCGATCCTCAAAGCTGGTCCGCCAGCCGGAGAGATCAACGTGAAGAAGGTGTATCCGCTGCGGAATGCAGAAGGTGATCACAAATATGCGGACGTCTTCATGGCTCTGAACGAGGCAATGTCTGCTGATCACTAACTGTCGAGCGCACTAGTGGCCGAGCGCACTAGTGGCCGAGCGCATTCGGGGCTGAGCGCATTATTGGCCAGGCGCGCCTGGCATTGAAGCCTTGGATGCATAGCCCTGCCAGAGATATTCGAGCGCCTCTGGCAGGGTCTGCTCCTTAGTCGCGTGATCGACGTGCCCGGCATTCCGCGCGAAGACAAACTGGTAGTGATATCCCTTGGCCGCAAGCACCTTTGCCAAGGCCTCGTTCGCAGTGACCCAGTCGTGCATGTGGTCGTTCATAATGTTCGGATTCAGCAGGTCCCTGTCACCGACTTCCATCCATATACGGATTGGTTTTGCCGGCGAGTCGGAAATCAGGTGCTCGTGGAAGTCGAAGGCTCCGTGCGGGGTCTCTGGATTTGAAGGCCACTGCTGGTTTACCCATGTTCCCGAGTACGCAAGTACGCGCCGGTATAGCTCCGGGTGATACCACGCCATGATCAGCGCGCAAGCGGCCCCGGAGCTTCCGCCCATCGTCGCGCGGCCCTCCGGGTCCTTCGTCAGCAGTACATGAAACTTTGATTCCACCTGCGGCAGCACTTCGGTCTCGATGAAGTCCGTGTAGCGCCCGGACATCGTGTCGTACTCAAGCCCGCGTTCGCTACCCTGCGCATCCCCGCCGCCATTGCTGACAGAGATCGCAATCATCGGCGGCAGCCGCTTCTCCGCTATTAAGTTGTCGAGCACGGTAAACAGCAGCGCATCAGGGCCGTCCGCCCCAACGATGAATGGCGCCCGCGATCCAGGCACATACTGCTTGGGAATATAGACGGTTACCTTACGCGTGTAGGGTGCAGCATGGCTGGTTGTCACGATCAGCTTCGCGGGATCGCCGGGGTCCGGCGTGCCAAACGTTTTTGGATCGCGCGCAATGCCGGGATAAATCTTGCTTTCGGCAGAGTTCATCGTGAACTCCTCGACGCTGCCCCGCTGCGAATCCGGCAGCGGAATGTCCTCCTTCATCGCAGGATGGGTCGGTCCGAGGATGAAGTTTCCGTCCTTATCTGCAGGAGCATTGGTCGCGTCAGGCAGCTCTGTCGCCGCAACGTATCCAGGTGTGTGCGGGTCGCGAGCAGGTGCCTGGTGGGCCTGCGCGTGCACACAATGGGCGGACAGTGCAACGGAGAGCATCGTGCTTATCGAAGTGATTCGCATGCAGGCATCCTTCTAACTAGTAAGTATTAGGGGTAGAGGGGAGGGGGGCCTGCCCGCCAAGTTCAGCAAGAATCCGTACGCTGGCACTCGCACCGATACGGCTTGCTCCGGCTTCGAGCATCGCTCGCGCATCCGCAAGCGACCGTATCCCGCCTGATGCCTTCACGCCAGCATTGTTTCCAGCGATGCCGCGCAGCAGGGTGATGTCGTCCATCGTCGCCCCGCCCGTCGAAAACCCGGTACTTGTCTTCAGGAAGTCGGCACCGGCAGAAAGTGCAATGTCGGCAGCGCGTAGCTTCTCCTCGAAGGTCAGCAGGCAGGTCTCGAGGATCACCTTCACGATCGCTCCGGAGGCGTGCGCAAGTTCAACCACTCCGCGAATGTCCTGGCGCACCGCCTCGAAGTCCTCCTTCTGACCCGACTTCAACAGCCCGATATTGAGGACCATGTCCACGTCATGGGCACCCAGCTTTAACACCCGGACCGTCTCATCCCGCTTTGAACTCGAAAGCGTCGCCCCGAGGGGAAAGCCAACCACAACGCCGACTGGGACGCTTGTCCCTGAAAGCGCCTGGACTGCAACAGAAACCCACGCCGGGTTCACCATCACGCAGCCAAAATGGTGTTCGGCTGCTTCAGCGCAAAGCCGCAGCACCTGGGTGCGTGTCGCTTCTGGTTTCAGCAGGGTGTGGTCAAGTACGGTAGCCAAGTTCGAGGCGGAGCTGAGGGTATGGGCTGCGAAGGCTGCAGCATCAAAGGCAGGAAGATTTGAGATCGGTACGGTGTTCACTTTTGAAGCTCCTGCGGCTGGTTCTGAGCAAACCATCGCTCACCACTCACAATGGCATGTACGTCGTGAATCGCAACGAAAGTATGAACCACCGGATAGGACATTGCCCAGCGGGTACTCACGACTGCTCGGTCAGTGTGTAGCTCATGAGACCAGCGCAATATTCACCAACAATCGAACTGTCCCTGGACATCGTGCTGATGTCGCTCCAGCAGAGGGCTAACGTCTAACGGTTCACAGAGATGACATACGAAAATTCGACCGTGCGCCCCCATGAAACGCGTTAGGAGCTCACGCTTGTCGAGTTTGTCTGTACCAGGTACGAGGTTGTGTGAAGCTTTGGAAACATCCTCTTGCCAGCATCAGACAGCACGAAAAGAATTACGGCAAAGATCGCGAGGATCGATAGTCCACTTAGGATTACGATCAGCAAAAAGTTGGGCTTTTTAGGCAGGGTGTCGAAAACTTCGTCCGAGATTTTGTCGCTCATATAAGTTGAGATGCAATTTTCCCGACCGGATATCGCCGACGGAGCGTAAGTCGTTCGGCTGGGTTGGACATCCTATCAATGTGAGTCATTTAGAAGATGTGAGCAGTTTCGCAGGTGTAGACGGTCTGGCTGTAAACGACCTTCGGTTGTCAGTGTTGGACCAGTCTCCCGTTCCCGACGGCAGTTCGCCGGGGCAGGCGCTGGCAAACTCGATCGCCCTGGCACGGCGTGTAGATGCGCTCGGATATTCGCGCTTCTGGATGTCCGAACATCACGCCATGGACACACTTGCCTGCACGGCTCCCGAGATCATGTTGGCCCGGATCGGGGCGGAGACGCAGCGAATCCGGATCGGGTCAGGCGGCATCATGCTGCCGCACTACTCGGCGCTCAAAGTGGCGGAGGTCTTTCGAACGCTCCACGCGCTTTATCCTGGCAGGATTGATCTCGGCATTGGCCGTGCTCCCGGCGGTGGTCCGGTCGAAGCTCTGGCGCTCAAGCGTGATCGGAAGGCTCCCATGGCCGACGACTTTCCGGAGCAGGTTCAGGAGTTGCTCGCCTACTTTGGCGAAGGCTTCCCGGAGCGCCATCCATTCCAGAAGATGCGTGTAGCACCGGAGATGCCGGGTGCTCCGGATGTTTGGATGCTCGGCTCCAGCATGTGGAGCTCGGCTGCTGCGGCCAGCTTTGGATTACCCTACACCTTCGCGCACTTCTTCAGCCCGGTCTACACACGGTCCGCAGTAGAAGCCTACCAACGGAGTTTTCTCGCCAGCGGCAGGCTCGGTGGTCGCTCCACGCCTGAAGCAACGGTTGCTGTGGGGGTGGTCTGCGCGGAGACCCAGGAAGAAGCCGATTATCTTTCGTCGAGCGTCAAGGTCCTGCAGCGTCGCATTCGCCTCGGCGACCGCAGACCAGTCGCAGAACCTACAGAAGCTCTCCGAGAGTTGCAGGCGTTCGGAGCCGGCGGCGGAGAAGATGGAGAGTGGCCAAGGTACTTTGTCGGGACCCCATCGAAAGTTGGTGCCGAGTTGCGCCAGATGGCGGCTGCCCTGAGAGTCGGAGAACTGGTCGTGAACTCGATCCTCTGGGACCATGGCGCTCGCTTGCGCAGCTACGAACTCCTGGCAGGCGAGTTCGGACTGAGCTAGAACTCCTGGAAGACCTCGTTTCGCTTAAGCGGCACGGCTGTGGCCGTGCAGTAGGTGCTTCTGCTGGCCGTGGCTCTAGCGGCCGAGATAGGCCATCCGTCGACCTGCCACGACGTCCAAACATGCCCTGCATTATTGACAAACCACAAGCCAGGAACAGGCCCGTCCAACTTCTCCACGCCTTCTGTGCCTCAATTCTGAAAACCAGGGTCCAGACCTAAGTCACTTCTTTGTGAGACTTTGCGTCCAGAACCACCCATGGGGTAGGGTGCCTTTCCCCGTACTCCTACCCTCCAACCGAGGCATCTCTTCAAGGGCGCGATGGTAACTTAGACACACAATCAAAGAATATTTCCAGGACGGTCCTCATTGCTCAAAGTCGCAGTGCTCATGTGTCTTTCAGTGGCAGTCATCGCAGCAGCGCAGGAGAAGCCCGTGGGCGACGACCTGGCCAAAAACTTCAAAGCGCCAGCAGTCGATCGCGACTACGACAAGCGCGTCGTCATGGTCCCGATGCACGATGGCACCAAGCTATACACCGTAATCGTCGTGCCCAAGGGTGCAAAGGGTGCTCCCATTGTGCTGACGCGCACCTGCTACAACGCTGCCGCCCGAGCCGCCCGCTCGGACTCTCCCAGGATGATCGAAGCGCTGCCGCTCGCAGACGAGATCTTCGTCGGCGCGGGTTACATCCGTGTCTACCAGGACGTTCGCGGCAAGTATGGCTCTGAAGGCCCCTACCTCATGACGCCTCCGCCCGTGAACTCAGGCTTCAACCCGACCGGAGCGGACGACACCACCGACGCCTACGACACTATCGAGTGGTTGGTGAAGAACATCCCTGAGACCAATGGCCGCGTGGGCATGATCGGGTCATCCTACGAGGGCTTCACGGTCGTTATGGCGCTGCTCGCCCCGCATCCGGCGCTCAAGGTTGCCGCACCCGAGAGCCCCATGGTGGATGGCTGGATGGGCGATGACTGGTTCCATTACGGTGCCTTCCGCCAGAACAACATCGACTACTTCGTCGGTCAGACAACGATGCGCGGGGAAGGCGTGCATGTTCCCCGTGCAAACCGCGACGATTACACCAATTACCTTGAAGCCGGTTCAGCCGGCGACTTCGCACGCTCAGTCGGTGCAGACCAGCTGCCGTACTGGAAAACCGTAGAAGCCCACCCGGCCTATGACGCCTTCTGGCAAAGCCAGGCGCTGGACAAGCTCATCGCCATGGCACCCATGACGGTTCCCACCATGTGGGAGCAAGGCCTGTGGGACCAGGAAGACATGTGGGGAGCGATTCACACCTACCGCGCTCTCGAAGCCAAGGACACCCACCACCTCAACCATCTCGTCATGGGCCCATGGCGTCACAGCCAGGTCAACCGCGAAGGCCGAACCCTAGGCCCGATGATGTGGGCGACGGACACAGCCGCGCAATGGCGCAAAGACGTTCTGCTCCCTTTCTTCAACGAGTACCTGAAGCCTGGATCGCCGAAGGTGGAGACGCCGCGGGCATGGATCTACAACACGGGCGAAGATCACTGGGAGACCCCAAAGGCGTGGCCGGCCAGCTGCGAAGCAGGCTGTCCAAGCGTTTCGAAGCCTATGTATTTGGAAGCGGGTGGAAAGCTTTCGTTCGATGCACCCGCAGGCGGTGCAGACTTCGATGAATATGTCTCCGACCCCGCCAGGCCAGTGCCTTACCGTCCCCGCCCGGTGGCAGCGGACGATAATGCCGCCTGGGGAAGCTGGCTGCTCACCGATCAGCGCTTCGTGGACGGCAGGCCGGACGTGCTCACCTATGAGACCGAGCCACTTACCCAAGCCATGAAACTGTCGGGCGAACCGGAGGCGCATCTCTTCGCCTCAACCAGCGGTACGGATTCCGACTGGGTAGTCAAGGTGATCGACGTCTACCCGACCCGGACAGCGCCTCCGCTTGAGATGGGTGGCTATGAACTGCCAATCGCCACGGACATCTTCCGCGGCCGCTACCGGAGCAGCTTTGAGCATCCCGAAGCGTTGACGCCGGGCAAGCCGTTGGAGTTCAAGTTCGGCCTCCCGATGGTGAACCATACCTTCGAGCCCGGCCACCGCATCATGGTGCAGGTCCAGTCCACACTGTTCCCGCTCTATGACCGCAACCCGCAGACATTTGTGCCAAACATCTTCGATGCGAAGCCTGCGGACTATCAGAAAGCAACTGAGCGGGTGTGGCATAAGCCAGGCACGGCCAGCTATGTAAGCCTGCCCATCGTTCCAGTCTCGCGGTAGGTTCGCATACACTCGAGGGCATAGCTGAAAATCTATGTGCCTGGGTACCAGGTCCCGCTACTCGATAGGAGATGTGCGCGTGAGCAATGGTCTGTTGGTTCTACTGGCAATGTGCAGTCTGGTCGCAGGCGTGGCGGGTGCGCAGGAGAAGCCGTGGCCCGTGAAGGTCGTCATCGTCACCACCTTCGAGCCCGGTGAGGACACGGGCGACGTTCCCGGCGAGTTCCAATATTGGGTCGAGCGCGAGCACCTGGATGAGAGGGTGGAGTTTCCAGGTGGCGTCAGGCCGCTCCGGATCAATAAAGCGCATGATGTTCTCGGCATCGTGACCGGTATGACGTTGGCAAACGCCGGCCCCTCGATGATGGTGCTGGGACTGGATCCGCGATTCGACCTGAGCCATGCGTACTTCCTGGTGGCCGGAATCGCCGGCGTCGATCCAAAGCAGGGTTCGATCGGGTCGGCGGCCTGGGCAAGCTTTGTGGTCAACGATGTGTCCCGGCAGATCGACAGCCGTGAAGCCCCGGCAGCCTGGCCCTACGGCTTGTTCGTGATCGGGGCCCACGAGCCGAACGTATTGCCAGCCAGGCCAATGAGCAGCGACCTCTACGAACTCAACCCAAAGCTGGCGCACTGGGCCTTTCTCCAGACACGCTCAATCAGTATTCCCGACAACCAGGCCATGGCGAAGAGTCGCGAAGGATGGGATGGTTATCCCAATGCTGCCAGGCCCCCTATCGTGTTCGAAGGCGACAGCTTCGCTTCCGACACCTACTGGCATGGCAAAGTGATGACGCAGTACGCGGAGGACTGGGTCAAGCTGTGGACGGGCGGCCGAGGGCACTTCGCCATGACCAACATGGAAGATTCCGCGATCGCCGAGGCCATGCTGCGATTGGACCGCATGCATCGTGTTGACTTTCAGCGCCTCATGGTGCTTCGTGTAGGCAGCAACTACAGCATGCCGAGGCCGGGAACGACAGCGCTTGAAAGTGTGAACTCCCCATACATCAAATCAACTGCGTTTGAGGCAACGTGGCTGGTGGGGAGTTCAGTCGTGCGCGAGTTGACAACCAGGTGGGATCTGTATCGAGACCATGTCCCCGGGGAGTAGAACCGCAGAACAGGGCGGGACGCATCGGGTCACTAGTGGACAATTCAGGCCAGAACCGAAATTACTCAACTCATCCGCTATTTAGTGCTTTACATCTCCACTTTATTCCGCGAGACTGATCGCGATTCAAAGGGCCCAACTTCAAACTTTTCGCCTGCATGCTTCCTGCAGCAACGATGCCGTGCGCTTTGTCTCACGCACTGGTTTGTCTCACGCACCCTTTTGTCTTCGGCATTCGATTTGTCTCACGCACTTTACGACCGATGGAAATAGCGTTCTACAACAAACCGATTTGCCGATGGCAGCGTTAGTTCACCAGACCAGCAACTCATGCCACCAGACTGGAACGATTAATGAGTGATTACAGGTTTCAAGACATTGCGAAGTATGCCGGGACCTCGTTGCTGGCCCTGGTGCTTTCAGCTTGCGGCAACTCAACTCCGCCCCCTCCAGCCATGACTCTTGGTTCGTCCGCGCTAAGCGGCACTTACGTATTCAGCGTCACCGGAACAGACGCGAGCGACGGCGACTATTCGGTTCTGGGAAGCTTCACTGCCGACGGCAAAGGCGGAATAAGCGGCGGTTCGGCAGACTACAATCTTGGCTCGGGCGTCGATACGAACGTGCAGCTTACAGGCGGGTACACGGTCGCAAACGGCACAGCGCAGATCACCCTCTCCGACGGCGGAGTGGTCAAAGACACCTTCACAACCACACTGGTCAGTACCGGAACATCTACTGTCGCGAGCTTTGACGGTACGGGCAGCGGAAAGTTATATCCGCAGGTCACGGCAGGGTTCAGCCCAGCTGGCACCTACAGTTTCTCGGTATCGGGTGAAGGTGATGGAACGATCTCGGGCAGCGGCCAGGTTGTGGCTGCAGCAAGTGGATCGTTCACCAGCGGAAATCTTACGTTCACCGATGCGCAGAGCTCGATCAGCTATCCAACCGTCACCGGATTTCTAGGCCCGCTGTCTGCAGGTGGTCGCGGTTTCGCAAACATAGCGGGCAACAACCTTGCGTACTACGTGATTGGCCCGAACCAGATCCAGATGATGGGAATCGATGACCGGTTCCTGCTGACCATTCCAGCACAGAAGATGTAACGAGATTCGGATAACTGCCCGCCTGAAGCGCGGACATGGGGGAAAGATGAACGTGAAGAAAAATTGGTTACGCGCAGCAGTTGCAATGTCAATTGCCGGCGGTACGTTTGCATACATGACCCTTGCGCCTGCGAAGCACATGACAAAGGTCCTCGGATCGGATCACCGCGAAGCACCGACCGTCGACGCACTCCCAGAAGGCGATCTCACCGATGTCTACAGCTTTGTCGATCCGCTGGACGCGACGAAGGTTGACTTGATCATGAACGTCAATCCCTTTGCTCTGCCGGGAGAGAGCGGAAGCTATGCGTTCTCGCCCGACCTCCTTTATCAGTTCAAGATCGACAACACGGGTGATGCGAAAGAAGACGTCGTTGTGCAGGTAAAGTTCGATCAGCCTGGCCAGGCCCAGACCGCCTCCATTTACATGGGAACGCCCACGACTACGGGTGCTCGCAACACGCTGCTCACCTCGGCTCCCGTCACCACCGCAAAGTTTGGCGTCATCCCCGCAGCCGGTGCTGGCGTTACGGCCTTCGTCGGTCTGCGTGACGACGCGTTCGTCTTCGACTTCGCGCAGTTCACCCGCATTCTGAACGGTTCGCAGGACCTGTTCCGCGCCGCTGCCGGTCTTCGCGGACGTCCAGTCCGGGCCGATGGCACAAGTGGAGTCGATATCTTCGCCGGCTTCAACCTGACCTCCATCGCCGTCCAGGTTCCCAAGTCTGCGCTCCGCGGCGCCGGACCCATGGTCAACATCTGGGCCACCGTCAGTTCACTCGTACCCTCTCGGCATGGACAGAACACCTACACCCAGATCGAGCGCCAGGGACAGCAGGCGGTCTCAACAATCTTCGTACCGGCTGCGATGCGTGACCAGTTCAACTTCGCGATTCCAGAGAACGATGTAGCCAATTTTTCCTCGCTCATCCCTGATGCGTTGACCACAACGGACAACGATGGAACCAACAACACGATCGCCAGCCGTGCCAGTCTCCTTACTTCCCTTGGCGTTACAGCGCTTCCCAACGGTGCCCCCCTGCTCCTGCCAGCAACCTTCGGCAACACGAGCAAGGACCTGCTTCGCATCGCCCTCCTGCCAGACGTACAGCGTTTGAACGTGGACGAAGGTTCGGCGACCACGTCGGCGAACCTCGACATTGGAGTCGCAGGTTTACAAAATGGCCGTCCTGTTGACTTCTCCACGATCGACCTGCCGCTGCAGCTCCTGCGGCAGCTTGCCGACGTACACTTTCCCGCAGGTGTTCCCGGCGGCGGTCCGGTTGGATCACGTGCAGCCCTGGTTTGCCTAGGCTTTCCGCAATGTGAAGACAGGCGCGTACTCGTCGTGTTGCAGGGTACGCAGTTCATTACTCCGGATGCGCAGATTACACAATATCTCGATGGCAATGACTATCCATTCCCAGGTACCTTTCCCTACCTCGCACCTCCGCACCCTCTTCCCGGAGCTACGGGCACAATCAACTTCCCGCCCCAGCAGTAACGCTCTACACGGACCAACGATGAACCAGCAACACACAACCCCAGTTGCGAGTGCTCTCTTCCTGGCACTCGCAACTGGTTTGCTTTTGAGTGCTTCGGCGACAGCACAAACCGATGCTGCGTCTGGGGAGAATGCAAGCCACACGGCGCGTGCGCTCGAACTAAAACAAGCCGACCTGCGCATCAAAACCTGGCAGACCCAGGTTGCCCGCGATCCGGACAACCATGGCAGCTACGACCGGCTCGCTGCTGCATATGCGCAGAAAGCGCGGGAGACAGGGGACATCAGCTACTTCCAACTTGCCGAGGTTGCCTTGGCGGCATCGCTCAAGCTGGAGTCCACGCATGAAGACGCCGCACCTGCCTTCACTCAACTTGCAACGGTGCATCTTGCCGAGCACAGATTTCGTGAAGCAGGCGAGGATGCGCAGAAGGCTATCGCCCTGTTGCCAACTGAGATGTCTGCCTATCCCTACGCGGGAGACGCGCAACTGGAACTCGGTAACTACGAAGCGGCACAGAAGCTATACGACCGGATCACCACGCCGAAGGATGGAATGCTGCATCCCGGCATCGAGTTCCTCGCGGCGAGCCATGGAGCAGGCCTTGATTGGATCCGAGGTGATACGTCAAGAGCGAACAATGACCTCGAACGAGCCATCGTCTTAGGTCAACAGATGCAGATCCCGGCGGAAAACCTTGCGTGGACGCACTTCATGCTCGGAGAGCAGTTTTTTATGACAGGCGACCTAGCCTCCTCCGAGCGGCGCGAAACGGAATCGCTGAAGGACTTTCCGCGCTATCACAGGGCGCTCGCAGCCATGGGCCAGATCCGAGCAGCCCAGGGCCGCTATGCTGAAGCCATCGAGTCTTACAAAGCTGCCATCGCCATCATCCCGCTGCCCCTCTACCTGGCAGCATTGGGCGATGTCTACGCAGTAAGTGGCGACCGCATAGCTGCAGAAAAGCAATACGCAACGGTCGAATTCATTGGCAGGCTCAACGAGATCAACCAGCAGGTATACAACCGCGAGCTTGCGGTATTCTATGCTGACCACGACCGCAAACTGGCGGAGGCGTTGACACTCGCAGTGAAAGAGTTCGACGTCCGGCATGACGTCTACACTTCCGACGCGTTGGCGTGGGCCTTATTGAAAAATGGTCAACCCGCCAGGGCGAAGGATGAGATGGAGAAGGCGCTCAGGCTGGGAACGAAAGACGCGCTAATGGAATACCATGCCGGGCTGATCGATGAAGCTCTAGGCGACAAGGCGAACGCTGGAACACATCTCCAACATGCGCTGCTGCTCAACCCGCACTTTCACGTCATCTTCGCAAGCGATGCGAAGATGAGGCTGGCGGAAATTAAGGCTTCCACGGCGGTTGCGAATGTTCACTAAGGCCGTAAGCGTCCGTTTCGGACAGCGGCAAAGCTACAAGCGTTTTTCCGTACTGAGGATGATCTCCGTCTGCGGCCTCTTCTTTGTATGGGCAAGTCACTGCCTGGCGCACCCGATGGGTAACTTCAGCATCAACCACTACGCGGGAATCAGAATCGAAGGGGGATTTGTTCAGGTCAAGTACATCATCGACCTTGCAGAGATCCCCACGTATCAGGAGATACAGAACGCCGGCATTATTGCGCGGGCAGGAGATGCAACGCTGCTGCCCTACCTCAAGTTGCAGGCGAAGACTTGGCAAGACGGCCTTCGCTTGGAGGTGAACGGTCAAGCAGTACGCCTGGCGTCGCTTTCTCAGAGTGTGATCTTCCCACCAGGAGCGGGCGGCCTGCCGACGATGAAAATCGGCGTGGTATACCGCGGAACGGTTCCGGCGGAATCCGACCACTGGCACCTGCACTACTCCGATGCAAATTTTGAAGGTCATGCGGGCTGGAAAGAGATCGTACTCACCCTCGGCAAGGGCGTGACCCTGCTTGGACCAGGCCAGTTCAAGATCGATCGCAGTGCGCAGCTGACTGACTACCCTACGAATCTGTTGAACAGTCCCCCGCAGGATCTTGAGGCCGACTTCGATTATTCCGTCGAACTAGTTCCTCTCACCACTTCTGCCTCCCTAACCAAAAGCCCTGGACCCGCAAAGACAGTTTCAGGATCTGTTGCTGTGCTGCCAGGTTCGCCTGTGACCAAGGCGTCGCCCGCACCCCGGCAGGCTTCTCCTCAACCGCCGCCTGAGCCCAGGCTGGACCTTGCGCCGAACAAGCAGGCAACGCCACGCAACCGCTTTACTGAGTTAATGATCAGACCTCAAATGGGATTCTGGTTTTTGCTGACCGCAGCCTTCCTTGCTGCCGGCCTTGGAGCGGCGCATGCACTGGAGCCGGGCCATGGCAAGACGATCGTTGCGGCATACCTGGTGGGTTCGCGCGGCCGGGCACGCCACGCAATCGGTCTGGGCCTGCTTGTCACGGCGGCGCACACGGCTGGCGTTTACGCTCTTGGAGCGGTGGTGCTTTACGCGTCAAAGTACATCGTTCCGGAGCAGATCTATCCATGGCTCAGCATCTTCTCCGGCATGATCATCGCGGTGCTGGCCGGTTACCTTCTGCTGCGGGCGTGGACGGGAGTTGAAGAGCCGGAACATGCGGAAGGTGCGCCTCATTCGCATTGGTACTCGGCCGAGCGAAGCCGCACCGAGCTGGACGCCGATGCGATAGTCGCGACCGGCGTCCTGGCGGCGCAGGACAAGTCCGTATCTCTCAAGCAACTCCTGGTGCTCGGCGTGACGGGTGGGATCATCCCCTGTCCTGCCGCCCTGGTCGTGCTGCTGAGTGCAGTATCGCTGCACCGGATAGGGCTCGGATTGTTCCTGATCGTTTCCTTTAGTGCTGGCCTGGCCGCTGTGCTGATTTCAATCGGGATTGCTATGGTGAAGGCGCGAAGCCTGCTGTCGCGTTGGAGGACGGATTCGCCGCTTATGAAGAAGTGGCTGCCCATGAGTTCAGCCACCGCAATGCTGATCGCGGGAGTGGCGATTGCGGCGACCGCGCTGCCAGCAACCGGCCTTTCAGTCCACATCACCAGGATCACGGGCGGCCATCTCACCTGGTTCCTCGGGATTGTTGGGCTGGGCTTGTTTCTGGGGATGCGGCATTCGACCGATCCTGACCACGTCGTTGCGGTATCGACGATCGTCAGCCGGGAGCGGTCCGTGAAGCAGGGCGCTGTAATCGGAATGATGTGGGGCTTCGGGCATACCTTGACCATCTTTATCGTCGGCGCCGCGATCATCCTCTTCAACCTGACGATTCCGCCGAGGATTGGACTATCAATGGAGATGGCTGTAGCCGGGATGCTGATCCTTCTCGGCATCCTGAACCTGACGGGCTTTATGAAACGCATCTTAGAGCGATTTCAAACTGCTCCTCTAACGGATCTGGCCGAGATCGTCACGCAGGGTGGAAAGCAGGGCTTCGCGGGCCGCATCGTAGGTCGCTTCGGATACTTTAACCTGATCAGGCCGCTTGCAATCGGCCTCGTGCATGGGCTCGCCGGATCAGCCGCTGTGGCCTTGTTGGTGCTGTCGAGGATTCACAACCCCGCCTGGGCAATCGCCTATCTTGTTGTCTTTGGGCTGGGAACGGTCGTCGGCATGATGCTGATGACAACCGTCATGGCAATCCCGATCGCGCTGACGGGCAACGGCTTCTCGAGATACCTCACGACCGCTTCAGGACTGGCAAGCATCTGCTTTGGCCTGTTCCTGGTCTATCACCTGGGCTTTGTGGATGGCCTGTTCACAACCCATGTGCACTGGACGCCAGAATAAGGCTCTGTCATCTTCAGCACCTTCTCGCCGCTGAAATCCGGCCTTCGCATTAGGTCTCTAAGAGTTCAGGCTACAGCGAAATTGCCCGCTTAACAGGCAGTGCGTTCTCAATAATCGAAGCCAGGCTGTGAGGATCAAGGCTGGCCCCTCCCACAAGCGCGCCGTCGATCTCGGGTTCGGCCATCAGGCGCGCAATATTTTCGGGCTTCACACTGCCACCGTACAGTATGCGCATCTCGCTGGCCGCATGTTTGCCAAGCCGGCCCGCAATCTCTCGGCGGATGATACGGTGAGCATCGGCAATCTGGTCAGGACGCGCGACGGAACCCGTGCCAATGGCCCACACTGGCTCGTACGCAATGATGATGGGTGCGGCATCCTGGGGGCGGATGCTATTGAGCGCGCAGCTGATCTGCCAGCGCAATACTGCTTCGGTGAGTCCGGAATCGCGTTTTTCGGCAGTTTCTCCAACGCAGACCATCGGAACCAGCCCCTGGGCCAGCGCTGCTTTCAGCTTCCAATTCACCATGTCGTCGGTCTCATGGGCGTAGATGCGGCGCTCGGAGTGCCCGAGGAGAACGTGGTCGCAATTAATGCTGGCGAGCATGGTGGGCGAGGTCTGCCCGGTATATGGACCTTCGTTCAACCAGTGCATCGTCTGCGCACCGGCAGAGACGTTCGTACCTTTCACTGCTTCAATCACCGAGGCGAGCGAAGACATAGTGGGGTAGATCGCGATCTCAAGGTCGCAGCACGCCTTTACCAGCGGCAGAAACTCGTGCAGGAAGGCCACCGACTCAGTCGGGGTCTTGTACATCTTCCAATTAGCGGCGATTACAGGCTTACGCATTAGCTCGTTAGTATTCCACGTTGATGACGCTGTGTGAAGCTCGTTGATGACCTGTGTGAAGCTTACTGTCAGTTACTTATCGCTCAAGGCCGCTACACCCGGCAGCGTCTTGCCTTCCAGAAACTCCAGCGATGCGCCACCGCCGGTCGAGATGTGCGTAATTCTGTCTGAAAAGCCGGATTTGTGGATCGCTGAGACGGAGTCACCCCCGCCCACAATCGTAGTCGCTTCTTCGTTGTGGGCGACAGCAGAGGCGATGGCGTTGGTGCCGTGAGCAAAGGCCGGCATCTCGAACACGCCCATAGGCCCGTTCCACACAATGGTGCGGGCGTTGGCAATCTCGTCGGAGAAAAGTCGTACGGATGCAGGGCCGATGTCGAGCGCCATCAGCTCAGCAGGGAAGGCTTGATCCCCGGAGAAGATGCTGGTGTGGGAATCGGCTGCAAATTTGTCCGCCAGGACATGGTCTGTAGGCAGAAGGAATCGAACGTTTTTCTCTTTGGCTTTCGCAAGTGCCTGTTTGGCAATGTCCACCTTGTCGGTCTCGACGAGGGACTTGCCCGTGCTTTGGCCCTGCGCGTTGAGAAACGTATACGCCATCCCCCCACCAATAATGATGGCATCTGCTCTTTCGAGCAGGTTATCGATCACGCCAATCTTGTCCGAAACCTTCGCTCCGCCAATGATTGCGACGAAGGGCTTGTCCGGCTCCGTCAGCACCTTACCCATGTAGGTGAGCTCTTTCTCCATCAGCAGTCCAGCGGCGGATTGCGCGACAAAGTGGGTGATGCCTTCCGTGGATGCGTGGGCACGATGCGCGCTGCCAAACGCGTCGTTGACGTAAATCTCGCAAAGACTTGCAAGCTGTTTCGCGAAGGCTGGATCGTTGGCTTCTTCTTCTGCATGAAAGCGAAGATTTTCAAGCAGCAGCGTCTGGCCGGATTCGAGATTAGTAGAAAGCTCTGTGGCAATCTCGCCAACGCAATCGGGAGAGAAAGCAACGTTCTCATCCGGGTCTAGAACGTGATCAAGCAGGTTGCGAAGGTGGTCGACAATAGGCCGAAGACCCATAGCCGCGACGGGCTTACCCTTCGGGCGGCCAAGGTGCGACGCAAGGATCACCTTCGCTTT
>CAHJWN010000052.1 GCA_903642265.1 Acidobacteriaceae bacterium | reverse complement strand
CGTTCTTGCGGGAAGCATCTCCCGTTGGGTTCTGTACGGCCGCATTTACTTCGTTGAACAGCGCAAGGTTATAGAGTCGCCTTTGCGTGTCGAGCAGCGCGCTTTGGTCGAGTGGATCGCCTGCATGCACCTGCAATGCATTCTGGATGAGCCCCGGTTTTGTACGCCGGTCGCCTGAGATCACAACGTGGTCGATGAAGACCTGATGCCCCTCGTTAATGTCGATGGTCACATTTGTTCGCGTTGCATCTGCAGGATCCTTCACCTGTCTCACATCGCTGCGAACCTGATCGAATCCATTACTCAGGTAGTAGCCGAGCACAGCGTCGCGGTCACCGGAGAGCGATATCAGGCTGAACGGCTGTCCGGTCTGCGAGTTCAACAGCGCCTTCACCGCATCGGCACGCGAGCCGTCAACCCCCGTCAACGCGATGGCTCCAAACTTCTGTTGTGGTCCCTCCACAATGGTAAGAGTTACCTGGATGCGCGCTAGTTTTAGCGGCTTCCCATCAGGCCCGTCATCGATGTCCTCGACGACTGGTGTAATCGTCGTCTCGTTGAATCCATTCGCGCGGTAAAGGTCTTTGATCACGTTTATGTCGGTAGCCAGCAACGCGGGGCTATACCGTCCGCTGCGCAGATAAGCATCCGCCTTCTGGACCCGCATCCGCTCTCGCAGCAGGTCCGTCTCAAAGTATTTATTTCCCTTTAGAACAACGGAGGTCACCTTATGCTTTACGCCACGGTCGACCGAAAACACGACTTGCTCATTCTCCGTGTTATCGCCAATCCTTCTTACTTCCACCTTCGTATCGAAATACCCCTGCTGCTCGAGAAACTCTTTGATGTTGTGCGAACCCTCGTTGAGAAGATCGTTATCTACCGTTGACTCTTCGTAGATCGGCACCAGAAGATGAATACGCGCCTTTGAGATCTTCACGCCTTCCACCGACACTTTCACAAGCGGCCCCTGGGTAGCATGGAAGTCGTAATTCAACAGCTTCTTCGGCTCATCGTAGGTCGAGTTCTGCAAGGAGACAGCCGCTTCAAGCCGGTCCTTCTTCTGGTACTGCGCTCGTAGCGCCGTCAGGGCGTCGGAGGTAGTCTCGCGCGTCACCTTCCTTACCGCCTTCAGCTTGCCTTTCTTCCGAAACTCGGAGACCGTCAAGCCGGGATCTGTCCCTTCGAGCGCAACATCGCCAATGCGAGCCTGTGGTCCGATATTGATCGTGTAGGTCACGTTCATTTGTTGGTTGGGGTCATCAGGAACGGTAGATATCGCGATTACCGGCTGGTAATACCCGTTCTGGGCAAGCGTCTGCTTCACCAGACCAGTAGCGGTTGTAACTGCGGCCGACGTGAACGCTGTGCCAGGATTCAGATTGGTTGTGTATTCAAGCAGTGAAGAAAGTCGATCGTCTCTCACGCCATCTATCTGCACCTTACCCACGTAATAACGCGCTGGTCCACTAAAGATCAACGTGACGCTGTTTCCATTGCGAATGCCACTCACAGCGATGTTCCGATAACGGCCGCTTGCAAACAATCGCCGGATACTCTGCCTCACCTTTTCCGGATCAAGTGGCTGCCCCGCCTGCTGCGGCAATTGCTTCGGCAAAGCATCCGCCGCGTTGAACGTAACGCCCTCAAAACGGATTGCTTCCACCTGCAGCCCCTGCCATTGCCACACGGTTGTACTGAGCGGCTTCTCTTCAGCAATCGTGCGCGAACCTGGCGGAGGTGCCGAACTCCCCCCTGCCGCGGCAGGGGGCAAAGACTGCGATGCCTGGGGCACCGTCGTTATTGGTTGTGTTCCACTTTGACTCGGGGCGGGCGTACTCACCTGCGCGCCCAATGACAGGGCGGTAAATGCAATCCCGAACAGCAGCAAAAACATGGCAGGATTTCGTATGTAGCTTCGACCACCCGGGCCCGTTCGACTCATGTTGTAACCCTGCTGTACAGCCACTCGTTAATACCTTTTCCTTGTCAAATACTTTGCCTGTCCACGCAGCTACATTTCACGTTGTTTTACAAAACGTTGCGAACGGCGTGTTGCTAAACTCTGGTCGTGATTCAGCGGCAGAGTTCATATGTAGATTCTTAAACTTTGATGCCAATTTTATCGTCTGCGTTGATGCGCCGGGCTTATGCGTTGAATCCGACAGAACGGCATTTATGTACGTGCACCCGCCTTCTCTATACTACAAATGCGTGGCCGCTCTCGTCGCCTGCTCACATCTATGTCACCAACATCTGCCACCGCCAGTTCCGCACCAACGTCTATCTCTGAACGCTATTCCCGCCAAATTCTCTTTTCTGGTATTGGCGCAAGCGGGCAGCAGAAGCTCCTTGCTTCGCACGTCGCCATCGTCGGCTGCGGCGCAACAGGCTCTGCTTCGGCAGCGCTTCTTGCCCGGGCCGGCGTCGGCACCATCACGCTTGTTGACCGCGACTTTGTGGAGTTCTCGAATCTGCAGCGGCAGGTCCTCTTTGATGAAGCCGATGCTCGTGACTCGCTGCCCAAAGCCGAAGCCGCTCGCCGCAAACTTGCTCTTTTCAACTCTTCGGTCGTTGTCAACGCCCATATCGCTGACCTCGTTCCTGCCAACATCCACGCTCTTCTCGCTTCGGCCGACATAATCCTCGATGCAACCGACAACTTTGAGACTCGATATCTGCTGAATGACTATGCAGTCGAACAACGAAAACCATGGATCTACGCAGCTTCCGTAGGTGCCTACGCCGCTACAATGAATATCCTCCCCGTCGGCTTCAGCAAATCTCAAGACCTTGCAACTGCCTGTCTGGCTTGCATCTTCCCCAAACCTCCCGCAGGTCCGGTTGAGACCTGCGACACGGCTGGAATCCTCTCGACGGCTGTCAACTTCGCGGCCTCCATCCAGGTCACAGAAACCCTGAAATATCTCACCGGTCAGATCGACAGCATGCGCCGCTCGCTCCTCTCCTTCGACCTCTGGACCAACACGCCCTCTGAAATCTCCACTGCCGTTCCTGACCCCGCTTGTACAGTCTGTGGCGGTCGCATCTTCAGCCATCTCTCTGGCGAAGCTCGCCCGCACATCACCCTGTGTGGGCGCAACTCCGTGCAGATACATGAACACCACCGCCCCATCGACTTGGGCGCAATGCATGCGCGACTCTCACCCCACGGCGCTGTCCGCTCCAACGACCTGCTGCTCCGGTTTGAGCGACCACCGCACACCATGACGCTTTTCGCCGATGGGCGTGCGATCATTCAAGGAACGACAGACGCTGCCGTGGCGCGATCGCTCTACGCTCGTTACATCGGCTCGTAACCCTGTTTTGCAATCCTAAGTACCCCGGCCTGGCAACAACCTTGCGCTTTTCTCCAGCGTCTTACGTAATCACAACATCAGACTTTGCGACTGCGGTTCAATCGTCTGAGGAAGGTTTTATCTCTCGATGCAGGAAACTCCCATCCAGGAAACAAGCCTTCAGGCAGAAGCTCCACCCGTCCCGGCAGTCGTAGCTTCCGCCAAGCCGAACTCCGGCCTCTTCAAGCGGAATCCGCCGATAGCAGGCGAGGCCGAAGCGATCGAAAGTGCGAAGAACGGCGACCCCGACGCCTTTTCAAAGCTGTATGCGCTGCACAAGCGTCGTGTATATACCCTCTGTCTGCGAATGCTCGGCAATGTCTCAGAAGCCGAAGACATGACCCAGGAAGCCTTTTTACACCTGTTTCGCAAGCTCGGAAGTTTTCGCGGCGAGTCCGCATTCTCCACATGGCTCCACCGGCTGACAGTCAACCTGGTGCTCATGCACCTTCGCAAGAAGGGCCTCAATCTTGTCTCACTTGAGGAAACGATCAACCCCTCTGAAGAAGACGCTCCAAAGCGTGACTTTGGCAGTCGCGACCCGCAACTTTCAGGATCTGTCGACCGCGTTGCACTGGAGCGGGCCGTTGCCTCTTTGCCTCCGGGCTACCGCATGGTCTTTGTGCTTCACGATGTCGAAGGGTTTGAGCATAATGAGATCGCAACCATGCTTGAATGTTCCACTGGCAACAGTAAGTCACAACTCCACAAGGCAAGGCTGAAGTTGCGCGAGTTGCTCCGCCAGACGGAGCAATTGGCTCAGCCCGTGCAGATCAAGGAAGTAGTCTAATGGCCGAGTTAGTAGAAAAGATGACACCTGCCGAGTTCGAGCAACGGCTACCAGAGTTCTTCGCCACGGGTACAGGTAAGATCAGCGACGACCCTCGTTTTGAGGCCTTCCTTACGGAGCATCCCGACTCTGCTGCACTCGTTCGCGACCTTCAATACATTGCCGCAGCCGCAAGCGATCTGATGAACAAAGAAGACATAGAACCCAGCGACTCCGTTTGGCAGAACATCCAGAGCGGGCTGAAAAGTAGCTCTACGACCACCGATGTGTTAGCTGCCAAGCCTCTCGACGGGATCTAACAAACATTACGCAAAGCATTGCGCACCACGTAACCAGAGCGTACTATTTCAATCGATGAAGAAGTTTCTCCAGCCCGCCTCGTTTACGCCCAGCTATTGGCGCCCACGTGCGGCAAGTGAAAGCTTCGTGAGTAGTTCTGGAACCTAAGCACTCCGAACTACTTCGAACTTCCGAGCCGCGACCCCCAAAGGTCGCGGTTTTCTTTTGCCTAAAAAATCAAACCAGACCAACTACAACCAACCAACGTACCTGCAGCCCGCTAAATTATCAGGAGATTGCAATGACCACCACAGTGCCAGCTCCGATGCAATTGGATTCAGTAAAGCCTAAGCTCCCAAAGGGCATTCGTCACATCGTGCTCACCGGCTTCATGGGAGCAGGCAAGAGCACCGTCGGACGCCTTTTGGCTGCCCGCCTCGGTTGGACTTTTATTGATCTTGACCAGCACCTCGAGCATCGCGCCGGCTTGTCTGTACCAGACATCTTCACCCTCTACGGAGAGCCCCATTTTCGCCGTTTGGAATCGAGCGCGCTCGCCTCCGCACTTGGTCAACCTGAGACTGTTCTGGCGCTTGGTGGGGGGACCCCTGAGATACTCACCAATCGCCTGCTGCTCGAGCAAACTCCCGGCACCATCACTGTCTTCCTCGACGCGCCCTTTCCTGTCTTGTTCGACCGGTGCGTTCTCCAGGAAGTTTCCCGCCCTGTCCTCGCCGATCCAGTTGCCGCCCAGGCGCGTTTCCTGGATCGCCATCCTTTCTATCGCCGCCTTGCGAAGCACACCGTCGAGACCTCGGCTACAGCACCAGCAGAGACCATGGAGGCTGTTCTCTCTGCGCTGACTCGTCTTCCATCCCCATCACGGTAAGCGACCTGTTGCTGACCCGGAGCATCTCAGCATTGGAACCCGTCACTTCAAGAAGTTTCAGGAGCGTATGCTGAACGACCTCACGCAAGATGTCTCCACCCCCTCCGCCGCTGCACCAGCCGCAACAAGAGAACCGGTATCGAAAAGCGTTCGCGGCAACATAGTTTTCTTCTTTGCCATCCTCCTTGCCCTCGGCTTAGCCTGGAAGCTTGCAAAAGAGTTGGAGATTCTCTACGTCAGCGCCTTGTTCGCTGTCGTATTGATGCCGATCGTCAACAGAATTTGCAACTTGAAGATCCGAGATTGGCAGCCGTCTCGTGCGGTCGGCATCATCCTTATGCTGGTTGCCGTCAGCGCTGCCCTCGCACTCTTCTTCGTCATTGCGCTTCCACCAGTGATGCGTGACCTCAAGGCTTTTCTCACAGATTTACCCCAGCGCATCCCCGAAGCTGCCTCCAGGCTCAAGCGCCTGCCAATGGCCGATAAATTGGGTGTCGACAGCATTGCACAAAAAGCGCAAGGTGCCATTGAGGCAACAGCCGGTTACCTTTTCACGTCGCTTCCACTCTGGCTCTCGCACATCTTCGACATCCTCACCGCAGCGTTCCTCTGCTTGTATTTCATGCTCGAAGGCGAACACGCATACGCGTTCTTCCTTTCGCTCATCTCGCCAGCCCAGCGCAATCGTCTCGACCAGACCCTGCGCAAGGCCGAAACCAAGATGAGCAAGTGGCTTCTCGGCCAGGGTTTGCTGATGCTGATCCTTGGTGTAACCAGCACCGTTGTTTTCTACATCTTTCACATCCGGTACTTTGTTCTGCTCGGTGTGCTCATGGGCCTCTTCAACATCATCCCGGTGGCTGGCGCGATCATCACAATGTCAGTTGTCTGCGTCGTTGCTTCCCTTGATTCGTGGACGAAACTCTTCGAAGTGCTCACGTTCTATCTCATCTACGTGAATCTCGAGAACGCAATCATTACGCCTCGCATTATGAAGTCCAGCGTCGATCTTATGGGTCTTACCGTCCTCGTTGCCCTTCTGGTCGGCACTGCGCTTGCGGGCATCATCGGTGCACTTGTGGCCGTGCCTACCGCCGCGCTCATTGTTGTCTTGCTCGATGAGTATGCCGTGAAAGCGCCTGTTCCATCTGCTGCCCGGCTCAATTAGAACGGCTATCATCAAGGAGGAGACGCAATGGACCTCTTCCCTATCTTCCTCAAACTTACCGGTCGCCGATGCCTCGTCGTTGGGGCCGGCAACCTCGCCGAATCGAAGATCGAATCATTGCATGCAGCGCATGCGCAGGTCACAGTCATTGCGCCAGAGGCCCGGGGACGCATCCTCGATATGGCGGCCTCAGGTGAACTTACCTACCATCAGCGCGACTACCATCCAGGCGACGTCGCCGATCCGAAGTCGAAATATTTCCTCGTCGTGACTGCTACAAACGTCCCCGCAGTCAACCGAACCGTTTACCAGGAAGCTGTCGCCAACGACATCATCTGCAACGCCGTAGATGACCCGCCTTTCTGCGATTTCTATTTCCCCTCCGTCGTCCGTCGCGGCGACCTCCAGATTGCCATTTCGACCGCAGGTTCCAGCCCCGCCCTTGCGCAGCGCCTGCGTAAGGAGATTAACTCGCAACTCCCTCTCGATACCGGCGACTGGCTCACCGATCTCGGTAATCTTCGCCGCGAAGTGACGCAGATGGAGCCCCTCAACGAAGAGCGCAAGCTGCTCCTCCACCAACTCGCTCAGCGCGAAGTCTGTGGCTTCGATCAATGCCCTTCCCGAGTGATCGCCCGGGAACATGCACGCACCAATCCCCTGCCTCCTGAGCTCAAGCCGTGACCCGCGACGCTCAACCCGGTACGGTCTACCTCGTGGGGGCAGGCCCCGGCAACCCCGACCTGCTTACCGTCCGCGCACTCAAACTTCTTCAAACCGCAGATATCCTGCTTCCAGACGACCTCGTTTCAGACGAAGTTCTCAACCTCGCCCGCCCAGCCGTAGCGATCATTCCTGTTGGAAAGCGCTGCGGCCAGCCCCGGATCACCCAGGCAGGCATTCATGAACTGATGCTGCACAATGCCCGCGCTGGCAAGTCAGTCGTTCGACTGAAATCCGGCGACCCGCTCGTCTTTGGCCGCGTCGGCGAGGAAATTGCTGCACTTCGGGCGGGCGGTGTTCCTTTCGAGATAGTCCCAGGCATCACAGCTGCCTTCGCTGTCGCCGCGACTCTCAAGACGCCGCTGACAGACCGCACCTCAGCCTCAAAATTGATCCTTGCCACAGCCCACCACGCCGCCGGCAAGCTGTCGCTCACACCAAGCTGGACAGGGGCTTTTCCAGATGAGTCAACACTCGTCATCTACATGCCCGGACGCGACTTTGCCACACTCTCCACAAGCCTGATCACGTCCGGCATCGCCCCTCAGACACCCTGTGTCGCAGTTTCAAAAGCCACCACACCGGATGAACTCGCCACCATCACCACGGTCGGGCAGATTGGCTCAGCCGAAATAGGCCCGGCTCCAGTTATTTTGCTCATCGGAAAAGCAATCAGCCTGCCATAACCGGCAGGCTGATTGGATTCAGAACGATAAGGCGGATTAGTTGCGGCGGCCCAGGGTAGGCCGATCATCCGTCGTCGAGTTCGGGTTATTTGGATCGTTATTCGTCCCGCCCACCCTGCGCAACGTGGGTTTATTGCCACCCTTGCCGTCGTTGATCTTCCGCTTGTTCTCAAGGCGTGCCAGTCGCGCCTTCACATCGTCGAACTCCGATGTTGTCACTACGTAGTCGGGCTTGGCTGGCATAATGGTCGCAATCTCATCCTCCGACCGGTTAATTCTGTCTGGCGTCTGGGGATGGTCAGCGAAAACCTTCGCCAGCGTTCCTGGCTTATGCTTCTCCAGGGCGTCGATCTTTTCGAAAAACTGAATGAACGCCTGCGGATCGTACCCGGCGCGATACATGTACTGCAGCCCAAGGTAGTCCGCTTCGCTCTCAAACTGCCGCGAGAACTGTAGGAACGTCACCGGGATCGCAAGCTGCGTCGCCTCGTAGATGCCGTATCCCGTCCAGGACCCGGAAGTCAGGATATAGAGCGGAATCGATCCGATCTGCATGTACCCCATCCGCGTCTGCTCCCGCGCCGCATGGTGTGCACAAACATGCGCAGTCTCATGCGCCATCACTCCAGCCAACTCTGCCTCTTCGTCCGCGGCAAGTATCAATCCGGAGTTGACATAGAAAAACCCGCCCGGCAGGGCCATCGCGTTGATCTCGTCCGTGTCGATCACCTTGATGGTGAAAGGTACCTTGCAGTCGGAGTTCTTTACGATGTTCTGACCAATACGGTTGATATATTCAACCACGACCGGATCGGTGACCAGGTGCGCAGACTTCTCGATCTCCATTGAATACTGCTTGCCGTTTGAGATCTCCCAATTTGTCGAAAACCAGTTGCCCATCCCACGGCCGCCGATATTGCGCGTACCCACGGCATTCACATCGTCCTCGCTCCCTGCTTTGATATGCGGGTCTAGCGCTTCGCCTGGAGAAGGGAGTGAGTCCGTCTTTACGGCCGCGACCCCGGTCGGAGGAACAGTCTTGCTTCCGTCGGTCGGTACCGGCGGTACAGGAGAGGTCGTTGGAGGTGTCGTTACCGGAGGCGTCGTCGAGTCGGTTGGCTGTGACGATGGGATGTTGGTCGGAATCGTCATTGGCACAGTGGCCGGGATCGTGGCCGGAGTGGATGACGGAACTGGAGTTGGCGTCGGACTCTGCTGACAAAACCCGGTGGCTGCAAGTGAAATAAGCGCGGCGAAACTAGATGTAGTGACGAAAGAAGCGAGACGCATAGGGAGGTTCTCCGGAGACTCGGCTGGCTTCGCCCACTTGCCCGCGAAATGCAGCTCTGCAAGTACTTTGACGTAAGTATGCGCCTTTTCGTAAGCCCCTGCGCACGAATCCAGCTGGCCCGGTTATGCAGTCAAAGCCTGGCGTACAGGCTGGCCGCCGGATCGTCACAGGCGTCTAGATCAGTGTTGCAGGGCCGGCGCCTGAATCGTTTCCGTCACCAAGTCGAATAGCTGGTTCCATCGCTCGATGTCTCCTGCGCGCCACTGTGCACATCATCAATTCCCGGATCGGTCTCATCAATCGTCGTCAGGGACCCGCTCTGACCAGTAATCCACGTGTCCGTCCGGGACGTGATCGGGTCCTTCGGAATAACCTTCAGATATCCCGCCTGCACCAGGTCATCCAGCGATTGCGGTGCCTTCGCCTTGTCCGCCGTGTAGGAATCGATTGCAGATCGCAGCGTGTGCAGGTCTTCTCTCAGCACTGCTTCCTTGGCCTTCTTCACCGACGACAGGTAAGAGGGCACTGCAATCGCTGCCAGGATCAGCATGACCGCCATGACAACCATGAGTTCAAGCAGCGTAAATCCCCGCTCATACCGCCCGCGCCCTGTCGAACTGTGTCGGATTACCATGTGCTGTACTTGGTCCCGTCCAAGGCCGTCCCATTACTCTTTGTGTACACGTCAAAGACATTCTGCCCGCCAAAGGAATCAGAATCCGGTTCATCCTGGTTTGCCCGCAGACCCCAATCCGTATTCCCGGTCATCGGATCAATCGGGATCCTTCGCAAAAACCGGACCTTCTTCGATTGAATCTCCACGCCATCTACAAGTGTCTGCAAGTCCGGCGGGTAATTGAAGCTGTCCGCCTTCGTCACCATACCGCCCTTCATCGCGGCATCCTTGTAAGCGTCGATTGCTCCCCGCATCTCCCAGAGGTCACGTCGAAGCTCCTTCTCTTTGGTCCGCTTCACCTGAAAGCGTGCAACTGGAACAGCCGCCCCTGCCAGAATTGCCAGAACGGTGACAACAATAATCAGTTCGACCAGCGATAACCCCGCTTGCGTTGGCATGGGCCCGGCGGGCGACTTACGTAGCGCAGAGTGCTGCAGGCCGAACTTCAACCGCCTACGCATCACTTCACATGCACCACGGCCTGCGATCCGACCGCTGGTAAATTCACATTCTTGCTGTCACTTGCGCCAACCTTCACCAGCGTGATGCTTGAGTCGCCAGCAGCCAGGGCCTTGAACGTCATCGTGCACACACTTCCAGCGCCGTTAACACCCTTCGAATTAGGGGGGCGTCTCGCCGACATCGCTACCAGCCCGTTGCCTTCGTCGCGATGCGCCATTGCCACTGCCTGGCCATCAGACCCAAGAAACGTTCCAGTATCCACATTTACCAGCTCAAGCACTGCCGGGTTGAACTGTACCTGCAGCGGAACCGCAAAGACATCGACCGCGTTTGATATCTGCACTGTCGCCTGGAAGGTGCTTCCCACAGCCTGCGACATGTTGGCGGGCTGCACCGCAAACTGAATTCCACTGGCGCTCGCACCCCAGGCACCGCCGGCGGTTACCGGCACCGTCACGCCGCCCCCGGCTTGGACCGGGGCAGATACAGCTGGAATGTTTGCAGGCAAGGTCGACTTCATCTGTTGTGGTGTTGGGTGCACCATCGCTGCCGCTGCGTTTGCTGCTGTAATTGAAGGCTGAATGGAAGAGGGCCCTGCCTCTGCATCGGTCGGGTCGGAGGAGGCGGATACGCCCCCCTCTCGATGGAGTTCAATCGACTGGCTCGTTCCTGTGTCGATTGCTCGCGTGTTCAGGCGGCTCAGCACCGACTCACGGACTATATGTGGAATCAACAGGAAGACAATCTCGTCCTGCTGCTTCTCGTTCCTGCGTGATCCAAAGAAATACTTCAGCAGCGGCAATTCGCCGAGCCCTGGCGTTCCACTCAGCGAGAGGCTGTCCTGCTGAGTGAGGATGCCCGCCAGCACACTCGGTTCGCCATCTTTCAACTGAATGATCTGCTCCGCAACGCGCTGCGAGATAATCGGCTCGGTGACGCCGCTGATGGTTACCGACCCATTCTGCGACGACACCTCAACCTTCAGCTTTAAAGTCACTTCGCGATCAAGGTGCACAGTTGGCGTCATGTCGATGTTCACGCCCACGTCCAGGTAAGTGAACTGCGTCTGCACGCCGATGCCTCCACTCAGTCCGGTGGCCGCACCTGCGCTGTACGATCCCGTAGCGACCGGGATCTTCGAGCCAATCTTGAGCGTAGCGCGCTGTCCATCAGAGGCCCGGATGCGTGGATTCTGCAGGATACGGGTGTCACTATCAGTCAGCAGCGCGTCCAGCTCTGCGCCGCCGATCGACACGGCAAAGTTGGTTGCGTTCAGGTGCGCCAGGGAATTCAATGTGAAGCTCGTTGTAGTCGCTGTGGTCGCAGGTGTAGTCCCCGAAGCACTTGTATTAGTAGTGGAGTTTGTGTTGCTTGCTCCCGTTGCTACGCCGAAAGACTGCGGCAACTGGATGCCCAACTGCCGGATGCGGTCCCGGTTTACCTCAAGCACAGCCACATCCACCACGACCTCAGGCTTTGCGCGATCAAGGTCGTTCAGCAGCTTCTGGGCCAGCAACAGCTGGTCAGGAGTCGCCCGCATCACAATAGCGTTCTGTGTGGCTACCAGGAATATCTTTACGCTCGGATCCAGTAGGTTGCGGATCGCGGTCAGCACCTCAGTCGCATCATTCGCGGTGCTGGTATTCGTTAAATAGAAGGTCTGCACCGCCATCTCATCGAGGTCAGTTCGCTTCTGCCGTGTGTTCTGCGCCACGAAGATCGTGTTTGCCGTCACTGGCTTGTAAAACGTGTTCGAGACCGTCCCCACAATCCGCAGTGCATCGGAAAGCGTCACCGTCGTCAGGTCTACCGGAATCCGCTTGGACGTGTAGTCAGGATCAAACAGCACATTCAGTCCGGCCGCCTTGCCGATTGCCTGGTAGATCATCTTCGTGTCCTCGACCATATGCAGCGTGATCGGATCATTTGACACCGGCTTCAACTCCACAATCCCCGTTACAGAGCCAATCTGCTTTTGCGTCTCGTTCTGCGCCGCAAGCTGCCCCGTGGAGACGACCGAAGCGGCCGCCCTGGGATTTCGGATCAGGTCAATCTCTTGTCCTGCAGTTTGGTTGGAAGGGTCGATCTGCAGCGCCCGGGTAAACTCCGTCAGTGCCGCGCCCGTGTCTCCACCTTGTAAATAGGTCCGGCCACGGTCCACATGCGCCGCGCCAGCCTTGAAGCGCATGTTCTCCTCACGGGCCTTGTAGCGAATGTCTTTTGGCGACTTGTCAGCGGCTCTCTTGTACGATTCAAAGGCCGAATCATAGTCCTGACGCGCTTCTGCTTTCTCTGCCCGCTTGTTCCACCCGGCAGCTGACTGCGCGTGGGCCGTACCGCCACTGAGTGCAAGCAAGGCTGCGAGACATCCACACGCCAGAACAAAAGCCGGAACACGCAAACGATTGTTTCCTTTCACTCCGAAACGGGAAGAATCGCCGGCGTTTGAACGAAGAGAATCGCCTGCGCTCGGGGACCTCAGAAGGTAGCTTTTTGTCCGGCGGCCCATGTAGCGGATGGCGTCCTTTGCACTCGTTTGCAACTTCATTGTCGTAGAGCTTGTCTGGCCTGCGCCGAAGCTGCTTGATGGCGACCGGCGAGAACTGAATTTGCCTCGGAATACGGACGGTAAGCGGTAGCCCGGCTCGGGTGAGTATAGCATTTGGGATCGAGAGAACTGCAGATCAGATACTCGTGATGAAGGGGTTACAGACCTTTTCTGGAACTCGGCGACATGTGCCTGACCTTCTTCTAGCCCTATCGGCACCCAATCGCAATGCCACCTCCGTGCCAGTGACTGAATGGATGCTGCCCCGCTCTTTGCGCCTGAACCGCTCGGGGCAAGGGGTGTACGGGAGGTCCCGCGATCCCTGCTAAACTTGGAGATTGCCATGCCACGCTCTCTCTCCAATCCGACCGTCGCTCATCAGCCCAAGCCCGTCGTCAAAGCGAAAGATCGCGACCCCGTCGCCGCAGGTATGCGCGATGCTGCCTACAACCGCTCGGCTGGCCATAACTACTTCCTTACCGATAAATTCGAAGCCGGTGTCGCTCTTCGCGGGACCGAGGTCAAAAGCATTCGCGAGGGCAAAGCTAACCTCAAAGACGCCTACGGATTGCTCAAAAATGGGGAATGCTTCCTGCTGAACGCCCACATCGGTCCCTTCTCGCACGGCAACGCCATGAACCACGAATCGCTCCGCACCCGCAAACTGCTGCTACATAAACAGGAGGTGAGGAAGCTCGAAGGTATGACGAAACAGAAGGGGTTTACGCTCATCCCGACCCGGCTTTATTTCCGGAACGGAAGGGTGAAATGCGAAATTGCGCTCGCAAAAGGTAAACAGGAGTGGGATAAGCGAGCAACAGAGCGTAAGCGCGAAGCCGATTCTGAAGCCAAATCCGCCATCGCCCGCAGTCAGCGCCGCTAAAGCTCAGATTTGACTCGGCCGGCGGGTTTAGGCAAACAGGCAGTTGTATGCAAACGTTTTGGATTGCAATCCTAGCCAGTGATCAAGAATGCTGAGACCTGCACAGGCAGCGTCTCTTCAGTGGACCTGCACTGCATCGTACCGATTGCTCGTCGAGACCGCCCAGATTACCTCTCCCGAATAGCGTGGCAGAGCGAGCGTGCCGACCACACACCTAGCCGCTAAGCACAGTTGCAGCCGTCCTAGCGGCGCGCCTTTACCGGAGCTTTCTTCACAGTCTTCTTCGCAGCAACTTTCACGGGCGCTTTCTTCGTGGGTGCTTTCTTCGCCAACGCCTTGACCGGAGCCTTTTTGCTGACTCCTTTTGCCACGACCTTCGCGGCATTCTGCGGAGTACCTTTCTTTGCCGGTTCAGCTTTCTTCGTTACAGCCTTTGCCGCAATCGCCTTTGCCGCAGGAGTCTTCGTAGCAGCCTTTGCCGGCGCTGCTGGCTTCTTGGTCGGCGCAGCCTTGACCGGATCTGCCTTCTTCACGGGTGAACTACTCTTGTTCACTGCAGAAGTCGGCTTCTTGGCTGTGTCAACCATGGTCTTGACTACCGGTTCGGCAACCTTGGCCACCTCTACCTTCGCCAAGGCGACCGGCTTCGCGGCCGTGATCTTGACCGGCTTTGCAGGAGCTTCCGCCTGCTCTGCTCCGTCGTCCGCATCCGGAGTGGCCTCGCCTTCGACTGCCGCCTCTTCGGAAGGCAGCTCTACCGCTGCCTTCTTGGCGCGGCCCTTCGCTTTCGACTCCTTCTTTGCCGCACGAGGCCTGCGTAGATGGACCGGCGGAGGCGGAGCGGGAGGCGAGAACGGCTCCAGAAAAGCCTTCATCTCCTCAATCGTTCCCAGCTTCCCGTCCATCAATTCGAACACCAGCGATTCGACGAACTCCGCATACCCCGGCAGTTCCGGACGGATGCGCATCTCCTGCATCAGCGCATACGGCACTTTCTGCTTCGCCTGCGGCCATTCCGTATAGAAGCTTTTGAACTTGGCCTGGATCGCCGGACTCTTCGACCCATGCGCCACCATCAGCACCGCCTCAGGTTTGGCCGAGTGCAGCAACTTCCACGCCTGCGATGGGAGTGCAGCGGTCTTCGCCGTAAGCTGCGCCGCAAGCTCCTTCGTCTCTGCATCCAGAGCTTCGACTTCCTTTACAAATCCCTGGCGCGGAAAAGTCGCCTTGAGCTCCGCAAGTTCCTTAGGGGAAAGCTTTGCGGTCAGCAGCGGAAAGTTCGCCGCCGCAGTGTTCGGATGGACCCCCTGCATCTGCAGCGCCGTTTGGGTTTCACGCAGCTTTTCTAACTCGGCAACATTCACCTTTGCAGCCGTCCAACTGGGCGAAAGTGTCTGCATCCAGCCTTCAGACTCCAAACGGTTCAGTACCCGCAGCGGATCTTCTTCGTGCACAATCTCTTCTGTCTCATACCCAAGCTGGAACTTTGAAGCGGCCGAGATGTACCCCTCCTGCTTGCCCGTCTCGTAGCGCGCCGCCGTCTTTTCATCCATCTGCCAACCCAGCCGCGCCATCAACCGCGCCGCGCGCACCATTCGGATCGGGTCTTCGATGAAACCATAGTTGCTGACTAGTCGCAGCTCTCGATTTTCGATGTCGGCGACGCCATTCAGCGGATCCATCAGCAATCCGTACGAACCATCGTTCAACGAGAGCGCCATTGCGTTCGCAGTAAAATCACGCCGCCGCAGGTCCTCGAGAATCGTCGCCGCCTTCAACACCGGCTTGCCGGGTTTCGGGTACGTCACGCTCAAAGTGCTGCCGACCTCCAGCTTGACGCCGCGCGGAAACTGCACGAACAAAGCCTGTCCGGGTTCATGCTCACCAACAATCGTGCCCCCGGCCTTCTCTATTTCCTTCTTCAGCTTCAAGGCATTCCCCTGGACCACTACGTCCAGGTCCCGCACCGGAGAACCACTGGTGAGATCGCGTACAGCGCCTCCAACCAGGAAGATTGTTAGACCCTTTTCACGAGCAATCTCGCGCATGGCAAGCAGGGCATTTTGCTGGGTCTTGGAAAGTCTGCTTTCAAGCAGGTAGATATAGTCGGCCATAATTCCGCGAACACTCCGGTTCTTGCATGTGACTGCTGCTGCTGCTGCGCGGTGCTGGTGCCAGGCCGTAGATCCGGCTCTTTTGGGCTCTGAAAAGTTACCTCTAAGCCTCTGCGAATCAGCCTCTTAGATGGGAGCCAAGGGCTGGACACAAGACTCCACTTTATCATGTTGATGTCGTATTGACTACACATTTGCACCTTTTTCGTTGCCCGGCCCGACCGGACCCGCAAACTTGTGCGACAATCCGCCAGGTTGCACCGTGCATGGTCCACGCTTAGCCTCATGTCGAACGCCCGCAAGAAAGTCCTTGTTCGCCGCTTCTCCGGAGACATCCTGCCCGGATATCTTCCGCTGCTTGGTTTCGTTCGCGGGCCCCAGCCTTCTCAGGTAATTGACCTTCTCGATCTCTCCGGGCGCATTCAGGAAATCCCTCTCGCCACCATAAAAACGATCAGCTTTGTGCGAGATTTCAACCTTGGCGACACCATCAACCCGGAGCGCCTGGCGCGGCGGACCTTCCTTGCCCGGCCCAGAAATGAAGGCCTGTGGGTGAGACTTGTCTTCCGTGCAGCCGATGCCAGGGCTGACGGAAGACCGGAGAAGCGGACCGATCCCGCCCCGGACCTCCTCGAAGGCCTCGCCGACCCCGGTCTCGCCCTCATTGACTCCCTCATCGAGGATTCCGGCCTTAGCATCTCCCCGCCCGATATCCGGTCCAACACGCAACGCATCTTCATCCCTCGATCCGCCATCACCGACTTCCAGCTTCTCGCCGTCATCACCACGCCCTCCCGAAAACCCGTGCCTGCCCAGAACGCTGAGCAGCTTCGCAAGGAACTTCAGGAGAGCCTCTTCCAGGCTCCCACCCCACCCACCACCCGCCCCAACTAATCTGGGTGGCGGAGTCAAGCCGCTACAATCTTCCTCATGCCGCGCGCTGTCCCACTTAGCCTCACCCTGGCCGATCTCGCTGCCCGCCTCGGAGCCGATCTTCACGGCGATCCCGCCGCCTCCATTACAGGAGTCGCTGGCATCGAAGAAGCCCGCCCCGGCCACCTCACCTTCGTCTCCAATCCTCGCTACGCCAAACTCGCACATACCACCAGCGCTACTGCCGTGCTCGTCGATCCTGCGTTCCCTACGATCAGCGCCTCTACCCTCCGTCTCACCAATCCATACCTTGCCTTCGCCCGCGCCCTGGCCATCTTTTATGAGCCGCCGGTCTACGGCCCAGGCGTTCATCCCACGGCTTCAATCTCAGCCAGCGCCAGGATCGGCACCGGTGCCCACATCGGCGCCTACGCCGTCATCTCCGATGAAGTCACCATCGGCAACGATGCCGTCATCCTTCCCCATGTCGTTCTCTATCCACACGTGGTCGTCGGCAACCGCTTCTTCGCTCACGCCCACGCAGTCGTTCGTGAGTACTGCCACCTCGGCGACGACGTACTCCTCCAGAACGGCGCCATCATTGGTGCCGACGGCTTTGGCTTTGCTCGCCATTTTGACTTGAAACACGAAGGCCTCGCCTGGCACAAGATCCCCCAGACCGGCCCAACCGTGCTTGAGAACAATGTGGAAGTGCAGGCCAATGCCTGCGTCGATCGCGCTACCGTTGGGGAGACCCGCGTTGGTGCCGGGACCAAGATCGACAACCTGGTTCAGATCGGCCACGGCTCCGTTATTGGCAAAGACACCCTGCTCTGCGCCCAGGTCGGCCTCGCCGGCTCCAGCACAGTCGGCAACAACGTCATCCTTGCAGGCCAGGTTGGTGTCGTTGGTCACTCCGTAATCGGGGACGGCGTCACAGTTACCGCCCAGAGCGGCATTCCGGGCGATGTAGCTCCCGGAGCCACAGTCAGCGGTTTTCCTGCATTCGAGAGCCGTGAGTGGATGCGTTCCGTCGCAATCTTTAAACGACTGCCAGCCATCCTGCGCGAACTCCGCGCGAATTCTAAAGATAGATAGCAGACATTGGGCCTTTCCTCAGGCGAAGGCTGCATCCTATACGGCAATGATGGATCGCCCTTCAAGCACGCAAGTTGACAAAATCACTGCCGAAGTTCCAGTTCGCATACTGCTTCTCGACGATGAGCCCGCAAACCTCTTCCTGCGCGCCATCATCCTTCGCCAGCACGGATATGAGGTCCTCACCGCTGGTACCGTGGAGCAAGCTGTCGAGGCCTTCTCTCAGGCCGATATCGCCGTGCTCGACTATCATCTCGGCGCTGGCCAGTTTGGCACCGACGTTGCCGTGACCCTGCGGGAGTCGCGCCCCGAGGTTCCCATCATCATTCTATCCGCCACCCTCGAACACCACTTTGGCGGAGTTGAAGACATGCATCTGCTCAAAGGTTACAGCTCGAACGAAGACCTCATCACCGCTCTCAAATCGCTCGACGCAAAACGCCGCGGTGACCCCGTCGTGGTCGGCGCCCGCGAGTTCTTCTACTCCCGGATTGCTCTTGCGATTGGCGCCGACGTGCTCATCCAGATTCTTGATGATTCCGGCAATTGGATCTACTGCAACGACACCGTTGCTGACTACCTCGGTCACGATCGGGCCTGGTTCCAGAACCGCAACCTTTTCGAAGAGATGCCTGCCCTCACCCGCGACTGGCGGGGAATTATCGCTGATGTCGCAACTACCCGCCAGACGTACATCGATCGCAGCCGCAAAGGCCTGCTCGCTGACCCTTCCACATACTCCAGCCAGGACTCAGGAGAAAATTGGAGCGTCATCGCCTTTCCTATGACCCTCCACGACGGCCGCAGTGGAGTTGTCCTGACTGCGCGCGTCCTTGGCCGAGCTACTGCCTTCCCCGCCTGATACCCTGACAGAATGCCGTTGCCAGCGCCACGTTCGACATCTACAAGCTCTGCTCTAACAATCATTCCTGCCGTGCAACCAAGAGTTTTTCGCGTCCGTGGATCGTTCCCCGCCATACTCGGCCTTCTTCTATGGCTTCCCCTTGCCGGTTGCCATTCCGCATACATTGAAGCCACCGTCTCGAACCGCACCACGGCACCGCTCGGCGTCGTTCAGGTTGAATACCCCAGCGCCAGCTTCGGCACCCAGAGCATTGCACCGGGAGCGGACTTCCACTACAGGTTCAAGGTCCTCGGCACCGGCCAGATGAAGATCACCTATACCGACGCCGCCGAGCACGACCAGAAATCTACTGGCCCAACCCTCACCGAAGGCACCGAAGGCCCCCTTTTCATCACCATTGCCACCGACGGCGTCCACTGGCAATCCCCATCACCCGCGCGCTAACCCGTCCTGTTCCCTGCCTTTCGCCCCCTGCTAAACTGGCCTTTGCAATGTCCACGCCCAAAAAGTTCTACCTGACCACCCCGATCTATTACGTCAACGCGCGTCCGCACATCGGCCACGCCTATTCGACGATCGTCGCCGACGTCATCGCCCGCCGCCACCGCCTTCTCGGCGACGACGTCTTCTTTCTCACTGGCACCGACGAGCATGGCCAGAAGATCGAGCGGTCTGCCACAGCCGCAGGCATCCCCCCGCAGCAGTTTGCCGACCAGGTCTCTGAGACCTTCCGCTCTCTCTGGGTGCGGATGGGCATCACCAATGACGATTTCATCCGCACCACCGAGCCGCGCCACAAACAAGGCGTCCAGAAGCTTTTTCAAATGCTGCGTGACAAAGGCTTGATCTACCTCGACACCTACACCGGCCAGTACTGCGTCTCCGACGAAGCCTACGTCGAAGTCGGCCCCGGCGAACTATGTCCGGACTGCGGCCGCATTACCGAGACCATCAGCGAATCGAACTACTACTTCAAGCTCTCTGAATACGGCGACCGGATCGCCGCCCTGATCGAGTCGAACGAACTCCTCATCCAGCCCGACTCCCGCCGCAACGAGATCCTCAGCTTCGTCCGCGGCGGCCTCAAAGATCTTTCGATCTCAAGAACCAGCTTCAAGTGGGGCATCCCCGTCCCCGGCGATGAAGCCCATGTCATCTATGTCTGGCTTGACGCGCTGGCGAACTACATGACCGCCGTCGGCTACGGCTCCGACGCTCCCGAAGACAAAGAGATGTTCGCGCGCTACTGGCCCGCCGATCTCCACCTCGTTGGCAAAGAGATCATCCGCTTCCACTGCGTCTACTGGCCCGCCTTCCTTCTGGCCGCCAATCTGCCGCTGCCTAAGTCGATAGTCGCCAACGGCTGGCTCCTCTTCGAAGACTCGAAGATGTCGAAATCCCGCGGCAACGTAGTCCGCACCGAAACCATCCTCGACGCCTTCGGCTCACTCAAACCCGATCTGCCGAAAGCCGAACAAGACCTCTTTGCGACGGATATCGTTCGCTACTTCCTCCTCCGCGAAATCCCCTTCGGACAGGACGGCAGCTTCAGCTTCGACGCGCTCATCGGCAGGTATAACGCAGACCTCGCAAATGGTTATGGAAATCTCGTAAGCCGCGCGCTATCGATGATCCAGATGTATTGCGGAGGGATTATCCCTGACCCCGGCCAGCGTGGAACCCAACAGATACTTCTAAGGAAATCAGAGGAGTTCCAAGGTGGATGGTTCACCGTTTCGAACAGCCAGCTTGCAAGGGATTCATTTGCCTCAATAACTTTTTATAGATTGGCGTTCGAGAGGTATAGATTCACTCTCCCATCAAATCTCAATTTGAACGAGGTAGGGCTTGCTGGGGTTATTGACTCAGCAATGTTTCTTGCACAAAGAGCTGACGAGTTTATCGCAGCCAACGCTCCTTGGAAACTCGCTAAAGACCCAGAGCAGAAGACTACTTTGATGGAAGTTCTCTATGACTCAGCGGAAGCCATTCGAATTTTGAGTGCGCTATTGTACCCGATTCTTCCTCAGACCACCGCCCAAGTCTGGTCGCAACTAGGCCTTGGAGACATTGAAGCAGCCGCAAAGAATGGCGATCTAAAAGACCTAAAATGGGGCGGCCTGCAACCCGGCACAAAGCTTGGCCCGCTTGCCCCTATCTTTCCCCGAGCAGACAAAGGACTCATCCAGACCATGATTGACACCGAAGAACGCAACGCCCAGGAAGCCGCCGCCGCGAAAGAAACTGCCAGCAAGCCTTCGCTGGGATCCGCCACAAAATCGGGTGCCCCACATCTCGATTCTGAGATATGGGTTTCCACGGCTCCCGACTCACCGCCCCGCACCGGCTCCCTCGCCGAAACAAACCCCGGTGCCCACGTCGGCGCAAGCGCCGCCATCACCACCGAGCGCCCCGGCACACCGCCGCACATCGAAGCCCCTGCCTCCGCACCCTTCGCTAACGCTGCGTCCGCATCGGCCACACCCGACACGCCCCAAATCGCCATTGACGACTTCGTCAAAATCGATCTCCGCGTCGCCAAGATCATCGTCGCCGAGCGCATCCCAAAAGCCGACAAACTCCTCCGCCTCGAGGTCGACCTCGGGTATGAAAAGCGTCAGATCCTCTCCGGCATCGCCGAGTGGTACACGCCCGAAGATCTCATTGGCCGCAATATCGTCGTCATCGCGAACCTCGCCCCCCGCAAGATGCGCGGCCTCGAATCGCACGGCATGCTCCTCGCCGCCAGCCACGGCGAAAACGGCAAACCCATCCTCGCGACATTCGGCGAAGAGATCGCCCTCGGGTCACGCCTCCGCTAACCATCGTCCCTCCCACATCTCAGAATCGAGATGTGCGGCACCCTGATTCTGCGCATCCACGAACGCACAGGTGCCCCAAGTCTCGATTCTGAGACGTGGGACGTAAATCTTCCATAACGCTTTTATGCTCATCGACTCCCACTGCCATCTCGACTTCTACACCGAACCAAATGACCTCGCAACTGTCCTCGCCAATGCCAAAGCCGCCGGCGTCGACAGACTCCTGGCCATCGGCATAGGCGATGGTCCTGCCACCATGCACCGCGCTCTCGATATCGCCGCTGCCCACCCAGACATCTACGCCAGCGCCGGCATCCATCCACAGGAAGCGCAACAGGCCACACCAGAAAACCTCGCAAAACTCGAGGTATTGATCGGCCACGAAAAGTGCATCGCCCTTGGCGAGATTGGCCTCGACTACTACCACCTCGAGAACCCCGACATCTCCACCCAGCAAGCAGCTTTCATCGCGCAGATGAAGATTGCCACAGCCGCACGCAAGCCCATCCTGATCCACTGCCGCACCAGCGAACTCGCCAACCCGGCCGCGAAAGAAAAGTACGGAGCTGCCAATGCCGAGCACGACCTTCTCACCCTGATCGCCGAACACCGGACGCCTCACGGTATCCCTGGAGTAATGCACTGCTTCTCGGGCGATCTGGCCCACGCCCGGCGCTCGCTCGATCTTGGCTTCTATCTCTCCTTCGCCGGAAACCTCACTTACCCGAGATCGACAGGCATTCGTGATGCCGCAGCCTTCGCCCCCGCTGACCGCATCCTCGTCGAGACGGACGCCCCATTCCTTGCTCCCGTTCCCCATCGCGGCCAGCGCAACGAGCCAGCCCTGGTCGTCCACACCGCCGCGTTCCTCGCAAATCTCCGCGGCATCACTCCGGAAGCCCTCGCCACCCTCACCACCACAAACTTCCAGCGCCTCTTTCCTACCGTCGCATAAAGTTCCCGTGCCCCATTCATGCAGCTTCATCGCATGAGTGGGACGTACAACACCCGAACGGACGCACAACCCCGACACGCTGTCATAATAGACATCGACCGCAACACGCATCCAAATAAAGAGTCACAAGAAGAAGAGGAACACCATGGCATCCGATAGCAGCTTCGACATCGTCAGCAAAGTAGAGCTCCAGGAAGTGAAGAACGCCATCGATCAAGCGACCAAGGAAGTAGGCTCCCGCTTCGACCTTAAGGACTCGAAGTCCAAGATCGACCTCGAAGGCGACGAGACGATCCAGCTTTCCTCCTCCGACGACTACAAGCTCAAGGCTGTCATCGAGATCCTCTCGCAGAAGCTCGTCAAACGCGGCGTCTCGCTCAAGAACCTCGAGTTCGAAAAGATCGAGCCAGCCGCTGGCCAAAGCGTCCGTCAGAAGATCAAGCTTCTCCAGGGCATTCCGTCCGAGAAGGCGAAGATCATCGTCGCCGCCATCAAAGACTCCAAAAAGAAGGCCCAGGCCAGCATCCAGGGCGACACCGTCCGCGTCGTCAGCAAAGACAAAGACACGCTTCAGGACATCATGACCATGCTGCGCTCGAAGGATGTCGGCGTTGAACTCCAGTTCACAAACTTCCGCTCGAACTAACCTTCGCCATCCACTGTCCTTCATCCAGTAACATTGGACAGTCGCCCGCCACCCTATCGTTCACGATCAGCGACCTTGGGCAGCAAGCATTCCCGATCACAGCAAGTCGCCTTTATACCCCATCTGTTTACTTGACAGCCACCAAATCGCAAGCCTAGAGTTCAAGTCCTGAGCGAGTCTCTAGGTCGCCCGCAACGACGGTTGGCCGAAGCATCCGCAGATCACGGTGTTTCCGCTCAGAGAAGAGTGACGCCATGCTCCCCTTTGACAACAGGCCCTGGGCGAAGACCGTAGCCCGTACAGTAATTGCACTGTCACTCCTCGCCGCCTTGGCCGGCGCGTACTACTGCTATGAGACTGATCAGCTCAACATCCCTGAATGTGCCATCATCTTCCTGCTTTTGCTAACCATCCTGCCGCCCAACATCGCAATCGTTTTGAGGAAGCCTCACTCCGACGATTCAGGCCAGGTGGCCACAGCGCAACTCCGCACCGCAAAGTGACAGGGCTTTACTGATTCACTCCGCTGGCCAGAAATCCTCCATCGACAACCAGGATCTCGCCCGTCACAAACGTTGACGCGTCGCTCGCCAGGAACACCGCCGATCCCACCAGTTCCTCAGTCCTGCCAAATCGCCCTATCGGTGTCCGCAGTTTCAACTCTTTGCCACGCTCGCTGTTATCCAGCAGGTCGGCATTCAACGCCGTACGAAATACTCCCGGCGCGATTGCGTTCACGGTCACTCCGCGTGAACTCCACTCCACTGCCAGCGACTTCGTCAGCGCACCGACCGCTGCCTTCGATGCGGCGTACGCGGCAACCTCCTTCAAGCTCACGAACGTATTGAGCGAAGCAATGTTAATGATTCGCCCATAGCCGCGGTCAATCATGTGCTGGCCGAAGATCTGGCAGGCCCGCAGCGTTCCCGTTACGTTCGTGTCCATGATGTCGTCCCACTCCGCCTCGGGGAAGTCCACGGTCGGTGCTCGCTTGATCTTGCCCGCGCAGTTGATCAGGATGTCCACCTTCCCAAACGCCTCCACTGACGCCCTAAGCACCCCCTGCAAAGAGGCTCGGTCCCTTACATCCGATGCCACTCGCAGCGTCTTAACCCCCTTCGCTTCAATTGCTTTAGCGGTCTGATCAACCTGTTCCTGTCTGCGCGAGCTTGCCGCCACATCGGCTCCTGCATCGGCCAGGCCAAGCGCCATCGCCAGGCCGATCCCTGAAGTTCCGCCAAGAACGACGGCCGACCTGCCTCTCAAATCGAACAAAGAACTCGCCATTAAACTCTCTCCGCAATGCCCTGCAAAATCTCATCAACCACCTCATCTGGAGCGCGATCGTTCTTCACTACCAGCGCTCCCCCCGGAGCCTCAAGCGTCGCCAGTTGGCTATCTAAGAGGGCCGGGTTCATAAATTCATGGTGCCGCCCTGCCATGCGCTTCTCCAGCATCTCCTTCGAAAGCTCCAACAGGCAAAAGATGACCGCCCGCTCCGGCATGCCATTTGCAAGTGTCTCGCGATACTTGACCTTCAGCGCAGAACACGCCATCACGCCTTTGGTTCCGTTGTCGTGCCAGCCCCGCAGCACGCCGTTCAAGATCTCCAGCCATGGCTCCCGGTCTGCATCGTCAAGCGCGTGCCCAGCCGCCATCTTGGCCCTGTTTGCCTCAGGGTGATAATCGTCCGCATCCGCAAAGACCGCACATGCTTTTTGAGCAAGCAGCGTTCCGATCGTTGTCTTTCCCGAACCGCTCACGCCCATCAGCACAACAATCATTCGGACCTTTCACTGCCGTCATTCGGAGCGGAGCGAAGAGACCCGCATCAGCGCTGCACTACCTGCCCAAAAACACAGGTTTGATATGCCGCTCGAACAGGTTCGTCGTCACGTTCTTCGCCACGATTGCCTCGTTCACATCAAGCGCATTCAAGTATCGGTCACCCATCTTCGCCGCCACCTTGAACCCGACATGCAGCAGCTGCCGGAAGCTCAGGTTATAGGCCGTATTCGACGGATCATGGCGCAGTGCAGACGTAAACTCCTTGCTCGACCATTCGGCAACTGCATCGGGCTGCGGCAACTTCGCTGCATCGATATCAATCACCGTCGCGTATGGTTCACACAACTCCGCCTGGTGCGCGAATGCTTCGCCATAAACCTCCTTTGCCAGCGCCAGCCCATCGCCATCCGACTCCGCCAGTCCGATCAACTCCTCGAGCCACGTCGTTCCCGCCGTCTTCAGATGCACACCCGCGCCCGTCGTCGTCACAGCCTCATGGATCGCCTTGTAGATCGAAAACTTGTCCGATCCCGAATGCACACTCAGCTTTAAATTCTCCGGCAGCCCGTACGTCTTGATTGCAAACGCAATCGCCGCCAGGTCCTCTTGAAACTCCTTCGCGAACTGCGCCACATCGCCCACATAGTCCACGCCTTTGTTGAATCGTCCGGTAAACTTCGGCGCAATTGTCTGGATCGGAATCTTCTCGTCCGCGATTGCCGCCAGAATGATCAGCAGCTCCACCGGCGTCTGCGGGGAGTCGGTCTCATCCATTGAGATCTCCGCCACAAATCGTCCTTCACCCTTGTTCTCCACCAGCATGCGGAAGATCACACCTGCATGCTGCACCGCGGCCAGGAACTTGTTAGCTACACCTGTAACAAACGCCTGGTCCGTCACGAACGGCTCCGTAATCCCCGGAATCGCCACTTCGCCAACAAGCTCTGGATGCCGCGCCACAAACGCCGCCACATCTTCGCCTCTTGCCGCCTGCCCGATCAGGTCGGCAACGTCGATCGTAAAGAAGTCGCACGGTACCAGGAACCTGTTCGCCGTCTTCAAGTTGATATGATCGGCATCCAGAAAGTACGGCTTTGTCCATCCCAGCGCTCTCACCGCCGCATCCGCCGCGACCCTGGTCTCACTTGGCTCTGAGCCAATAATCATGTGCTCCCGATTGGACTTGTTCCACACCGGCACCACCTCTACGCCGGCCTCTGCCGCCATCACACACGCCGCCAGCTGCGCCTTCGCCTGGTGTGCAAACCGATCGCCCACACCAACTGAAAACCTGGGCAACTTCAGATCATTGGACATTCGTTATCTCGCAATCGCCGAGTCTTGCGCCTTCACTGCGAAGGTTGAAGAATTGGCCGTTTCGATCCTAACACCGGCAGGGGAAGCGGATCGGCATCACAAATAGCTTAGCCACCAATCGCGGCGTCGTGCCTTCAAGCGGCTGAACCATCGACACTGCAAGTAGAGCGAAACCACCACAATCGCCCACTCCAGGTACACCCCTCCACGCGATAGCCCAGCTGTCTGGCTCATGATGTCGACCGAGTCTAACCCGCTGCGTGACCAGCGCAACCGAAATCAGCGGCGAACAACATCAGGCGCTTCGTACCGCCCACCATGTTCAAATAGATGAGAAGGAATCGAAAACAAATATGCCTCTGAACTGTGGAATTGTAGGGCTGCCGAACGTCGGCAAAAGCACCATCTTCAACGCACTCACCTCCGCCAAGGCCCAGGCCGCGAACTATCCGTTCTGCACCATCGACCCCAACACCGGCGTCGTCACCGTGCCCGATCAGCGCCTCGCCAAAATCTCTGACCTCATCAAGCCGAAGAGCCTCGTCCCTACCACCATGGAGTTCATCGACATCGCCGGCCTCGTCGAAGGCGCGTCGAAGGGCGAAGGCCTCGGCAATCAGTTCCTCGGCCACATCCGCGCCACCGATGCCGTCTGCCACGTCGTCCGCTGCTTCGACGACCCCGAGGTCATCCACGTCGCCGGCGGCGTCAACCCGCTCCACGACATCGACATCATCAACACCGAGCTCCTGCTTGCAGATTTGGACACCGTCGAGAAGCGCCACACCAAGGTTGAGCGATCTGCCAAGGCCACCGCCGACCAGAAGATCAAGTCCGAGCACGTCATGCTGCAGAAACTCCTCGCCGTCCTCAACGCCGGCAAGCCCGCCCGTACTGCCGACCTCACCGACGATGAACGCATCCTCGCCCGCGACCTCTTCCTCATCACCATGAAGCCGCAGCTCTACGTCGCGAACGTCGACGAGTCAGGCCTCACTGACGGCAACAAATACACCGCCTTAGTCGAGCAACGCGCGAAGGAAGAAGGCGCAGAGGTAGTCGCCATCTGCGGCGCCCTCGAAAGCGAAATCGCCCTCCTCGAACCCTCTGAGCGCGACGAGTTCCTCGCCGACATGGGCCTCAAGGAACCAGGCCTCAACCGCCTCATCCACTCCGCCTACCGCCTGCTCGACCTCATCACCTACTTCACAGCCGGTGTGCAGGAGGTCCGCGCCTGGACCATCAAACGCGGCACCAAAGCCCCCGGAGCCGCAGGCGTCATCCACTCCGACTTCGAAAAGGGCTTCATCAAAGCCGACTGCTACGCCTCCGACGACCTCTTCCTCTACGGCAGCGAACAAGCCGTCAAAGAAAAGGGCCTGCTCCGCTCCGAAGGCAAAGAGTACACCGTCAAGGACGGCGACATCTTGTTCTTCAAGTTCAACGTGTAGATCCGCTTGAGCACAATAGAATCCACCGGCATTCTTTCCTAAGAATTGTGCTGGCGAAGGATTAGGGCATGTCTTAATCGCTTGGGTCGGAGCCCTTATGACTGCAAGAAGCCGCACATCAGAAGTTGAAGACGTCAAGCAACGTGCACCGTATGGTCAAGCCTTGATCTCTTACGAGATTCAAGCATTAATCGATCAGTGGGAACGCGTACAGCAAAGCGGCGAATGCACCCCTGACTTTTTCGTTATCAGATGTGTCACGATTCTAGAAGTCTTCACTAGGCGGCAAATCGCTGAATTGATAGACCACGCTAAGCCGTACATGCAAAGAGCTGGTGAGATTGCAAAACAAATCAAGATAGATTTTGCGATAAGTGCTGATATTCAAGGAAGAGCCGTAACGCTAGGCGATCTGGTGGCCCACGGTATATCCGTAAACTCTTTCGATCAAATACTTTCTCCTTTTCAGGTCCTTCTGGACAAGAAGCTACGAACACGCTTGGAGACAACGGCGGACCGATGGGAGACGGAGGTGATGGGAAAACCCGAAAAACCTATCATCAACGATTATGATCGAATGGCGTCCGCCGTGTCTCGCCTGTTTGAAGTCCGACAAATTTTGTGCCATGAGCTTCCTTCGGGATCCGTATACGAAAAAGCGGAAATAAGTATTCTTCTCCAGGAAGCATACTGCTTCGTACGTTGTCTCGAAGAGATTCTGCAGTTTGAAAGATTTGGAGCAGTTCCACTTACTCAGTCGGCCATAAACGCGGGTGCAGCCGATACGCTTCGAAAACTTGAAGAGAACCTTGATTCACTCGTGGGCACCATTCAGAATGCGATCGCGCGGAGTGAAGTCAACTCGGAAGGCGTAAGAGGCGCAAACAATGAATCCTGGGAAAAGAGTTTTGAGGATTCTCAAGCAGCATGGATAATTTATCGAGATTCTCATTGCAGCTTCGCTACCCATCTCTACTCCGGTGGTTCGATTAGGCCCTTGATCTGGGCCAACGAAGCAATTTTACAAACCACAGCTCGGATCGAAACTCTTCAAGCTTGGTTTAAGGAATGTAGCGAAAGAACAGAGCCCTTTAGGGCGGTAACTGAGTA
>CAHJWN010000051.1 GCA_903642265.1 Acidobacteriaceae bacterium | reverse complement strand
TCGACTATGACACAGGCAAATACCTGGTCAGTTCTGTCGATCTACCGATTTCAGCGCGGATAACGGACGCCACACCAGAGAATCCTTACCTGGCTGTGGCGCTTGTTCTCGACCTAAAGCTGTTAGCAGAAGTGGCGTTGGACTTGCCGAAGGGGAGTGAAGAGAGGAGCCTGCATCGCGGTATCGCCGTAGGCTCTCGCTCCCCCCAACTGCTGGAGGGATTCGTGAGACTCCTCCGCCTGTTGGAGTCTCCTTCGGATGTCGCTCCGCTGGCCCCCTTGATCTTGCGTGAGATTTACTATCGTCTTCTTACCGGACAACAATCTGCTTTCGTGCGCCAGATAGCCCTGACCGAAAGCCGGCAACCACAGGTGCTCAAAGTCATCGATTGGATTCGCCATAATTATGCGAGGCCGTTGCATATCGATGCTCTGGCACGGCTGGCGAGCATGAGTCCGGCATCTCTTCACAGGCAGTTCAAGGCGTTGACCGCGATGAGCCCACTGCAATATCAGAAGCAGATGCGCCTGCAGAAAGCTCAGCAAATCATGCTTTCGGAAACCAAAGATGCGGCTTCTGCAGGCTATGAAGTAGGTTACGGTTCACCATCACAATTCAGCCGCGAGTATCAACGGATGTTCGGCACACCGCCACATCAACATATGCATCGCATGAGACTGCTGGAACGGGCATAGGATGCGGTGCGGATTGGCTTAGTGAGTCCCGAGAAGTCAGCTTGTGAAAGTGATCGGGTCCAGGCGGACTTTCTTCCGGGTGGCCGGGTGACGCGGTTAGGGCCAATGGCAACCTACGCGTTATGAGGAGTCAGAACAAGTCGGGCTTGCGGCAGATCAGGAGAAATGTTCTGACTGGAATTCGCGCTCGCCGGCGTCTTTGATCGCTTCCCCGATCTTCAAATCGCAACTGGCCATATCGGGGGAAGTCGTACTGTTCTACCTTGAGCGTCTCGATCGAATGAGCCTAGCGACAAAGTCACCCCGAACTATGTCGGAGTACTTGCAACAGCATGTTTACGTCACACCTAGCGGACTCTTCAGTCAACGCTATCTGCGTTGGGCTATCGAAGTGCTGGGGGTAGATCGCATCCTGATGTCTACCGATTATCCTTTCCTGATGACCCCACCCGGCCGCGCGCGCCACTTTCTTGAACAGGCAGATCTTAGCGACGAAAACCGCCTCAAGATCGCCTCAGGGAACTGGGATCGTCTCTGCGCTGGAATTGTTCGCTAGCCTTCCTCTTCCTGTAAGGTGATAGACGGATCTACTGAGAGACAGAGCTCGGGCTATCAGCGAGAGCGCCGCGCCAATATTCAACAAGCGCTTCTGTCAACTCCTGCGAGAAATTCATATGCTGAAATACGCCGGGAATGCCACTGGGTCTCTCCTGTTCGGCGCTGAGAGACTGCCACAAGCCACGCGTCAGGGCATAGGTTCTCATCAGCAGTTGGACACCACGACCGGGCGGCAGCTCCATTGCCGCCTCCATGACCGCCCCGCTTTCCAACAGGCGCTGTGTGAGCGCACTCTTGAAGCTGCGCAGGGTCTGGGGTTCCAGGTTGCGTTCCACGACCCCGTGTCCGAGCGCGTCAAGTCGTAGCAGTTCCCGATTCGTCGCCATGTAGGCAACGGTTCGCTTTAGGAAGCTGGCCAGTTTCTCCGGACGAGAGCAGTCGCTGCGAAAGACCGCATCGACCTCATCAAGGACACCCTTCCAGCCCTCAACGATGAGAGCCGCGAAGATCGCTTCCTTCGTGGCAAAGTAGAGGTAGACAGTTCCTTTGGCCAAGCCCGCCGCAACCGCAATGTCGGCCACGGCAGGGAGTTCGCCGGAGCCAGAGGCGAAGAGGCGACGTGCCGAAGCGAGGATGTCTCCCCGCCGGACCTGCTTGTCTTCCTTGCCGTAAGCACGCTTAGTCACGGGATTTCCCCGCCTTTGGCATGGAAGCTCTTGCCGCAGCGTGACGAGATAGGAGACGACTGCTCAGCGCCATCACTTTGTTCAGCCGGCCTGCAATCACGCCCGACTTGCCCGCGAACAAAGCGTCGAGTCCGATTTGGGCGACATCGGCAGGAAGAAGTTTCATGATATCCAGCGCCTTTGCTGTCTGATACCCGGAAGCCTCGTTGAAACCTGTGTCCATCAAACCTGGCGATAGCACGGTGACAGTTACCTTAGGCGCCAATTCGACATGCAGGGCTTCGCCAAACGACAACACAAATGCCTTGGCAGCGGCATAAGCGGCCAAGTTCGGAACCGGTTGATATGCAGCCATGCTCCCTACGAGAAGGATGCGCCCTCGCCCGCGCAGCATCATCTGTCTACCGAAGATCTGGCTCAGCTCCACGAGGCTTACGATATCGAGTTGCAGCATCGCGCGAAGACGCGCAGGGTCGCTGTCCAGAAAAGGCGCATAGAGCCCGAAGCCGGCATTGTTGATGAGAATCTCCGGCTCGATCCCACGCTGCTCAAGTCTGCCCTGTAATGCCACCGCACCATCGGGAACGCTGAGATCCAGCGCTTCGACGACTGCTTCGATGTCGTAGTCTCGATTGAGCGCTTGCGCCAGTCCCTGCAACTGCTGCTCAGATCGTGCAGTGAGCACGACATGGATCTTCCGCTGCGCGAGCTGTTTCGCGATCTCCACGCCCAGCCCGCTCGATGCGCCAGTGACAACCGCCCAGGACTTCCCGTTAGGCATAATCCCTCTCTGATGACTCCTAGTCATTATAAATGACCAATAGTCATCTACCAAGGTGAAGGCGGCCGTATTAGCTTGAAATGGTTCCTATAGGCTGAATCCGCCGTGAAATGGAGCCTTGCGCTCGGTGCCTCGATGAGGGAGGAGCCCCATATTCAATGGAAAGAAGCGCGATCACGAACCATGCCGCAGTCGCCAGATCGCAAAGCAAGAGTGCGGGCCATTCTCCCAGTACCGCTATCGCTCGTCGTGCGATAAGCAGTCCGAGGATGCCCAATATGACATGACCGAGCGCGTATGCCGTGTTCAGCCCGTAGTACATAGTCGTTTCCGGCCCCGGAAGACGTTTGTGGCGTAAGTATTGGGCCAACACGTCGATCAAGAAGTGCATCAAGCCAGCAAGGGGCAGCCAACCAAACGCGACATTAACGACGACTTTATGGAAGGACATATTCGTTCCTTTCGGCTTACGGCTGTGTCTTCCCTCGGGCGCTAAATCACACGGCTGCGATAGCAACCGGATGCTACCGGAGTAATTCATCTGACGACTCGTTATCCCGATTCTTCCCCTGTAATGACGTATGCCAAGAGCGACGCTCTGCGGAAACGGATGCAGGAGGCGAACGCGAACAAGGCGTATCCAGAGAACGATGCGGTGCTGCGCGAGATGATGACCACACGCTATCAGATCGCGAAACTGGTGGGGTATCCGACGTGGAGTGAGTTAAATGCACAGGACAAGATGATGGGCAGCGGACGAGCCATCGCGGCGTTTATCGCGGAGCTGGACAAGACGGTGCGGCCTGCCGAGACGCGGGAGGTTGCCATGGAACTTGCGGAAGAGAAAAAGACTGATCCGGAAGCAACGCAAATCCAGCAACATCAGCAGCAATATGTGATGGAGCTGGTCCGAAGCTCCCAGTACAACTTCGACTCAGCTTCGGTGCGAGTGTACTTGCCCTACGAGGAGGTCAATCAGGGATTGCTGGCGACAGCGGCAAAATTGCTTCATCTTGAATTCAGGCAAGAAAAAGACGCACCCGCATGAGACCCTCGGTGGAGACATGGGATGTGCTTGAGTGAGGAAAGGCCATTGGCCGCTTCTACCTCGATATGCATCCCAGGCCCGGCAAATACAACCACAACGCGACGTTTACAACCGTGACCGGCGTTGCCGGAAGACGATTTCCGGAGGGTGTTCTGATCTGTAACTTTCCTGGCCCGACGGCGAACGATCCTGGTCTCATGCAGTATGAGAACGCGGTCACGTTCTTTCACGAGTTTGGTCACCTGATCCATCACATCGTGGCGGGCAAGCAGAGGTGGCAGGCATCAGTGGTATATCCGCCGAGCCGGACTTCAACGAGGCTCCGTCGCAGATGTTGGAAGAGTGGATGGCGAACCCTGATGTGCTGGCGTCCTTTGCAAAGCACTACAAGACTGGTGAACCGATTCCGGCGGAGCTGGTGAGACGGATGAACCGAGCGTCCGCGTTCGCAAGAGCATCGTATGTGGCCGTACAGAATGCGACGGCGGCGCTCTCGTAAGACTTGTACAACGCTGATCCAGGCACCTTCGACCCCTACGCCCTGGCCGTGCAGGAGCGACTTCGATACACGATGGCGGTCCCGCTCAAGGGTTCGCACGGCATCGCGAGCCTGAATCACCTGGCAGGGTACTCGTCCATGTATTACACCTACATGTGGGACAAGGTGATTGCAGAGGACCTCTACGCGCAGTTCGACAAAACAGACCCGTTTGCCGGCGGTACACCCATGCAGTATCGGCGTCAGGTGCTCGAGCCGGGGGGGCTAAGTCGGCGAATGAGATCCTGCGGGAGTTTCTCGGTAGGCCGGCAAACATGACGGCGTTCAAGCGATGCTTGGTGAGGAGTTTACCGAGGAGCCCACGATCGGTGCTCCGTCCCTCGCGACTGGTACATTACGCTAATTCATATGCTTCGAGGCGCAGGGATCACAGAGCCAGCTTTTCAGGACGTGATTGCATCGGGATATTACATGCGGAATTGGTCCGACCTTATGGGTGGAACCTATGAGACGGTGAGCGACCTCGTGTATGGAACAAGCAATTTTCCAGTAGCTTCAGGTTCGACGCTTTTGTCCGGTACCTCTAAGGGGATAATTCCTTCGCTTCCGCTCCGCCCTTCGTAGAGCTCACCGTCCGAAACATGGACGACATAAATACGGCCCTAGCTGACCCTCGGCGTCAACACTACATTGCAGAAGGATCTTTGACCTTTCGAGGAAAGGTAAGGGAATATCGCTACCGAAGACCGGTCCCGAACCCGCACCGACGAGCTGCGGACGGTACGGAATTGTCGGTTCTTCCGGGTGCGTTCCGTCAGTCGGGTAACGAGTATCTATTCCCCGTCGAACCAACGGAGGGGATATCCATGGACTGGCTGCTCCACGAACTGGAGCCAAACAATCCCAACGTGTATTCCGATAGTCAGTTCGCATACGATCCGATGCGCGTGGAGCAACACTACGCATCGCAGACAACGGGCCTTGACCTGACCTTCGCTATCGACACGGCGCTGTTCTTTGCGACCCTATCGATTCTCGGAGACCGCCGGTATCACCACGCTCACACCTGTGGCAAAGGGAGCGCACAACGGAGTCATCTACCTTTTCGTTTCACCTCACCTACCGTGAAGAAGTCCGAGTTTTATGTCCAAGACTTTGATCTCTTCAAGACTTATCGACTAGAGAGAATTCTGCGTTAAAATAGCGGTCTGCCTCTGATAGGGGATTTCGAGCGGAACATCGCGATCTGCGACATTTACTGCATTCTACGTTTGCATCCAGAGTTTGAGTGCGGTACGGTCCGCACCCCTAATGAGATTTTCCTTCCGCTACGGAGGATTCCTTCTACCGCAAGCTGCTTGAGCTCAAAGGGAGATTTCCTGACGAACTGAGTGAAGTTGTGGAATACCAGTGGGCACGTTCTTGAGCTCTTGTCGCGCAAGACTAGACAGTCCAGACTGCCATGATGGCACCGATTGACAAGCTTCGCGATAAGGCGATGCGAACGCTTGGATCGCTGGCGAACGACTGCAAGATGCTCGCACTGAGTATGTCCGCAGAAATGGTTGCAGGAGTTCGGTCAACACTTGAACGTGATGCCCACCGCAACAATGTGCAATGGCTGTTGGACCAGATGAAGACGGTCCGAGATTCTATGTCCACAGAGATGAAGTGGAGAGTGTATGCCTACATACCCGCTGAAAAGGCAAAATACTTCACCACGGGAAAGCCTCAGTTGTTCGGTGAAGAGGTTCACAAAGCGTTACACGACGCTCGAAACGATGTCCATGAAGCCGGTTGCTGTATGGCGCTTACAAGGCTGACTGCTGCTGTGTTCCACCTTATGCGGGTTATCGAGTGCGGACCCGCCGCGTTAGGCAAAGCCTTCTCCGTTTCCCTAGCGCACATTAACTGGGGCAGCGCTATCGAACAGATAGAAGCAAGATTCGAGACATGCACAAGGATGCCGTTTGGAAAGCTAAACCGGACTGCAAAGACATGCAGGTGAAGTACGCACAAGCTGCTGCTACCTTTGGGGTTCTCAAGGATGCATGGCGAAACCACACGATGCACAGTCGTATCGGCTACGACGAAGAAGAGGCTGAGCACATCTTCGGTAACGTGAAGATGTTTATGCGAAAGTTCGCCGCGTTGGGTTTGACGAGCTAAAGCTCTAGGAATCAGACGTGGAACTCCCAACGGTTGCTTTCTGAATGTATCGCTCGGCTGCCCTCTAGCAAAGAATACGTCAGAACCGGGGCGAGAGGCTCTTGGACTTGTCCTCCAAAACCTTTGAATGGGTCCGCTTCGTGAAGCGGACCTTCAGATACTAATGCGGAGTTTCGGGAAGGATGTAGAAGCGACTCGCGATGTCTTCCGCTTGCTTCTCTGTCTGAACATCGTGAAGGAACTTGCGCTTTGCGACACGATAAATGCAACGCAATCCTGAATCATCGTAGATGTCGAGCTTGAGCAAATCTTCCTCGCCAAAGTCGATGTAAACAGGACATGTCGCATCGAGCCATATTTGGCGGGGACGAACCCAATGGTACTGATGATGACCTCTATACGATTGGTTCACGGCGTCCTCAATCTCACCAATCCCATGAATCCAACCGTTTGTTCTTGGGTCTGCTCGTTCGGATTTCCGGAAGAAGAGGCCGCGAGCCGCACCCTGCATACGCCTCGTCGCCTTTGACCAAAGGAGATCCTGAGCAATAGCCGACTCAGGGGCGGGCAGAAGGTGGTAAATATCGAAATTTGCTCGGAACCCACTTCCGTCAATTACCCAAACGAGATTTCTGTAAAACCTTCTCGCGAAGCAAGCTCGGCGTCAGTCATGGAGGAATGCTGAAACTCGATCACAATACCCGTCGGCGTAACGACATCAGCGCGATGAACTTCCCCATCAAGCGCTTTGTATGAAACCTCTCGGCAACCGGCCGGGAAGAGATTTTTCCACCCACGGTGCCACTCAGTTTCGTTTTCCCACCATGGGTCGCAGTTTCTTCTCTGTACGTGAGCCCAATGGTGAAGCACGCGCGGACCACATTTAGATACGGTGGGTGCGGCGCATATTGGGCAAAGCCCTTGTCCGCCGACAAAGGCTTCGCACCGTTCGCCATTGACTAATGCGTATTGCACAAGTCCACCATGACTCCGACTGTTACGCGTGTCGATGTAACCTGCGGGACCGCATAGGCGTCCTCGAACATGATTCTTGTATTCAAAAGGACCCCTCCAAATCGTCTTCCGTCGCGAATCGACCCCAGTTATCCCTGCGGTAATCCTTCGAGCCGGTGCCCGGTTCGGTGGCCGCTAGGATCAACATCCGGCCCAATTGCAACACTTCCTCGATGATTTCGGATAGCTTGTCCGTCTGTTCCTCGCTCGAACCGATCCAGCCATATCGGAGCAGATTTGTGAACTCACCATTGCTCAACCGGCATGTGCAGTTCTCCCAGGTGACAGCAACCCCTCCTTTAGGTCCAAGTACACCGGGAGAGGCGATCAGCGTTTTCCAAAGGTCTAAAGGTAAATACATTCCGGTCACCATTCCTGAATCGAGTGCAATCGAAGCCTTTGCTTCGCATAACTTGATGAAGAAGGGTGCAGCGTGCAAACGGAAGTCGCTGGTCTCGTTCGAATCGCCGTTTGGTAGTGCCTCTAGGAGTTGTTGGGCAACCTGCATTCGCACAAGCTCCTTCTCATGGTAATCATCCGCGTTCGGTCGATAGGTCTGAATGCCATTGTCATCGACCATTCTTTTGTACTGTACGAGGACGAAGGCCTCAAACCGATGGCTGTAGTAGATAAGATCGACTCCCAACGTCCGTTCCAAAGGTTGTCGATTGCAATTCAAGATCGTGATCTGCTCGGGGCCGTCGGTCAACGTGACGGAACTCACAATGTCTCGACGCGCGATAACCATTCCAGGAAATACGGTGTGATCGTGATTGATCTGTGGATCTTCGCGGGATGTCACATCTCGAAGACAGGCCAAGAAAGATGCTCGTTCGTCGATGGTTGGCACTGCGGCCCGAAGTATTTTTCGCTGGACCGTTGGACCTCCCCACGCTTGCAGGGCTGAGGCGATTGCGTCCCGCTCGAAAGCCGCGAGCCCACCGTCTCGATTACGCGTTCCCACTCGATTTGCTTCAGTGAAGGCTCTTTGGATCGCTTCCATTCGAAAACTATTGTCGGGAGTGTTAGGGACCAGGATTTCGAGGAGCGACTGCCACAGCTTCGGTGTTGGGCGATAGATTCCGACCACTGGAGGCGCGAAGTTTGATTGGAACCATTTCGGCAATGCTGCGAGGATCTCGGCCACGCCAAGCCGTTCGACCGGCATGAGGTTAGAAACCATAATGTTTATTTGGCCTGTTGTTCCGGCTTTGCCATGGATGCTGATCCCGAGGTAGTCCGGTTTGCGGACGCCGAGCGAAATGATGGCTAGTTCTGCGCGTCGAGGATGATAGTCACCCACCGGTATGGGATACGAGAACTGGCCGTGTCTCTCGATGGCATACTCGATCTTATCCGCCATCGCTCCCTCATTGATGGCAAGCCATAATCCGTTGTCCTGACTCATCCGGTTCCGAGTCGTTTTGTCGGAATCGGACGGCTCCGACGCGGTGATCCTGATGACTTTGTGAGCAATCAAATGTCCTCAGTAATTCAGGAGATTCCTTCAGCAATAGGATCGTTTGAATTAAAGGTAGGCGAAGCGACAGAAGTGTTTTCAACTCGACTGTTCAAGATCTTCTATCCGAAAACGTGAAGAGCCGCATCAGTCTCGTCGCGAACAAGCGAGAAGTATCTTCATCGCTGCTCGACACTTACGTTCCGGCATTTGCGGAAGACGTTTACGAAAAGAACGCGACTTCGGACGGCTCTTCTGCAAGGAACTACATTATCAAAGCGTATGTCCTCAGTCCTTTCTTGGATGGTCACGTTTCCCTTGAACGCGGCAGCTTCGATCTGAAATCTGGCGGCGATCTGCTCTACGGGATTGGCGAAGCTAACATTGAAAGGTGGCAGCAGCGATTGCTAAAGAAGCTCTCGGAAGCGACATCACGATTCGGCAGCAGAAGAAAAAGAACGTGTTCAAGCGTATGTGGATGATGACGCCCCTTGGCATAAGAGGCTTCTCTCCTCACTCGATTTGACCAGTATGCCTTACAACCCATCCGCGGAAGATATCGAACTGCGGTTACAGAAAGAGAAGTATCGGCAGGAACTTCAGATCAGAAAAGATGTGACATAAGTTCTGTCCGGGGGAAAGCTCGAGCAGCTAAGGACCGACGTGGCAAGGCTTATTGAAGCGATTTCGGAGTCAAGCAAGAACGATCTTGTGCATGACATAGCATTACGCAAAGATGTCCTGGACATATTCGGCAAGAGCCTCGAAGTGGATGAGTCTGGGGATTATTCCACCGAAGGGCTTGTACACGACATCACTTTTCCCTCGCAAGGGAGATTCTGAGGTCACTGCGTTCCATGACCATAACCTTTGGATCATTGACGAGCGCTTGAACTTTACCGATTATGTTTCGTCAGACGTTCCTCTCAATGGCGGCGGCTCTGAGCGTCCAGATGTAGCTGTATATGACAAGAGAATTCTCTTTAGAGGTTACAATGAAGCGAGCAATCCAATTACCATCTTCGAATTCAAGAAGCCGCACCGAGATGACTTTGTGAACCCCTCTTCGAAGGAAGATCCGGTTCAACAGATCATCAGGTATGTACATAACATCAGGGATGGAAAGTTTAAAGCTCCCAGTGAGAGGAAGATGTTGGTGGAAGCGAACACACCCTTCTACGGATACGTGGTGTGTGATCTCACTTCCAAGGTTGAAGATTGGCTACTTCGAGAAAAGAATTTCAAAATTATGCCTGACAGGCTTGGCTGGTTCCAGTCGTTCGAGAACGTCAACTTGTATATGGAAGTATTCTCGCGGGATCAAGTTCTCCGAGACGCTCGGCTACGCAACAGCATCTTCTTCCACAAGCTCGGAATTTAGGCTTGGAAGCCTAATGCAAGTGAAGTAGGCCGCTATTCTTTGTTGCTTTGATTGTGGCGATAGACGCAGCCTTATTCTTTGGTAGCATTAGGTCGATTGGGCGGGTCGGGGATCTGAACCAAAGCTCTGATATCTTGGCGTCATCACTCTTCGGGCGCGGCGAAGCCTCGCGCACCTTGAATGTTGTAGGAAGGTTCATAGCATTGCCGAGAATCAGTGCGTGCTGCTTTGGCAAAGATGGCAACCTCCTCATTATGCTTTCCGAAATGAACGGTGTCATTTACCGAATGTGCGACAAATCATCAGGGTTCTGGATACGATGCAAAACGAAGTGTGAGCATTGCGAAAGAACAGTCCTAGACAGGGCACTTGGACTCTGCGACCCGATGAGCAGGAACATGCCATACTTCCTGCCTTCCTTTGCAATCCGTTCAAAGATCTTACCGGCCTCGATAGCGTATCCTGCTGGTCTCTCAGCGACGTAACGATACGCTTCTTCTAAGACGATATTGATGGGCAAGCGATTTCTTGGGTCGGCACGACGGAGCCGTTCGAATACAAGCCTCGCGATGATGGCTGACGCGACTTCCACTATCTGGTCGCCAGCCTCATTAAGGTGGAGGATTGTTATCTGAGATGTCTTTTGCAACCAATCACCATTTCGTTCAAGGCCCAGAAACCTTTCAATGAAGCGATCAGCGTCCTTTTCATAATCCAGGATGATCTTCGGATCAATACGTAAGAATGAAAACTTGTCACATTCGAGTATCCATTTGAACCGGATTCTGAGTTGCGAGCAGTATTCCCGAATCTGGCGATTGCCATGGGCCTCCTCGTACAAGAGTGCAAGGTCTAGTGCCGCGTCCAGATTATCAAACGGGAAAGGCTTGTTTGCATAATCTGGAACGGTGATCGCTTCCTTAATGTGCTTCGACAACAGGGCATTGACACCGCCTGCATCTTTCATTTGATCGAAGCTGATGGCAATGCCTGGCTTGATTGTTGCGGAACTCAACTTCTTGGTCGAAAATGTCGCCAGAACTGACAAAATGCGATCCGTCTTGGTGGGACTACCCTGGTCACTCTGCATGATGTATAGAATGCAGGAGGCGAGAATGTGATTCTGAAGTTGAGCTAGATCGACGTTGCTCTCATCAGTAAAGAGTGTGGAGAGTCCGAGAGCCGTGCGCAAAACAGGCTGTTGTGTTCTCTCGCTTGCGCGAAGTAACAACTCCCACTCTTCAACTGACACGAACCAATGTGGTAGTCGAAACCCGTGTCGTGTCTCGCCCTTATCTTCCGCCGAAGCTATGTCTGAGGAATCTCCGCTAGGAAGGCGCCAATACGAGCGCTTGATGTTGAAGCCCAGCTTGGCGAATGATTGTCTGTACTTGCCGTTATCTAAGAGGACGAAACTCGCACCATGAGCGGCATAAGTATCTGGTTTACTGAAGAGAGATTGAATGATGGACGCGACGGTGCAAGAGTTTCCGCTGCCTGTATTTCCAAAGATCGTTGCATGTCTGCCAAAGAACTCGTCGATACGGAGTGTGATGGCGTAATCGCTAAATACTACTGACTTGCCAATGCTTATAGCCTTGAATCTAGGAGCGTCAGGGTCGTCTGTACACTTGGCATTTTCCGATTCTCCTGTAACCTCAAAGATTCTGTCGAGGTCACTGTCCACCGTATACAGTGCGTCGGCGTAGAGCGAAGGAAACGTGGAACACCAAACCTGAAAGCGCCGTCACGCACTTGGGGAAGAGTGCCGAGTGGTACGAGGTCGAGAAACTTGACTGAGGAGATATCTACGATCTTTGAGTTGGTTCCATAACGTGAGCCTGAACCGTTGTCCTTCTCTCGTAGGCCCACGATTTCCGCAACAACATACTCGGATTGAACAGGGATTATGACAAACGATCCCAGTCGCGCGATGTAATGCACATCATCGAACCGATGACGGTAAAGTTATCGGTGCTTTGATTCATCTCAACTGTAAACGTGTCAGCCGAGACCGAAACCAATTTTCCGATTGCTCTTCGGATATCGTCACTCATTGACCATCCCTGCCGCAGGCCCTTGAACTTCATCAGCCGACGCAGAGAGGTCAGTCATGACCTTCTCGATCGCGGTGTCGATCTTGTTCCCCGGGGGTTCCGGCATAAAGTGTTCGACGAAGACATCGAAATAGTGACCGCGTCTCGTACCGTCGGGGCCATCTCCGCCGATTATCCAAATTCTCGGATCGTTTAATGCCCGCAGGCGTTGAACCACGCCCCCTGCATGCGGTGAGCAGAATGCTATCAGACGAAAAGTTAGAATTGTCAGCGCTTGAAAGATGATGTTAGTTTTGTGTTCATCACTGAAGCTGTATCCGATTACGAAGATGACGCTTTGATCCCTTACCGTACGATGTTGAAATTCACGGAACAAGTCTGAGTAAGGGTAGCCAAAACTAGCATGTTGCTTCGCTGGCGTAGGGTAGATCATCACTCGTTGTGATGTGCAATCCCCTGGGGGAACTTGAAGTTCACGCAGAGGAAAGAGGCTCTTGCCGGCCTCGACCCAATTTATCGATCCGTGAAGCTTGCAGAGATAGAGATGTCCATCAACGGATGACCATCGGCGGCTTGAGATGTCAAGTTGTTCCGCGAGAGAATATTGGAAACTTGCTGGGGTTGAAACGCCTCTCAACGGTCCCGATGAAGCCGTTGCTGTAAGGCATTCCCAAGCGATCAAGCGCCGTCTCGTTGAAAAGATCGTAGTTTGTCGTGAAAATCCAAGGGCGTGGTAGGTTTCGGCCTCAATAGGACAGATTGCGGTAAAACGCTTGGTAAACGTTGACGACCGAGTCATTGTCCTTCGCAAAGGCACCATTGGAACAGACGTAAAGGATATAAAATGTGACTTTCGTGATAGCAGAAGTCACGCTAGGCAGACTATCCAAGAGGACTGAATTGGTGCTATGTCCCAGAACAAAACGAAGGCTATGCAGCACTTCCAGCAAACGTTCGAGGTTATGTTCGTAATCTTTCGATTCTAGGTCGATGCCAAGAGCGTCCTTGAGGATCGCCGCTTCTTCGACATCGAGGTGCGGCGCTGCACTTGAAGTGCCTGTCGCCTCAAGGAAGGCTTTTGCCAGTGGCGCCATCGTTGGGATGCCGCACTCGACTCCCTTGGAGAGATAAGATGAACATCCTGATCCGAAGAGAAATCCTAAATGCTGCGCGTTCATCGCATCATTGAGTTGTTCGCGAACGCGCGTGGCGGCGTCGGCCCATTCAATCGTGCTACCGTCTTTGGACTCCAGAATATCTTGCTTACCTTTGAAGAAGTTCAAAGTTGCGTTATTTGTATTGTCGGGTATTGACACCATATCTCTCCTGGGTGCGCGTCTCGGTATTTCAGGTCCGCTTGCAATGTTGTACGACTATGGAGGTAAGGACTTCAGCGCGATCATGATGTCTGGACGAAATCGTACTAAGCGATATGGAGCGCGGACGAGATTTGGTCCAATGCATGGTGCGAAAGGTCGCCTGACTCCTTGGCGATCAGAATTAGCCGCGCACCGATTTTAGAGCATCGACATGGTTTAAGGGAGATTCCCCTCGTGACATCGACGTGCCAACGCCTGCACCGTTTTTAAACATTAGGGTTTGGGGTGAGCGATCAGAAACCGAATCCCTGATCGTTGCTGTGATTGTCCGGTGCAAGCTGAACTTGGGAAGTTTGGGTCAACGAAGGATTGGTGGAATGAGTGGCGTAATCAAGCGCGACCTCTCGCGATATTGGTTGGGCCTGCCGGTCGTAGAACTGCCCCTGCGGGTCGATATGTAACCATCCGTTCGTTTGGTTGTGTTGATAGCTCTGGATTTCTCCGGTCTCACGCTTCCAATCGTAAGCGGTACGCAAGCCCATTGCGGTAACGGAGGGTGCGGCTGTCGCCGAAAGAGAGTTGCACCCTTGAGTGATGATATTCAGTAGTCCCATACTGCAACCCCGCGTAGTGGATGAGGCGGTTAGTAACGCATTGCGGACGATGCGCCGGAGTAAGCCGGAGTGACGGATGTCTGAAAGGTGTTCTGGTAGCTGGTTGCGTTTTGGAAGCTTGTTTTGAGAGCGTCCTGCTGCTGTTTGCCAGCCATCATCTGCTGGAGCGATTGGGTGGTGCTGATGGAGTTCGTCTCCTGCTGAGTGCGAAGCATCAGCAGGAGTGCCTGGTTGATCCGCTGGAGAGTTGCCAACTCGGTTTGCTGGGTTGGGTCGATGGAATGACTTGCCGCTTCCAGGTTGGCGATGTCCGTCGCTCGTTGTTGTGCGTTTGACCGGATGGTGCCGAGAGTTTGCAGGGTAGTTGCGTTCACAGAGTCGTTCAGGTCGCTCGTCGCGCCCTGGGCGGCGATCTGCTGTTGCGATTGGGTGGTCAGACTCCCGTAGCCGGGGAGTTGCGACCCGGTACGGGGGACATAGGCTTGTGTCGCCAATGACGCGCCACTGCGGGTGTTGGAGGCGTTCGTCCAAGACGAAGTGTTGTTGTATGTGTTGGCGGAGGTGTTGATCGCCGCTTCCCATGTGTACGGCGAGATGAACGGCCGGTAGAGCGTCTGCGGTGCCGTCATCATCCGGCGGGTAAAGTTGTAGGCCTTGATCGCGGTCTGCATCTCTTGCAAGGTATTCGCGCTGATACCCGTCGCACCGTTGGTGAACGCCTGGGAGCCACACGTGGTGATCGTGCCACCGCCCGATTCAATCTCCCCCGCGCCGGCGATCACTCCGAGCGCGATGGATGTGCCGAAGATTTGCAGGTGGTGGTTGTTTACCTTGTCCTTCAGCCCCTCCTCTCCGATCTGGTCGAGACCGTGGAACTGGTGGAGGTCCACGGAGTACCCGTCAGGCATGATGAGCCGGTGAAAGACGACGGCCACCCTCACCGGCTCAGCCAGTGAACTGTCACCAGCGCCGTCGTCTATCTCGTCACCACCACCTCCGACGCTGCCGGCAGCTGCACCGACTAGAACATAGCCGCGCCCGTCACAAGCACCACCTGCTCGCTCCGCCAAGCCATCACCACTGCAACGCCAACGCGGGCGGACCGTGGCCTTTTCCCCCGAGGTGTTCGGCACAAACTACGGCACCCCCGCGACCATCGCCCTGGGCTCCGCTTGAGCAATCTCGGCAGGATCTTTAATTTCGCCTGCCCCGGCCCCGCGCTCCTCACAGTCAGCGGCGGAAATACCAACACCACCGCAACCACCTCGCCTACACCATCTTCAAGGACACTAATACCTCCACCGGCACCCTCACCGTGTCCGGCATGACCATCGCCAACAGCTATTTCAGCGGAAACACCGCCATCAATTCGTCCAGCGGAGTCATCTCCTTCAGCAGCGCGGGCGGCATGACCCTGAACAACGACACTTTCTACAACAACACCGCCGGAACCCTCTGCGGCGCCATCAGTGCCAACAACATCACCACCATCGCCGGAGCCGCCCTTACATCTTCGCCGTCTTCAGCAACTCCTTTACCGTTGCCGGAGCCGCCTCCCAGGTCGGCTTCACCTCCGCGTCCTTCTGCTGCCAGGACAAACAACAAGGTGGCACCGGTGACCTGAGGCTGGTTAAAGGCAGCATCGCTGCGGATGCGTTGACGACCGCGGAGTCACTTACTTGCAGAAGGCAAAATGGCTGCAGACTTAGAGAGGTTGGGGCCGGTCGCAGAGCTTCAAGGAGAAGCTCCAGTCGTTCGTCGGGGGATGGTTGCGGCAGGGTTGAACTTCTTGACGGCATAGCGTTTTTGAAGCGCAGGGATCAGCGATATGTTGAAGTTAGTGGAATCGCATCAAGAACTGCTCGAATGAGGCGTGTTCCTCCACGTTCTTCGATCACAGCAGGAACGGAACCCAACGCTGGCATTCTTTCGAGATATCCGGAAACGAACATAACGTCGCTGCCCACAGTGCCAGGCAGGCGTAAGAGAGATGGACGTGTTAAAACAATTCGTAACCGGCGCCTCACAGCGTTCGAGAGCCTTGCACTGCTCGATGAGACTCGTAGCCAAACATGCCTACCTTAACCTGAGTTCCATTGGAGAAGGTCGTTGTCATGGATGCCATGTCCGCTTCTACAAACTAGAGGTGGTGAATGGTGTGCCAGAACATCCAATCTCATGCTCCAGCTGTGGCTATCGCAGCTCTCAACGCTCGAATCTGCATCAGACCGTTGAGGAGTTATTGATGAGCAAAGAAGCCAACGTTGCAACGCAGAAGAAGATGGGTGAAATTGTCAACAGCTATGACTTCGAGAAGCTGCACGAAGTCTTCGCCCTCGGCGTAAAGGACCACGATCCTGCGGATGACCAAGGCCCCGGCCCGGAAGGCTTTGTCCGTTGGTTCACGCAATTTCATTCCGCTTTTCCCGACTTTAAGATCGCAGTAGAGCACCTGGTAGCAGACGAGGACAATGTGGCCTTCGCCTACACCATTACAGGCACGCAGGGCGGCCCGTTCAACGGCATTCCCGCAAGCGGAAAAAAGATTAAAGTTCGCGGCATGCAGATTTCCAAGTTCAATTCAGAGGCGAAGATCGTCGAACGCTGGGGTGCCTCTCACGAGATTGGTATCCTGCAGCAAATTGGTGCCATGAAGCCGGTCGCACATCTCGATGAAGCACCCGATATTTCCGCTCCTAACCTGTAGGAATCTAGTCAATCGGGATGATCTCTGTGCACTGTGATGGGCTTCGTGCAGGCAAGCGTAAGGACGGCCGCAAGAATCCCAACGGCGGCGCGGACGAGGAATCGCGAGAGCTTTGCGGGAGGGGGCATGGTGTTGCTCCTTATTGCCACAGCCCTGTTTGTCTGACGGTGAGAGGCTACCTGAAGCTCATCGCGATCAAGCTGGATTCGCCTGATCGTACGGCTGCGGTAACGATTGCCTTGAAGCGAGGTTTACTTCACCTCGAAGACGTGTCATGAAGGCTTCATAACTCCTCTACTGTAGCTTGAGAAGTCATGCATCACAGGTTTCGAGATCATCTGTTGTATAAAGCATAGCTCGACGACACGTTGGCTATGCAGAACTACGATCTTATCGCGGTTCTGCCGCATATTTGGTCATGCTTGCAGACGTTGGTCCGAGATGCAGGACGGAGGTAGCTCTGGTGATTTTCCGTTCTCCGCCTATGCGTCAGGAAAGGCTGGTCACTCGTTTTCACGCCTGAGCCAAGGCTGGTAGAAGCTCCACCGCTGCGACCTTGGCTGGGCGTTTTGCGTGTGCTGCTTGCGCGGTCTGAGAAGATGGAAGGATGCCGAAGCAATCATCTTCGACCACGGCCACACGCAAACCGCGTGTGGATGCGTTGCGAAATCGCGCGCGCCTTCTTGAAGTGGCGCGGGCGGCATTCACGGAACACGGGGCGGAGGCGACGCTCGACGACATTGCACGGCGGGCGGAGGTGGGGCCGGGCACGCTCTATCGCCACTTTCCGACGCGCGATGCGCTGATTGAAGCGGTGTATCGCAGCGAGGTGGAAAAGTTGACGGCGGCGGGGCAGAGCTACGCCCTGAGCGGCGAACCGCTCGAGGCTTTGCGCGCCTGGATGATGGTATTTATCGACTATGTTGTGAGCAAACTGCTGATTCTGCCGGCAATGGACACGGTGCCCGGGGGGTCCAAACGCCTGATGGAAAGCAGTCATGGACAGGTGCATGCGACGTTCCGCAGCCTGATCGGGCGCGCGGTTGCAAGTGGGGAACTGCGTGCTGAAACCGATCCGGACGACCTGATCCGCGCGTTTCTGGGTGTATTCCATACTACGGCGATGCCAGGGTGGGAAGCGAGCGCGCGCCGGATTGTGGATATTCTGCTGGATGGTTCGCGTACGCGGGGCTGAGCGGTCAGGCTGCAGGATCGGCACTCACCAGGCGGTCCAGGTTGGTGATGACCCGATTGATCAGCGAGACGAGAAGCGCGGCTTCCTGCCGGGTGAAGCCGTCGAGCGCGTCGCGATTGCCTGCGAAGAGGACCGAGCAGGCTTCAGGCAGGCGGCTTTCGGCGGAGGGGGTGAGCGAGATGAGGCTGCTGCGGCCGTCGGCGGGGTCGGGCGTGCGATTGATGAGGCCGTCGCGCTGCATGCGAACCATCATCTGGGCAAGCGTTGGCTGCTCGATGCGGGCAAAGCGGGCGAGGTCGCGCTGCGTTTCCGTGCCGCCATTCATCAGCGCCACCAAGACCGGGACATAGCCGACGCCGAAGCCAAGCGGCTTAAGGCGTGCTTCGCTGAGGCGGACAAAGCCGCGAGCTGCCACGCTGAACAGATGGCCGGGTGTGGACAGGACTTTCATCGGCGTTTTTGCTTGATTATTTTGCATAGGTGCCTATCTTGATGTATAGCTAACTACGGAGAGAGTGCGTCGATCCTGCAAGAGAGTTGACCCATGCTCATGTGGCGCAGATTAGTTCACCGTACCTTACAGATTTGACCAGGAGTTCCGATGACTGTACACACGCTGATTTTACAGGTTTACGCAGCATTCAACAGAAAAGACGTGGATGGCGTGCTTGGCCGGATGACTGAAAAGGTTAGCTGGCCGAAAGCTTCAGAAGGTGGGCGGGTGGTGGGCAAACAGGCAATCCGCGAGTATTGGGGACGGCAATGGAAGGACTTTGATCCTCAGCTTGAGGTGCTTGAGGTAATCGAGGGTGAGGGTGGCAGAGTAGAAGTGAAGGTGCGCCAGTCGGTAAGGACGCCTGGCGGAGAGGTGCTGTCAGATAGCGAGTTGTGGCATGTGTATGTGATCCAGAACAGCTTGATCGAGCGCATGGACATTGTGGAGGCTGATGGCAATCGCGATGGCCGGTCTGCGGCATTTGCGGGCCGGGGTCACTAGGCTTCAACCGGCTTTGTAGTTTAGCGGTCGCCTGGCTGCTGCTGGTGGGCGGCCGCGAATGCTCGCCGTTTATGCTTTATGGCGGCTGAAACTTATTGAAGAGGCTTGACGTCCACGTCCTATCAGCACTAGATTACGGGAACATTCGGCTCGTTGTCGCGCCGTCGTTGCCCCAGAACACCCTGCTGTTGGTGCGGGTTCAAGGTTCCGGGATGGCGGGTGAAGAGCCGAATATGAGGAGACTCTTTTGACTTTGTCGAAGACGTTGCTGAAGGTGCTTGGCCTGGCTGTTCTGGCGGGGAACGCAGCGGGGCTCGCGCGGGCGCAGAGCTCGATGTATGACCAGAAACTGTGGTCGGGGTTGAAGTACCGCTCGATCGGGCCGATTCGTGGTGGTCGCGTGACGGCGGTGGCGGGGGTTGCGTCTGAGCCGCTGACGTTCTATATGGGGTCGACGGGCGGTGGGGTCTGGAAGACGGTGGACGCGGGCCACACCTTTGCGAATGTGTCTGACGGATTCTTTGCGGTGGCTTCGATCGGGGCGATGGAAGTGGCGCCTTCTGACCCGAAGGTCGTGTATGTGGGGACGGGCTCGTCGAAGATACGCAGCAATGTTTCCATTGGGCGCGGGATGTACAAATCGACTGATGCGGGAAAGACGTGGGTCTTTATCGGACTGCCAGACGCGGGGCAGATTGCGACGGTGCGGGTGGACCCGATGCATGCGGATGTGGTGTACGTGGCGGCGCAGGGCGATCCGTTCAAGCCAAATGCGACGCGTGGGGTTTACAAAACGATCGATGGCGGCAAAACGTGGAAGCAGATGCTGCACATTTCAGACACTGCCGGTGCGGCTGATCTGGAAATGCAGCCAGGGCACCCGGAGGTTCTGTTTGCGTGCATGTGGCACGCGCTGCGAACGCCGTGGACGATCATCAGCGGGGGCGAAGAGGGCGGTATTTACAAGAGCACGGATGCCGGTGAGCACTGGACGAAGCTGAGCGGCGGGCTGCCGACGGGGCTGTTTGGCCGCAGCAAGGTGACGTTATCGGCCGCAAGCCCGAACCGGGTGTATGCGCTGATCGAGGCCAAGCCGGGCGAAGGGCTCTATCGGTCTGACGATGCGGGTGCGAACTGGGCGCTGGTCAATCACTCGACCGACATTTCGACGCGGCCCTTTTACTACAGCACCCTGCAGGCTGATCCCAACAATGCCGATGCCGTATGGCTTGGGGATGAGACATGGTTCAAGAGCGGCGATGCGGGCAAGACGTTCAAGCGGATGCCAATCCCGCATGGCGACAACCATGATCTGTGGATCAACCCGACGAACTCGCAGTACATGATCCAGGGCGATGATGGTGGGGCGACGGTATCGATTGATGGCGGTTTGACGTGGACACCTGAGGATAACCAGGCGACGGCGGAGATCTACCAGGTGTACGTCGACAACCAGTATCCGTACCGGGTGTATGGCGCGCAGCAGGACAATACGACCGTGATCGTGCCCAGCCAGCCGCTTGGGGATGCACAGGACTTCCGCGATGGGCCGGGCTGCGAGACCGGGCCGATCATTCCGGATACGCAGGATCCGAACATTGTGTATGGCGGCTGCAAGGGGCAGTGGACGCGGCTGAATCTGCAGACGCGCAACGAGGAGCGTTACTGGATTGGGGCGCAATCGCTGTATGGCAATGCGGGCAGCGACGAGATCTATCGCTTCCAGCGGGTAGCGCCGATGGAGGTATCGCCGAACGTTGCACGCGTCGCGTATTACGGCTCGCAGTATTTGCATCGCACGCGCGATGGCGGGGTGACGTGGGAAACGATTAGCCCCGACCTGACGGCGCATCCGGCCGGCACGCAGGGTGCGAGCGGCGAGCCGATTACGCGGGACGCGACGGGCGAAGAAATCTACAGCGTGATCTACGCAATTCGCGAATCGCCGCTTGAGAAGGGGCTGATCTGGACTGGCTCAAACGACGGGTTGATCTACGTGACGCGCGACGACGGGAAGAACTGGACGAACGTCACGCCGAAAGGCTTGCCGCCAGGCGGACGGGTGCAGAATATTGAGCCCAGCCCGCATCGTGCCGGGACGGCGTATGCGGCGATCTACCGGTTTCTCGATGGCGGCGACTTTGCACCTTATCTCTACAGGACGGATGATTACGGGAAATCGTGGAAGCTGCTTACGGACGGGCGGAACGGTATTCCGAAGGACACGCCGACGCGCGTGGTACGCGAGGACCCGGACCGCGCCGGACTGTTGTATGCCGGTACCGAGTTTGGGATGTACATGTCGTTCGACGATGGTGGTCACTGGCAACCATTCCAGCTGAACCTGCCGGTTACGCCGGTGACGGACATCAAGGTGACGCACAAGGACTTGCAGATTTCGACGCAGGGCCGGTCGTTTTACATCCTCGATGACATCACGCCTCTGCACCAGGTCGTGGCAAAGTCCGCGGGAAGTGCGCTGCTCTACAAGCCGAAGGATGCCGTCCGCACGCCGGGCGGAGAGGGCGATGGCGGTGACGGGATTATGCATTACCCGCCGTCGCCGGTATATCCGAAACCCGGTGCGTTGCTGGACTACTACCTGCCGGCCGATGCACAGGCGGAGGTAAAGCTCGAGATTCTGGATAGCCATGGTGCCCATGTGCGGGGCTTCAGCAGCGTGGCTCCAGCGAAGGCTGCCGAGGAGCACGATGAGGAGGGAGAAGGGCGTCGCGGACGTGGGCCGATGCTGCTCGAGAAGACTGCGGGCATGCACCGATTTACGTGGGACCTGCGGTATCCGGGGCCGTGGACAAGTGTGTCTATACCAGAAGGCGCGAACGGGCCGATGGCTGTTCCGGGGAACTACACGGTAAAGCTGACGGTGGGTTCGTACACCGCCACCGAGCCATTTACGGTGATTGAAGACCCGCGCATTACCGCAGACGGGGTGACGACTGCGGACCTGCAGGAGCAGTTCGACCAGACCATGAAGGCTCGCGACCTGGTGAGCGAGGTGAACAAGAGTGTGGCGCGCATCCGGCAGGCGCGAACGAAACTGGTTGGCGACGCGGATAAGCTGGCGAAGTTGAACGCGATTGCCGCGCATGTGATTACGCCGCCTGTGCGCTATAGCAAGCCGGAGCTGCAGACGCATGCCGTGTACCTGTACAGCATGACGAACAGCACAGACCAGAAGATCGGCCGCGACGCCTATACGCGGTACGATACGTTGCATGCCGAGCTTGCGCAGCGGAACAGCGAGCTGCTCGGGCTGCTGGGGACGCAGTTTGCCGATCTGGGCAGGCCTGGTTTTCCTGGCGATGTGACGGTGAAGGTTAACGATGACGACAACAACTAGCAACTGCCTGGAAGGCTGGTGCTGATGCTATTGACCAAGGAGAACTGGATGAAGAAGGTCGCTCTTACTTTGGCGCTGATGTCGTCGTCTCTGGTGGCGAATGCGGTGCTTGCCCAGGCGGCACCGCCGGATGCGCCGGCCGGGCCGCAGGTGTGGCGCAACATCGGACCGGATCGTGGCGGCCGATCGTTGACGGCAGCGGGAAGCTCGAAGCGGCCGAACGAGTATTATTTCGGCGCGGTGGGTGGGGGCGTTTGGAAAACAACTGATGGCGGCACGAACTGGAAGCCTGTGAGCGATGGCCATTTGCACAGCTCGTCCGTAGGGGCGCTGGCGGTCGCGCCGTCGAACCCGGACGTGGTGTATGTCGGGATGGGGGAGTCTGAGCTGCGCGGCAACGTGATGCAGGGCGATGGCGTGTACAGAACTGTGGACGCCGGCAAGACGTGGAAGCATGTGGGGCTCGAGAAATCACAGGCGATCTCGCGCCTGCGCGTGGACCCGAACAATCCGGACCTGGTGTATGCGGCGGTGCTTGGGCATCCGTATGGGCCGAGTGAAGAACGTGGCGTGTTTCGCTCGAAGGATGGCGGCGCGACGTGGAAGAAGATTCTGTTTGAGAACGATCGCGCGGGCGCTGAGGATCTGTCGATCGATCCGCGTAATCCGCAGGTGATGTTTGCGACGACGTGGGATGTGGCGAGGACGCCGTGGTCGCTCTCAAGCGGCGGTCCGGCGAGCCATCTTTATAAGTCGACCGATGGTGGTGACACGTGGAAGGATCTGACGCGCAGTCCGGGTTTGCCGATGGGGATCGATGGCAAGATTGGCGTAACGATTTCCGCTGATTCCAATCGTGTGTATGCGATTGTCGAGAACGAGAATGGTGGGATCTTCCGCTCCGAGGATGGCGGTGCGAACTGGGCGAAGGTGAGTGACGACAGGAACGTGCGGCAGCGGGCTTTCTACTACTCGCGGCTGACGGCCGACCCGGCCAACAAGGACGTGCTGTATGTGACCAATGTGCGGTTTTATCGCTCAGTGGATGGCGGTAAGACGTTCAAGGCGATCAAGCAGCCGCATGGGGATAATCACGACCTTTGGATCGACCCGGCGAATCCGCGGCGGATGGTGGAGGCCAATGATGGTGGTGGCACGGTGTCGGTGGACTATGGGGAGAGCTGGACGGCGGAGAACTTCCCGACCGCGCAGCTCTACCATGTGGCCACGACGACGGATGTGCCATACCAGGTGTGCGGCGCCCAGCAGGATAATACGACGGTGTGCGTGGCGGGCAAGGGTGGGCGAAACTTTCACACTCCTATGGGGCCGCAGGGCGAGTGGATGTATGCGGTAGGTGGCGGTGAGAGCGGCTACATCGCGCCCGATCCGACGAACGCGAATATCTTTTTTGCCGGCAGCCAGGGAGCGATGCTGACGCGATACGATCGGCGCGATGGACAGGAACGCGACGTGCAGCCCTATCCGTTTTTCTTTTCCGGGCAGTCTGCGGCGACGTTGAAGGAGCGTTGGCAGTGGACGTTTCCGATCGTGTTCGACCCGCTGGATGCAAAGACGCTGTACTGCTCGTCGCAGCATCTGTTCAAGACGACGGACGGTGGCAGCAGCTGGAAGATCATCAGCCCGGACCTGACGCTGGCCGACCCGAAGACGCTGGGCGACTCCGGCGGGCCGATTACGAAAGATCAGAACGGGCCGGAGATTTATGGCACGATCTTCTCGATTGCGCCGTCGCGGCTGGAGGAAGGGACCATCTGGACTGGATCTGACGACGGGCTTGCTTACATTACGCGTGATGGTGGCGGCAAGTGGACGAAGATCACGCCGGCGGGTTTGCCCGAGTACAGCCGCATTGGCATGATCGACGCCTCGTGGCACAAGCCCGGGACGGCATACCTCGCAGCCAACCGTTACCAGGTGGACGATCGCGCGCCTTATCTTTACAAGACCGAGGATTACGGGCAGCACTGGACGAAGATCGTGACCGGGCTGCCGGGCGACGACTTTGTGCGTGTGGTACGCGAGGACCGGGTGCGGCCGGGCCTGTTGTACGCGGGCACGGAGCACTCCGTGTATGTGTCTGACGACGATGGCGCGCACTGGCGTTCGCTCGCGTACAACCTGCCGGATACGCAGGTTGCGGACATCGCGGTCGAGAAGAACGATCTGATTCTTGCCACGCATGGCCGCTCCTTTTATGTGCTGGACGAGATCGACTGGCTGCGGCAGCAGACACCGAAGACCGAGAAGACGGCGGCTTACCTGTTTGAGCCGGGCACGGCGGTGCGCAATGTGGAGGACGGCGTAGTGGACTATGCGTTAGCAAAGGCGGCCGACAAGGTGACGATCGAGGTGCTCGACCCAAGCGGGAAAGTGGTGCAGACGTTTGCGAGCCTGCCTGCGGGAAAGAAGCCGGATGCGGACGATAGCGACGACCATCGCGGTGATGTGAAGCCGCCGACGGCGAACGCGGGGATCAACCGGTTTACGTGGAACCTGCGATACCCTGGACCGACGACGTTTCCGGGAATGATTTTGTGGGGCGCGAGTGCGAAGATGGGGCCGATGGCGGTGCCGGGAACGTACCAGGTGCGTCTGACCGCGAATGGAGTGACCCAGACGCGACCGCTGGTTGTGCTTGCCGATCCGCGCGTGAACACGACGCAGGCGGACCTCGAAAAGCAGTTCGAGTTTGCGCTGAAGATTCGTAATCAGGTGTCGGAAGCGGACAGCATGGTGAGTGAGATTCGCGCCGTGCGGCAGCAGGTAAACGACCGGTTGAAGGAGCCGGCTGTGCTGAAGGATGACGCGTTGCAGTCGCAGGCGAAGGGGCTGCTGGCGAGCCTGACGACGATTGAAGAAACGCTCTACCAGGTGCAGAACCGCAGCGATCAGGACCCTTTGAACTTCCCGATCCGGCTGAACAATTACCTTGCCGCGCTGGGCCGCAGCGTGATGTCTGGCGATGTGGCGCCGACCGCACAGGCGTATGTTGTCGAAGACGATTTGACGGCGCGACTTGCGGTGCAGCAGAAGGCCCTGGCTGACGCCATGAGGGACGGGCTTGCACCGTTGAACAGACAGCTGGAACAGAAGCATGCGCGACAGGTGACCGTCGCGGCCAACGTAGCCGAGTAGAATTGCCGACGCAGGATAAAGGGAGCACCAACGATGTTTATGTTTCGCGATGACGTTACATCTTCCGTAGCCGGCCTTTCGTTTCGCCGGGCTCTTGCGCTCTCCGGTGTTTTGCTGGCGGTGAGCGCCTCGGCGTGTGCGCAGGTGGTGCCGGGCGAGACGCAGACGCCGGCTCCCGCCCAGACGGTGCAGTCCAAAGCCGCTGCTGCGGGGATGAAGGATGGCCCGGATGCGAAGGCCAGCGGGCTGTTTGCGGGGCTTGAGTTTCGTCAGGTCGGGCCGTTTCGCGGCGGGCGCGTGGGCGCGGTGACTGGGGTGCAGTCGCAGCCGCTGACGTTTTACTTCGGTGCGACGGGCGGGGGCATTTTCAAGACGACCGATGCCGGCGGGCACTGGACGCCGATTGCCGACGGGCAGTTGAAACTGGGATCGGTGGGGGCGATTGCGGTTTCAGATTCCGACCCGAACATCATTTACGCGGGCATGGGCGAGGCTGATCTACGCGGCAATGCCTCGCATGGCGATGGAGTGTACAAATCGACGGACGCGGGCAAGACGTGGAAGAACGTCGGGCTCAGCGACACGCAGCAGATTGGCGCGGTGAAGATCGATCCGAAGAATCCGGATGTGGTGTACGTGGCGGCGATGGGCCACATGGCCGGGCCGAATGCCGATCGAGGCGTGTTTCGTACGCGCGACGGCGGCAAGACGTGGCAGAAGGTGCTGTTCAAGTCTGCACGGGCGGGAGCGATTGATCTCTCGATCGATCCAACCAACTCGCAGGTGATCTACGCGTCGATCTACCAGTTTCTGCGGCAGCCGTGGACATTTGAGTCGGGCGGGCCGGACTCCGGGCTGTGGAAGTCAATCGATGGCGGTGACACGTGGACCGACATCAGCCGCAACCAGGGGATGCCGAAGGGCACGCTGGGGCGTATCGGCATTGCGGTTTCGCCGGTGCGTGCGGGTTCGCTCTGGGCGATTGTGGAGGCCGAAGAAGGCGGCGTGTTTCACTCGGACGATGGCGGCGAGAAGTGGACGAAGGTGAACGATCAGCGTGACGTGAAGCAGCGTGCCTGGTACTATTCGCGCATCTTTGCGGACCCGAAAAACGCAGACACGATGTACGCGTTGAACACGAGCATGTATCGCTCGATTGATGGCGGGCACACGTTCAAGCCGATTGCGACCGGGCATGGCGACAATCACAATTTGTGGATTGCGAACGACGACCCGAATCGCATGATCGAATCGAACGATGGTGGTGCGAACGTGTCGCTCGATGGCGGGCGCAGCTTCTCGACGGTGATGAACCAGCCTACGGAGCAGTTTTACCGGGTTGGGCTGGACAACGATTTTCCGTATCACATCTATGGCTCGCAGCAGGACAACACGACCATGGAGATTGCCTCGCGGGGGAACTCGGGGTCGATTACGGAGTCGGACTGGTTTGAGGTTGGGGGCGGGGAAAGCGGCTGGCTGGCGCCTGATCCGACCAACTCACGGTATGTTTACGGCGGCTCGTACGATGGGCTGCTGACGCGTTACGACCATGCGACTGGCGGGCAGCGGAACATCAATCCGTGGCCGGATAACGTGATGGGTTCGGGCGTGGAAGCGATGAAGTACAGGATGCAGTGGAGCTTTCCGCTGGTGTTTTCGCCCAACGATCCGAAGCTGCTGTACGCGGGCAGCCAGTATCTGCTGGGTACGCGCGATGAGGGCCGCACGTGGAACGTGATGAGCCCCGACTTGACGCGGAATGATAAATCGAAGCAAGGGCCGGTAGGTGGGACGCTGACCAAGGACAACACGGCGGTCGAATACTACGACACCATCTTTACGGTCGACGAGTCGCCGCTGGCGAAGGGGCTGATCTGGGTTGGTTCGGATGATGGGCTGGTGCATGTGACGCGCGATGGCGGGGCCAACTGGCAGGACGTGACGCCAAAGGGGATTCCCGACTTTATTCGCATCAACTGCATTGCGGCTTCGCCGTTTGAGCCGGGTACGGCTTACCTGGCGGCGACGCTCTATCTGACGGATGACTTCCGGCCCTTTCTGTATCGGACGACGGACTTTGGGAAGAGCTGGAAGCTGATCGTCGGGGGCATTCCGGCGAACGACTTTACACGTACGATTCGGCCGGACCCGAAGCAGAAGGGACTGCTGATTGCGGGCACGGAAGCGCATTTGTATGTCTCGTACAACGATGGCGACTCGTGGATGCCGTTCCAGCTGAACCTGCCGAATGTGCCGATGAGCGATGTGCTGTTCCAGAAGCGCGACGACGCGCTGGTGGTGGCGACGCAGGGACGCGGGTTCTACGTGCTCGACGACATGCCGATGGTGCGTGCGCTGGGTTCACCGAGCAACGCGCCTGTGCATCTTTATGCGCCGAAGGAAACGTACCGCTATATCGGTAGCGGGGGTGGCGGCGGTGGACTGCCCGGCAGTGTGAGCGTGGGCAAGAATCCGCCGAGTGGCGTGGTGATGTATTACAGCCTGAAGGAGAAGGCTGCGTCCGATGTGGTGATCCGGATCAAGGATGGCTCGGGCAAGCTGGTGACGGAGCTGACGTCAAAGCCGGAGCCGAAGGAGCCGGAGGCGCTCGAGGAAGACGAAGGCCGCCGCGGGGTGCCGAAGCCGACGACCAAGGCAGGGTTGAACCGCTTTGTGTGGGATCTGCGGTATGCGGATACGGTGAAGTTTCCGGGCATGATCTACTGGGCGGCGAATACGCGCGGGCCGCTGGTGGCGCCGGGAACGTACACGGTGGAGCTTACGGCCGATGGACATACGGACACGCAGACGGTGGTGGTGAAAGCCGATCCGCGGGTTGGTTCGACGCCTGAGGATTACAGGAAGCAGGTTGACCTGTCGCTTGAGATTGCGGGGCGCGTCAATGCGGCGAACACGGCGGTGATTTCGATTCGGACGCAGCGCAAGCAGTTGGACAGCTATGCGGCTTCTGCGGGTCCGCAGCTTGCGGCAGAGGCGAAAAGGATTTCGGCCGAGCTTGGCGTGGTGGAAGATGCGCTGTACGACACCAGGCTGAGGGCGAATGAGGATGCGTTGAACTTTCCGATTAAGCTGAATAACAAGCTGGCGGCGCTGCTGAGCGTGGTAAGCCAGAGCGATTCGGCTCCGAACTCGCAGAGTTATGCGGTGTTCAAGGATCTGAGTGCGCAACTGCAGGTGCAGTTGGATCAGCTGGCGGCGATCGATGCGAAGGATGTCGCGGGGTTCAATGCGAGGGTGCGAGAGCAGAATATTCCGGCGATTACGGTTGGGAGTCGGTAGGGGTCGGGGGGGTGGGGGGTATACCCCCCCCCGTACCTTTTGCGTAAGTTCTTCAAAATAGGTGGTTTGTGTGGCTTAGTATGCAAAATATTCATTCTAAAAGGCTTGCGGGTAAGGTGCTCATTGTAATGGGGTTATGGTAGTGGGGTGGAAGTAGCATTCGATTGGGTGGGGAGCTGCTTCTATTTTATGGGAGTAGGTGGGGTAAATACGCCAACTATTTTGGGGGTGTAAGTGTTCGCGAATGAAGTACTTGAGGGTTTGGGGGAGTGGCGAGGGGCTTGACACGGTTTTAGGATGTAGCGGGAGAGGGGGCTTTGGGGCTGGGTGGGTCTAGGTGTGTCTCTCGAGGCTCAGTGAGGCTTCAAGAGGGCTCGTTCGCGGATAATGGCTTTCTGAATGGAAGACAGCGGGTTCCCTCAGCGGCTAAAGCCGCGTATGTGGTTGGTTGTTTGCGGCACGGCTGAAGCCGTGCCCTTAAGCAGGGCCGCCTCGGCTGAAGGGTGGGTGTTTGTGGCATGGCGGAAGGCGTGTTCTTAGGGCTGCCCGGGCTGAAGGGTGGGGTCTTGTGGCGGGGCCGAAGCCATGCCCTAAGCCGGGCGGCCGTGTTCTCAGAGCGGATTTGCAGATGGTGTGGAAAGCAGACAGCGGCAAGAACAAAAGCAGATTCCCTGCGGGAATGACAACAAGAAAAGAGCTGCTCTACACCGTTCTTCGTTTTAGAGCCGAGCTCCTTCAGGTGTAGTGGCCGCA
>CAHJWN010000050.1 GCA_903642265.1 Acidobacteriaceae bacterium | reverse complement strand
ATTATGGAGCGATCTGCAAGGCAGCTACAATCAGACAGGACTTGTTCGCGAGGTGTGCCTTTACTTTCATCGGCACCGACTCGCGCAATCAACCTACTTCAGCCACTAGTGTCGCCGCCTAACCGCCGCGCTACCCCTGCCCCGGTAAGGCAGAGGTGACCATCTCTTTACCCACGTGATCGGCTTAGATCAGCGCACCACCACGTAAGTGAGATTGTCACGAAGGCCTGTCGTGTTCTGACAAGATGAAACAGAAAGCCCGCTCCTAAGAGCGGGCTTTATTCCAGCGTTAGTATTTGTCAACCCTTGAAGGTTCGCCGACGAGAACTTCTTTCCTGTCAGAAATAGCTTCGTTATCGGAGATGTTTCCGAACGTGCCCCTTGCACCCGACTTATCGTTCGAAGCTGCTTCACTCGCGGACGAAATATCACGTGCTCCTGTGTCCTTCAATGAAGCTTTTGCGGCGTCTATCTCATCGGACGTGTCGCAATGTACCGAAAGAAGGGTGCCACCATCTTTTACTGCACCCTCATAACGCTTTGCCTCGAACTCAGGAATGCCCATCCCGACTAATGCGCCGACAACGCCACCTACCGCTCCACCGACGCCAACACCAGCCAACGTGGCCATGATCGGACCAGCGGCAATAAGCGGTCCTACTCCTGGGATCGCGAGAGCACCGATGCCGGCAAGTAGCCCGAGTGTGCCCCCAACTACACCTCCCGCGGTCACGCCGGTTGTCGTTCCCTCAGGAGCTTTCGTGTGCTTTTCGTGGGCGAACGCTTTAGTGCTCTCATCGTCTGGAAGCAGTACAGAGATGTCCTCGTTCGTAAAACCTTTTGCGAGGAGATGATCGACCGCGGCTTCCGCGGTACTGGGTGTAGCGTAGATACCGAACACTGCCATATGCTTGCTGGACATTGGATCTCCTTTGTTATTGTTTCGAAGTATTGGAATTTCTTAGTTATTGTTTGATGGTGATCTGGTTCGTTACTTTGTCATGACCGGCTATGTCACCGGCCTTTGCTTCGATGTTTTGCTTTTCCTGGTCCGAGTGGACCGGACCCTTTAGGGTGACTGCTCCATCGACAACAATGATTTTCACATTGTGGCCATAGGTAGAAAGCGATTTGTCGGCAATCAAAGCCCGACGAATTTTGGCAGTCAGTTCACGGTCAGAGGTCTTCTCTTTCTGCTGATCCGCAGTTTGCGACTTATTTTGAGCCTTGTTCGTTCCGGAGTTATCAGGAGAAGCTTGGGTTTGGGCGAAACCTGCAGTAATCAGGCAGAGTGAGAGCACGATGACCTTAGCAGGTGCAACAACCAGATTAGAGCGTAGGCGCGTACTGAACATAAGACCTCATTGTTTTGTTCGGGTATTGAGTGGCGCTCGAAACGGACCCTCGTCTAAGCAGCTTGCATTAAGACTTTCGAGTGATTAGCCGCAAAAGAAATGTGAGAATCACTGCACCAATGACGGCAACAAAGATCGTATAAATCAGCCCGCCCTGATCCGCATAGCCCAGAGTGCGCATGATAAAGCCGCCCGCTACTGCACCGACAATGCCCACTACAATGTCCATGATGGGGCCAAAGCCACTGCCCTTCATGAGCTTGCCTGTTATGAAACCAGCGATGAGGCCGACGATAATCCACCACAAGATAAACATGTTGTTCCTTTCAAGACCGTTGAGAGTTGCATGATGTCGAGACGTCTCTATCACGACGGGGCGTCCGAGTGCCTGCTTGCTGAAGTTACAAAACACGCTGACGACAACCCTCTCAAGTTCGTGACTTCAGGTTGGATCTGTCTCGTGCCGGTTCAAGGTGGTTGGTTTGCGCGGGTCGCGTTCGGATCTATACCTGCAGCGTTTGCGCTTTCCATAGGGTGCCAAGTCGGGTCTTGCAGTTGCTCGGTTAAGTAAAGTATTTGACACAACGATCTCGAACAAGATCCTTCCTCTATGGAATTGTGAAATGCGCTGCACACCTTTTGGGGCTTGAGCCATCCAACAACTAAGAGGGTCGACAGAGCAGAGTAGACTCTGTCCACGCTTATTCCTTTGCCTTACCCGGGAGATCGATGCTCCAATCCATTCCACATCCGAATCGGCTGCTTGCAGCTATTTCACAGAAGAGCAGGAAGCGGCTTCTTTCGTCTTCCACTGAGGTTGAACTCTCTTCGAAGACTGTTCTTCACGAGCCCAAGATCCGCCCCTCACACGCATTCTTTCTTACCTCTGGTTTGGCGTCCGTTCTCGCGGTGACCACGGTGGGACTTGCGACAGAGGTAGCAGCGGTAGGCCGAGAGGGCTTTATTGGAAGCCTGCATCTTATTGGGCCCGCTGATGTGCCAACGCACTGCCGCATGCAACTTACGGGGGCAGCGGTCCGCATCCCCTTCGATCACTTGCAGAAGACGTTTCAACAGGACGATGAAGTACACCGCCGTGTTTTGGAATTCGTCCAGGCGCAGGCACATAACTTAAGCCAGCTCGCAGGCTGCCATCGTATTCACGAAGCTTCTCAGCGACTCACGCGGTGGCTTCTGACTGCACAGCATCTGACTGACTCCTCGACCATCGACGTCACGCAGAAGACACTCAGCGAAATTTTGGGCACAGAGCGGGTGACGATTGCTGCAGCCGCAGGGGAGTTACAGCGAGCGAAACTTATAGAGTATCGTCGCGGCCACATTCACATCCTCAATCGTAAAAAAATGGAAGCAATAGCTTGCGATTGCTACTCGACGATTCGGACGATCCACGACGGCCTCTACCTCTAAGATGAGGTGCGACTGAATGCCTGGATGCCCCCGTGAACCTCCGCCTGGCTGTCGAACAATGTCACGACGAGGCAACGCGGAGACACTTCAATATTCCGAAGGACTAATTGAGTCGCGACCCTCCCCAGCAGGAAGACGGGCCGCGAATACTGGTCTGCTCCTAGGCCAGGGATTCGTTCATGGTTCTCATTTGGATCTCGATGATCCGGGAGCTTGCAGATTGCGTGCATGCCAAGAGCACAGCTTGAGCGACATCTCCCGGCTCTAGCATGCCGCTCGCCGCAACGCCTTCCGTCGTCCGGCCGGTACCCAGTGCGAACTCTGTCTTTACGCCTCCCGGACAGATCACTCCGACCTTGATCCCTATAGGGCGCAGCTCGCGGTCCAGCGCCTGCGCAAAGCCTACTTGCGCAAATTTCGTTGCGCAATAAACTGCTTCTCCCGCAAAGCCGTACAGGCCGGCCATGGAGGAAATCATTAGGATTGTCCCCGCCTTTTGGTCGATCATGTGCGGAACAGCGTGCCGAGTAAATAGAAAGGTCGACTTTACATTTGAATCCACCATGTCGTCGTAGTCCTGCAGACTAGTCTCGATCAGGTCTTTGTAAATCCCAATCCCTACATTGTTAATCAGAATGTCGAGTGCTCCATACTGGGCGATTGCGGTGTCTACACAACTCTTTGCGATCTGCTCTTGCTGAGCATCGCCAGCCACAGTCGCAACGCCGCCTGCGCCAGCCTCTTCCGCCAGCTTGCGAAGCTCCTGCAATCTCTCGTCACGTCTGCCGGTAAGCACGAGGTTGGCTCCCTCTTCGGCCAGCGCCAGGGCGCTTGCCCAGCCAATGCCGGCGCTCGCTCCTGTGATCAATGCTGTTTTGCCGCTCAACTTTTTTGACATAAACTCTCCATCTCGTTGGATTTCGTTAGGTTGTATTAGTTGCTTCGCTCAATCTAGGATTGAGATGCAGATTAGGCGTTGATTGGGAGCGAGATGAGAGAGCGTAGTGTGGCTTTGGCATGGACGAGGGCTGCAGCAAGCGCCCTGATGGCGGTTTGGCTTGTGTCGCCAGGGAGCGCCTTAGCGGCGAAAAAAGCAAAGGCGCCAACTGTGGTTAACGCTGGCGCTGAGTACCCGACGGTGTCCCCAGAGAGCGTAGGCTTTTCGAGTCAGAGGCTGGAGAATCTGCACCGCCTGCTGCAGGGCGAAGTAGACAGGAAGGAACTTGCCGGGGCCGTGACAATCCTGGCGCGACATGGGAAGGTCGTAGAGTCGAAGACCTATGGCAGCAGAGACCTGGAGACAAATACGCCAATCACCAGGGACACGATCTTCCGTGCCTACTCCATGACAAAGCCCTTAACTGGCGTGGCCATGATGATCCTTTATGAACAGGGCAAGTGGCTGCCTTGGGATCCGATCGCGAAATTCATTCCGGAGTTTGCGCACCTGAAGGTGTTTGCGGGAGTAGACACGGAGGGTAAACCTATTCTGGCGGAACCGGATCATCCGCCAACGATGGGCGAACTTATGTCGCACTCCGCGGGCTTCTCGTACGGCTCAGGGCACACAGTGGTGGACAAGATGTACAGCGACCTGGGCGTGATGAGCTCGGGAAACTTGCAGGGAATGATCGACAAGCTTGCGAAGATCCCGCTCAACTACCAGCCCGGCCAGGGATGGACCTACAGCGCCTCGATGGATATTGAAGGCTACATCATTGAAAAGCTCACGGGGCAAACGCTGCCAGACTACATGAAGGAACACATCTTCATGCCGCTGAACATGAAAGACACAGACTTTTATGTCCCGGCGGATAAGCGGGCACGGTTTGCTACGAACTATGAAGATAATGCCCAGGGTCAACTTGTGCCCACGCAGACAGGCGGCGGAGCGCCGAAAGATTACATGACCGAGCCAACCATGCCGTCGGGTGGAGGTGGCTCGGTGACAACCATCATGGATTACTACAGGTTCGCGCAAATGATGGCGCATGGCGGAGCACTGGATGGAAGTCGAATCCTTTCACCCGCAGCCGTCAGTCTTATGACCTCCAATCACCTCCGACCCGTGCAGCTAACGGGGCAGTTTGGCATCGGACAATCGATCATGCGGCCTGGGTTCGGCTACGGATTCAATTGTGCCGTGATCTTTGATCCGCCAACAGCCGAATTGCCGGACGGCAAAGGGACCTGGTTCTGGGATGGCGCGGCAGGCACGTGGTTCTGGGTCGATCCGACCAACGACGTGGTGTTTGTCGCAATGATCCAGCGCATGCGTGGACATGATAATCACACTCTGGAATACCGCAGCCACGCCGCAGTGTACGGAGCCCTGGTCAACCCGGAGAAATAGGCCAAGTTCCTTGTGTTTGGCTCATTCAGAGAAACTGCTTGAGCCACGGTCTGGCCTAAGCAGCGGTTTGAGGACGGATTCTATCGTTCATGCAGGTGCTCGGAGTCGGATATCCCGCGTGTAATTGCTCTTGCTCGTTATGCAGAGTTCACGCAATGGATTCAGATCGCAAGCGAATTCACATTGCAGTCTGTTGCGGACGCTCGACTGAGACGGAGTTGCGTGGCGTATGTGGCTAACCCCGCCGGAGACCTGCATTGACATTTTCATTACGCGCTGCTGCTCAAAACGGTCTCTCCGAGGCCACCACGCTCGGTGAACGAAACTACTCAGGCGGGTACTCGCCAAAGAGACACTCGGACGCGATGAGACGCAGCTATCAGCTTGTCACACGCGCAGTAGAGGCAAGGTAAGGGTGCAGTTCTAGACCTCACAAACGAAGAGGAGTGGAAGGCAGCTGATGCATCCCACTCCCCAACGGCTACGCCGCGCGATATGACATCCCCTCTAGCGGTCTCCCTAAGCAAACGGCAAATCGGCAGACCAGCCAGTTCCTACCAGCGCCCTCGACTCACGTAGAGCACAGGCAAAAAGAAGTTGCCGGTGTGGTACGTGGAGGAAGTCCAGGGAGCGTCCAGCGTGAAGAACGCGTCTTCGCCGCAACCAGTGAAGTTCACTTCGAAGGTTGTGCTTGCCGCGCCGCCAGTTGGGATGTCGCCCAGCGATGATGGGAAGCTGCTCTGCGGAGTTACGACTGGCGAGCAGCGTCTGCCGAAGATCTGCTTGAGGGTAAAGTTTGTGATCTGGGTGGCGTAGGCGGGTCCTACGTCACCGTTGGTTGCCGTCATGGTGAAGACGCGAGTGTTCTTCTCTCCCCTGCCTCCCCTGGTCTCGGCGATGGAGAAACGTAGACCGTAGCCTGGCAGCTTGGTATGGTCAACGATTCCCCAGTAAGCAGGCTTTGCCTGCAGTTGCCTGTCGAAGGGCAGCGGGTATTCGGTGCGGGTTACGGGAAATGTCGATAGCCAAGTGTCGTCGTCAGCCATTCCCCAGATTGTTACTTCGCTGAGCTTGTCTTTCAACTCACGGAAGACCTTGAAGTATCGTTCGTACAGCCAGCCCTGTTCAGCAAGAACGGACGCGGGAATCTCATTGCCGTAGTTGGCGGCGATATCGCCGGCGTTGTAGACACTCACATCGAGTTCGGTCACCTGCTGGTCAATGCCTGGCAGTTCCCGGGCCACTGTATTGATGGCATGACGCACCAGTTCCGGCGACGGATAGTTGATCGAGTTGTGCATCTCGTGTCCGACAGAGGTGATTGGTACTCCGCGCTCACGCAACTCGCCGACTACCTTGATAAGGCATGCAAGACGGGCGGTGTCCGTGGTGCTGTAGTCGTTGATAAAGAACTTGGTTCCTGCCGGTGCGTAGCGCTTGGCTGCGTCAAATGCTACATCCAGGTATTTTGAACCTAGAACCTTGTAGAACGGTCCTCGTGTGAGGCAATCGGGCTGACTCGGATCGAGCGGCTCGTTGACCACGTCCCAGGCATAAACGGCCTTGCCAAAATGCTGCACTTCACCCTGAACATGTTCCTGGATGTTGGCTGTGACGAGCGCCTGATTTGCCGGTGAGTTGGTGCCGTCCCCAAGTGCATAGGCTGGCGTCTGCGCTCCGGTAGCCCAAACGAGATTATGTCCGCGCACGCGCATGTTGTGGCACTGCGCCAGGCCTACTTCGCTATCAGCGTTGGTGAAATTGAATACACCCTTGCTGGTTTCGACAGAGCTCCACTTCATGTCGTTGCCGGAAGTGATGCCGTCAAAGTGTTTGGTGAGCAGCTGTTCGTGGACTCCCGAAAGATCAGTGGTATCGATCTCCGCACCAATCGGGAAATAGTCGGAGTAGGTCTTATAGATGGAAGGAATGTTGGTCTGAATGGTCGGAGGAGCGACGTAGGAAAGCTGGAAGTCATCCAGGTAAAACGACACTAGATCATTACCCGCTGTTGGAACTGTCTGAAGGTAGAGGAAAGCCGCACCCTGATCGTAAGCGGCCCCCATGGTATAGCCGGCAACACTGATCTGGTGCCAATTCCCGTCTGCTGCCACGGTGACGCCAGGGTACCCCGTAACGCTCGAGTAGCTGGTAGTGCCGTCGAGTGTTGTTTGGAGACTGAAGTTGAGAACATGGCTCGAACCATCGTTGGGAACAAGCTTGACCCACGCGCTCAGGTTGTACTCGGAACCAACATACATCTTGTTGCTCACACTGATCTGCGGGCCGTCGTAGTTTGCGACACGACCAGTGGTGAGCAGGCTGTGGCTACCGGTATGGGCATCGGCCGTAGAGTTTGAAACTGCCGATGTGCCAGTCCGAGAGACCCAGCCATCAAGACCACCATCCTCAAAGTTGCTCAAAATGCCTGAATTGTCCTGCTGGCTTGCGCTGAGCGGAGCAGGCGAAAGCTCGCTGATGCTGACATCGCCAAGAAAGAAAGAGTCCGTGGCGCTGCTGGATTGAATGAAGAGGGTGAGACTACTTGGGGCGCCGGGTAGATCGCTGAAGCTGAACGTTCCCTGAAGTTTTGTCCATACTGCGCTCGATAGCGCGCCCGACGTAGCGATGGTGCCGTAAGCCCCCGACTTGGCTGCGCAATCCACAGTCTTGCTTGAGAGCGTGGCGGTCGGTCCAGTACTGTCCGGGCCTGCGAGCAGCACGTAGGCGGTCACTTGATAAACAGCGCCTGGCGTGATGCCGCTGACATTCAGTAGATTGAGGCTCGGACCCATGTAAGTCGCGGAGCGATTGCCTACGAGCAGACTCTTCGTGCCACCTGTGGGATCAGCGAATGGGGAGGCCGAGTTGGTGAGCGTTGCTGAACCAAAGGGAGCCCAGCCGTCCAGGCCACCGTCGGTGAAGTCATAATTCGCGACGGATGTTCCTCCTGGTGGGGGTGCAGTCTGGGTGATGACGACATCATCGAGGTAGAAGGATTGAGCGCTGGTTGCGCCTACAAGTTGCGCATACAGGTTGAGTCCTGTCTCTGTAGCGCTAACGGAATAGGTGCCGCCGATCTGCGCCCACCCTGTGCCGGCAACTGGTGTTTCGTATGCGCCAACGGTGTCATAGCAGGTGCCGCCAGAGCAGCTTGCATCGGAGCGGCTGATCGTGAAGTTGGCGTTGCCGGCTGGTTCACCGCCGGTGAGCTGGATGTATCCCGTGATCGTGTACTTCGCTCCAGCCTGGAGCACAGTGTTGAGCGAGATTGCAGGGCCGCCGGAGCCGGTGGCGCTGGTTGTTATCAACAGGCTATGAGACCCGGCATAACTTGCCGCAGGACTGGAGACTGGCACATTTGCGCCGTTGAATGAGCTCCAACCATCGGTGCCGTCCTCGAAACTGTAGGTGCCTACAGTCTGTGCGCTGAGTGTTATGGTGACCACGGAAAAAAGAAAGAAAGAGAGAAGTAAATAAGCGAACCGGCCGCGCGGCCGATGTTGAATGCGATCACTAGCGAAAGAAAGCACGGGGAATCTCCTTGGCTCAATGGCTCCCGAATGGCCAACGTAGGCTATCTCGCGTCAGCGCTTATTCGATTTAGTAGAACGTCGGCGAGTCTAGTGACGCTGGTTGTCGCGTGTCAAGAAGTTGAAGAGGATTGTTTTTCTATTTTGGTGAGACTTGAAGTATTCCAGTCTGCTTGGTGCTGAAGCAATGCTTTTGACCGAATCTGTATAGCGCGACGCCCCGCGAACACCGTTGAACGTGAATCACGTCCTGTTCCATTTCCGTTCCAATGTCGACAGAACTATCGCAATTGAACAGTCATCAAAATCCTCTGGTGTAAAGTTGATCAGAGTGCCACATACTTCTGATCGTGGATCCTTTCATCTGCGGCGACCAAGTTGCGATCGGCACCGGCTGTAGTAAGGATCGAAAGTCAGGCCAAAGTCGGAGCGCTGTCCGACGAGTTGTATCGGGTACCGCAGGGCGAGTTGGCAAGAAGAGTGCGCAAGATCATAGAGCCCGTGCGCGAAGTTATGTTGCTGTCCGGGTTGGAGAGATATCAGGATGTCTCAGCTGGAGCTAGCGGGATCTGCGATGCTGCGTGTTGATGCCCATCATCATCTGTGGAACTACAACGCCGCCGAATTCTGCTGGCTTGAAGGCGACCTGACGACGCTCCGCCGCAACTTCTTGCCTGCTGAACTACTGCTTGAATTGCAGGGTGCGAATGTGCACGGCACGGTTGCTGTGCAAGCACGGCAGGAAGTTAGAGAGACTGATTGGTTACTTCATCTCGCGGCGGCAACTCCGCTCATCCTGGGTGTGGTGGGTTGGCTACCGCTGCGTGATTTAGACTTCCCGGCAACTCTTGCGTGCTACAAGGAACATACCGCTCTCAAGGGGCTTCGCCACGTTCTACAGGCTGAGCCTCCCGGCTTCATGGAAGACCGTTCCTTCAACAGCGGGATCGAGGCTCTACGGGGCACCAGCCTGGTATTCGACATTCTGATCCTGGAGAGCCAATTGGAAGAAGCGACGCGCTTCGTGGATCGGCATCCGGACCAGACCTTTGTACTCGACCATCTCGCAAAGCCGAAGATCGCTGCAGGAGAGTTGCAGAGCTGGGCAAATCGTATTCGGGAACTTGCGCAGCGCGAGAACGTGGTCTGCAAGGTGTCCGGCATGGTCACTGAAGCAGATACGAAGTGTTGGTCCACCAGTCAGTTGAAGCCCTACTTCGACACGGTGCTCGAATGCTTCACTCCAAGCCGGTTGATGGCAGGATCCGACTGGCCTGTTCTTTGCGCCGGTTGCACCTATCCGCGCTGGTGGAAGATTCTTTCAGACTGGGTTGATGTGCTCTCCGCGGACGAGCAGGCGGATATTCTAGGGCGCACGGCAGTAAAGACCTATGGACTCCATCCGCTTCTTGAAAGCAAACGGCCAAATCTGGAGATTTACTCATGAAAGCTGTTGCACTGACCGCACCTGGTCAGGTCCATATCACCGAGATCGCGACACCCGAACACATGGAAGGTGATCTCCTGTTGCGCGTCGAAATGGTTGGCCTTTGCGGAACGGACCTGAACAGCTACCGAGGCAAGAATCCGCTGATTACCTACCCTCGCGTGATCGGACATGAAATCGGCGCCACGGTGCTGGAGGGCAGCAAGACCATTCCTGCTGGAACGCGTGTCGCCGTTTCGCCGTATACGAGCTGTGGGCTTTGTGCTGCCTGCCGACGCGGACGCGTCAACGCCTGCCAGTTCAATCAGACCTTCGGGGTGCAACGAGACGGCGCCTTGACCGAGCTTCTGAGTGTGCCCGAAAGCAAGGTCTATCCGTCAGCAATGTCCTTTAAAGAATTGTGCCTTGTCGAGCCATTGACCGTTGGCATGCACGCTGTCTCGCGTGCTCGGGTGACTGCAAAGGACATCGTGGCTGTCTACGGCTGCGGAGGCGTTGGTCTGGGTGCGATAGCCGGATCCGCATTCCGTGGTGCACAGACCATCGCCATCGACCTGGACGACGAAAAGCTGGAAACTGCAAGAGCGGCAGGGGCAACGCACCTGATCCATTCGCGCCGTGACAACGTGAACGACCGGCTGCAGGAGATCACGGACGGTTTCGGCCCGGACGTAATCATCGAGGCGATCGGCTTACCGGAGACTTTTCGCGCTGCCGTGGAACAGGTCGCGTTTACCGGACGCGTCGTTTATATCGGCTATGCGAAAGAGCCCGTGAGTTACGAGACCCGGCTTTTTGTCCAGAAAGAGTTGGACATCATGGGCTCGCGCAATGCCCTGGCAGAGGACTTCCACGAGATCATCAGGCTTCTCGAGAGCGGTCGCTTTCCTGTGGATCTGGCGGTCAGCGCAATCGTTTCTCTCGACGAAGCTCCTGCCGCGTTGAAGCGGTGGTCTGAAGACCCAGCCAGCTTCACGAAGATCATGGTGTCGATCTAATCCGCAGCGTACCAGAGACAAAAGGGACAATCGCCGACTGCAATACCTGCTGATCATCGTCCATCGTCAACTGACGGTAGATGCGTTCCCGAGGTCTAGACCTCTATTGGCGAATCCAAGCGACAAAGCCTCCACGTGGCGCAATCGCAATGCGAATATGATCGTTGCGTGTCAGCCCGCCATCCTGACGGTCCCACGCATCGGGTTTATCTTTGACGTCGCGAAGTTGGGCGGCCTGCCACGAACCGGCTCCGAGAAAGCCGAGTGGGATGTCCAAAGACGTAGCTTCACCGCCGTTTATCACCGCGATGAACCACTGCTTGCCCGAACGCCTGGCCTCAGCGATCACCTTACCGGGCTCGCTGCCGGTGAGAACGCGGGTCTCGTCCCAGACCGGGGCGATCGCGGTGAGCACATCACGGCCCGGATTTTCGAGATAGCTCTGCGGACTGCCGCCGAAGCAGAGGAATGGTGACGTGAAAACGACTGCCTGGGCGAGCTCATGTGCCCAGGTGTTGCCCATCAACTCACTCGTCGTGAAGACAGTTGGCGTGTAGTCGCCAGGACCGGCGACATAGCGTGTAAAGGGCAGGATCACGTCGTGGTCTGCCTCAGGGACGCGGTGATAGCGGGTGATCTGGTACTCGTGTCCGCGAACGGCTTCGCGAGTAATCACGTTTGGCCAGGTGCGTTGCATTCCGCTTGGCTTGGTGGCGCCGTGAAAATCCACCATCAGATGCATCGCAGCGGCGTCCTTTGCAGTATCGAAGTACCAATTGGACACCTCGCGATTGCCCGGCGGCGGAAAGTCAATCTTAATTCCGACGACTCCAGCCTCTACTGCTTTCCGGAAGTACTCTCTGCGTGCCTGCGAGTCGAACACTGTCCGGCTATGGACCCAGATCCAGATCTTCACGTTTTTCGTCTTTGCATAAGAAACATCCGATGTGAGCGCCTGCCAGGAGTCGGGCCACTTCTCCCATCCGTCATCGATGAGGTAATACTCGAACTTGAGCTGACTCGTCCAATCGATCCACTTCTGTTGCTCGGACTCAACCGGGTCGCCACTGGACAACCATTGCCACGTGGAACGGCCTGGCTTGATCCATTGCGCGTTCGTAAGCTCAGTAGATGCGGGCGGATTGAGGTTCTCGACCAGCGTCGTGTTCACCAGGTCTGTTAGGTTGCGCGCGATGATAGTTACACGCCACGGCTGCACCACCTCGCTGTCCGTAGTCCACCCCTTCGGGTCTGCATAGAGTTGCCCCTCGAGCGAGCCATTCTCCCCGAGTTTGACCGCCAGATCGCCGTAGTCTTTTTCAAGCGCCTCGGTCAACGTGATGTACAGCTTTCCAATCCGCGCCGTAAGCGGAAATCCTATGCTGTCCGCGCCTAGCTGCTTCAGCGTTGTCTGGTGATAGGGGCTCTCGTAGGAATTGTTGAGTTTAGCCGCCCAGACAGCAGGGTCGCCCTCGATCATCCATGTGGACTTATCGGCCTGGACCCTGCGTCCCGGCTTTGCCGGAAGCCGCAGCCGCACGCCAACGCCGTCATTAGCCACATGCACGTCCACCAGATAAGACTGGCCATGCGATTGAACCGAAACCGTGGCCTCGTTCGCGCGATCGACCGCGTCAGCGTGCGCTCCCCAGAAACGGTAGTGTCCGTCCACCTTGTGGGTCTGGACGGGTCCGAGAGTGACCTCCTCGCCAAGTTCCAGGTCATCCGCCTGAATGCCGATCTTTGAGGGCGCCAGCACCTGCTTGCCATCAACGACGACCATATAGCGGAGATTTCCGTCGGCGGCACTCAGCTCTGCGCGCACCTTTCCATCCGGGCTTGAAACGGCTACTGGATGGGTAGAGTGTGTCTGGCTTGCGAGTAGCGCTACCGGTGCGGCAAACGTGCTCAGCACCATCAAAATAGTGCTGCTGATTTTCCTCATATTTGCGTCTCTCACTTCTATCTTCAAGCTCCGACAAAGTCCTGGTACTACCCGGCGAACCGTCAACCTGGATGAAGATCGGTATGGACGTCGGCCTATCTTAGCTGATCAACCGTTCCTGGATCTTCTCTGATCCAAATGGGCTGCGAATAATGTTCTTGTATGTGGTCCGCTGATACTCCGGCATCTACGCCTACTTGTCGGTGCGGAAAGGGACAGCAGGCAGACCTGAGCCGTTGAATAGCACTGCATCGGCAGGATCTTGCCAGGTATAGCGCGCGGCGCTTGGCTGTTGGACGAGGGAGGTGGAGACGACGATGACGCCATTTACCAGGTGAGCGTCGGCAGTAAACCACTTGTGATCGGCACCAGAGATTTGGAATGTGCCGCGGCCTGAGCCCTTGAGGCGCAGACCGCCATCCACATTGGTGAAATGAAGCAGGATTGCGCCTTGAGCGACCTCGAACGAGCCAAGTGCCGGACCGTGTTTCGCAGTATCCTGTCTTCCAGAATCTTGAGCGTTGACCGGCAACTCGATGCGCGCGGCAAGTGCGCTCAAGGGTTTAGAAGAAGGCAGCTCAAAACGCTGCTGCGCGGCGAGGGGTGTAAGCGAGAGGAGCAGTGCGCAACCGAGAGCAATGAGGCAAATGCGCGCTGGACTCTGCGAGGCGAACAAGTGCCCTGGCGTCAGAGATGTCATTGGGCTTCTCCTGTGGGCTGGGAGGCACCTGAGGTGAGTCGTTGAAAGAGCGCGGGATCGTACTCTTCAAGCGCATTGATCCCGTGGAGGTGATTGGCAGAGATCCAGGGGAGCCACAAGCGATGCGAGCCTAAGCCGCGTCCCTGCGGTCCGGGGCCGAGGCCGAAGTTCTCCTGCTGCCAGCCCGGCCCGCGCATGTCATACAAACGGCCTGGAAGGGCGACCATCGATTTTGTGTCGTGCAGCAGCAGCCGCGTTACTTCGAGGTAATGTGGATCGTGCGTGTCGTTGTACAAGCGTGCATACAGAGCGACGGCGCAGTCCAGGTATTCGTCGGCACCGCCCGCATGCAACGCCGTGATGCCTTGAAGACCGACGGTTGAGACGCCTCGTTTCCAGTGCAGCAGCGCATCATCAGCGTCTGCAGGCATGGGCAGATTCCAGATCCAGATCCAGCTTTCCGCGAAGTCACCGGCTGCTTCAGCGCGGTCAAGCCACTTCGGATCGTGCGAATCCTCGTACAGGGCCATGAACGCTTCGAGGCTAAGCAGGCCTGCTTCTTTGTCGGTGATGTTCGGATTGTCGCTGGCACCGCCGATGAAAAGTCCGCGGCTGCCGTACTCGGTCCAGGTGTAGTCGGCGGCTCGAATAGCCGATGCTCGATATTTGCCGTCACCCGTCTCTTGAGACATCAGCACAAGCACTGGAACTGCGTTGTAGCTGGCAGTACCGGAGGGTTCAGCAGCTTGGTTGCTGGCGGGCTTCCATCGGCGTGGGAACGAGCCGTCCGGGCGCTGCTGCTGAATGAGCCAATCACAATACTGGCGCACCCAGGCGAGCCACTCGGGATGGGCATGGCCGAGCTTCGCTTCGCGGCGATAGGCCAGCATCAGCACACGCATATCTTCCGTGGCGTTGCGCAGCCACGGGGCAAGCCAGATGTGGTCCCAAGCCAGGCCGGTTGTCAGGTCTATGCCGGTGGCGGGTAGCGGCACGGTAGGCAGTCCCTTGATCATGGTTGAGATCATAGCCAGGCCGAGTGCCCGCATATGCTGCCCGCGCGGTCCGGGATCGCGGTCGCCTTCACGAAGTAAGGCGTCGGCGCAGTCGAGATCCTTGCCGACAAAGCCCATAGCGATCATCGTCCAATTCCAGTTGTGTGAATCGTCGATAGTTGAACGCACAAAAGGGACGCCCGCATGTCCGTTGATCTCGGTGACCTGCGCGGCAAGGTGGTCGGTGAGCACGCGCCGGACATTTGGAATGTCAATCTCATGAATTGGAGGCTGGAGGGTATTCCAGGTCCAGCGCCAGGCCTCGCGGCTGAAAGACCGGAAGTTTTGATTCTGCGCGAGACGAAAATCGACTCGGTAGGTCTGCGAAAAGCCGGCCTGGATAGGATGATATCGCCGGATGAATACGGGCGAGGTGCCGTGACCAGCAAAGTAACCCTGCACGGACGCTGGGTACTGGAAGCCAAACTGAAGCGCAGCGCCCTGCGGTTGCGAGACGCTGAGCGAGCCGAACTGGAACCGGGCGTCGGTCATCTCCGGCTGAGCCAGCTTGCTCTCCTCCTCAGTCGTGTCCCCGCGAGGCGTGGGGTCGAGCATAGCCACTGAGGAACCGTCCTTGAAGTAGAGCCCAAGCAGCGGGGCCGGCAGGATATCTTCGCGCAAGCTGAGGTGATGTGCGGCGTAGAGGAGTGTGCCACCCGGGGAGCGTTCGCCGTCATAAGTGGGATCGGCATATAGAACTCCAGGCGCAAGATAGCTCGCGTCCTCCCACCCGAGCTTAGGGACAGTGAACTCGATTGTGGAGGAGAAGCCGCCAGGAGTTGACCCTTGTACCGCGACGGACCGTTGTACCGAGAGGACCTCGCCGTGTACTTGCCATAGGTCCCGGACGAGGAAAGAGACGGCTTGGTCATCGCGAACAGTCGCGGTTGCCTCGACGCCGTCTGCGAGGCGCAAAACCCGGTCGTAAGCTGCGTTCAATTCGTGCATTTCCCCGCTGCCATTGGAGACCTTCACGCGTGCGGGCTCAGGCTGCGAGAGATGGGGCAAGCCCTGGCGCTCGATGTCGATCGACCAGCCGACCTGAGAATGGATAAAGGTGACGGTGGCACCGGTCGAGGTACGTCCCAGGTCGAGGCGCTCGGGTGCAGCCTCAGCGGCGCAATAGGTACACAATGTCGTGAGCAGGATTAAAACGGATGTGAGCGCATGGTGTCGCATTGTCGCTTCTAGTTTGCAACATCTATGGAGAATCCGGATAGCCCTCGACCGCTGCGGGTTTTTCTCCTAAGCAGCCAGCGCCCGGTGACAGAACTTCCATCAAGGCCGTTCTTTTCGCCCAACGACCGCGATGAGCGGGTCACTTTCTGAGCCGTCACGCAGCACACTCGTGCTGATGTCGCCGAAACCCGCGCGTTCGAAATAAAGTCGAACCAGGCCCGCATGTCCGTCATCATCAAGCGCTCGCCAGATTGCGACTGCCTTGGTTGAAAAACAGCGATTGGAAAAGCTGACGATAAAAGGTGAGCCAGGCCGCAGAATCCGGCCGACCTCTGCAAAGACCTTTACAGGCTGTTGCAGGTACTGGACGCCGACGCAGCACAGGACGGCATCGCAGCTATCGGCATCAAGCGGCAGGATGGGTGAGCGATTCAGATTTTGCACGAAGGTGCGGTTCAGCCGCAGGTTGTGCCGGAGTTCCTCAGCGTTCATGCCATGACCGATCACTTCGGAGAAGGCCACGTCTGCCGGCAGGTGACTTACCCAACTCGACATCAGATCCAGTACAGTGCCCCCAGCCGGTAGCAAGGTCCGGTAGTATTCGGTGAGCGACTCTGTGGCAGCTTCGTCTATGTGGGTCACAAGGCGGACAGGCGCATAGAAGGCCGCATCGTCGCTGCTGTCCTCTTTGAGGAAGGCTTCAGCGGGAAGCTCAGATAGCTTATCTTCAATCGCCAATTGTTCTATCCTTTTCATTTTAGAGAGATGAAGCTCCAGAGCCTTGACGTTGTAGCTGCGCGGAAGCGCCCATCCTGACAGGTGATAAGAATCCGCAGAGAGTCATCATGCGGGACTCCTCAAATGTCTCTGCTGTCAGGAGTCTAGAAGACTGCTCTCTGAACTTGGAAGAGGCCACGTTATGCAAAGGACGTCCTGGAAATATCTCCTGACTTTGTTGCCAGTGCTTCTGACTTCGCCGATAGTATGGGCAGGCCAGCAGACGATTGTTCCGTTGTGGACCGGCGTCGCGCCGGGATCAGAGGGAAAAGAGGCGCCAGAGGCAGTAAGAGTCACTCCACAAGGCGAGCACGTATATTCATCGGTCCATCACCCATCAATAACGGTGTACCTGCCAGCCGATGGCACCGCAAGTGGAGCAGGTGTGCTGGTGATTCCTGGAGGAGGTCATCGCGAAATCTGGATGGACCATGAGGGCTTGAACGTGGCATCGTGGTTGAGCCAGCATGGGATCGCGGCGTTCGTACTCAAATACCGTCTTGCAAGAGAGGCCAACTCAACCTATTCAGTGGAAGGAACAGAATTGGCGGACGCGAAGCGGGCGATGCGCGTAATCCGGAGCAGGGGGGTGGAGTGGCACATTGATCCGCAGCGGCTTGGAGTCATCGGCTTTTCTGCTGGAGGCGAGTTAGCGTTGCTCTTGACCACGCGAAGCGAACCCAGGGACAGCTATCCCGCTGTGGGTGCCGATACTATCGACCGAATAAGCAGCAAGCCTTCCTTTGAAGCACTTCTATACCCCTCTATCCCGAAAGGCATCGTGCTTTCCAGAAAAACGCCGCCGGCATTTCTTCTTTGTGGCGCGGACGATGGCAACAACGTGTCAGAGGGGCTGCCAAAACTCTACCTGGCGATGAAGCATGCGGGTGTTCCAGTGGAACTACATATCTTGTCAGGCGTCGGGCACGGGTTTGGGATCCGCGCGATCAATCCTTCAAATGTGATCGATTGGCCGGACCTGCTGCATCGCTGGCTTCAGAGTCTGAATCTCCTAAAGGCGCAGAGCTCCGGGTAAAGAAAGGTATTGACTCACAGGAAGTGGCTCAGGTGGGAAGCTGGTGCGATGGATCATGCTTTGCAAACTGCCAATCGGATGCCGCTGTCTCAATCACCACTTATCGGAGATCAAACAGTTCAAGATACAACGTCCGAGAAATTTCACCGGCCGCAGCAGTGACTGTTGAACTCTACCTGGGCGGATCTCCGACTGCGGGGCGGGGTACCCATGTACGTCAAGGATTGAAGCAGACAGACCCGGAAAGACATTGGTTTCATGCATGGCAAGATGAATCTTCTACTCGGGTTGCCTAGGGTTCAACAAAATTGAAGATAGTCAGGCATTCTGGACAGTACGCAAGTTCCAGTTCGGGTAACCAGTCTTCGGTTCCGTTGGGGTATCTAAGGTCGAGCAACAAGATGCTAATTTCTCATTGTGGAGTTACCGCACTGTTTGGGCCTATCTCTATGTAGTCGACTGGAGCATATTCCCGGTAATCTCTGCGTTCTTGCGCGTTGGGCGTAAGAGCGCCGGCATCTGCCTGAACCGGTTGCGCAGCGTTCAACTCCGGACGCAGATCAGGCACACCTCGCAAGGACAGAGTGTCGCCCGGCTTGAGTGGGACAGCATGCGCGGTAAACCTTGCTGAGTCCTGCCCGTCGAGGTTTGCATCGAACTGGGCCGGCGGCAAAGTGTCGTCTCCGTTCCACACCGCAAGGCTACGGCCATTCACGCTCAGCTCATAGCGGGACATGCCGCGCCACGTATCAAAGTACTGCACGGCTACGTCATACAGGCCAGCAGACTGATCAACTCGTGCCGTCAGGGTGCAACCTGAGGCCACGTGGCAGACGACGGCTTTGCCGCCTGACGCCGTCTCCCCTGGAGTCACAGCGACTCCTTCATAGCCAAACGCCTGCATGCCTTCTGCTTCGATCCTGTTCGGATCGCGGCCAACACGGCCTTGAACGTCCGCTATGCCTGACATGCGTTGGAACCAGGTATTGATTGCATCGCGCCAGACGATGGCATGTCCGGCCTGAAAGTTGAACAGGTCGAGCACCTGCTGATAACGCTCGTCGTCGATTTTGCCCTTGAGATCGACCCATCGTTGAACTGTTTCGCCCGCCGCCGCTGCACTTGCATAGTGCGTGTCGTAGATGGACTGCACGAGCGTTTTGCCGGAGTGCAGCTTGTAGTCGTAGGGCACATGGTGAAAGAACAGCAGCAAGTCATCGGGACAGCTTGCGAGCGCCTCGTAGGTCTTCGCCAACTCAGGTGGATACTGCTGCACATATCCGGTACCCGCGCTGGTACGATCCATCCCTATGCCATCTTTGTCTCCACGGAACCACTGCCCCCAGCCGTTGCGTTCAGCCGAAACGATCCCGGGTCCAAAGTGGTACCCAAGGATGTTGGTAAGCGTACCCATGCCGTTCGGGCCGGTGTACCCCTCGTAAATCTTCCAGCTCTGCATTTGCAACTCATCGATCGTTTGATCCACCTTCGGATCATCGCCCCAGGTCAGCCTGGTCCACATGTTGATGATCTTTCCGAGTGACTCATCAGGATTCCAGGCCAGCTTTCCAAATCCATATAGGTTTGCCATAGCCATGGGGTGATGAAGCCAGTTTACTTCCATACCAACGTTGGTAACTGAGACAAAGCCACCCGGCCGAGGCTGGCCGTTCGGCATTGGAAAACTCCGTCCTTCCACAATGTCTTTCACCGGCGTGCTTCGATTGTTCGCGCGCAGATCGGTGTCGAGCACCCACTTCCACATACTTGGCAACCAGACCATATGCCGCTGCTGGCCTGTGTACTCCTGGGAGGTCTGCATCTCGATTGCCACGTTTGTATGCTGTAGCGCTGCAAAGAGCGGGCTCACTGGCTCCCTTGCCTGAAAATCGATCGGCCCTTCCTTAATTTGAATGATCACGTTCGGATCGAACTTGCCATCGTACCGAACGAAGTTATCCACTCCAGCGCGCGCCCGGTCCGCTTTGGGATCGCGCCAATCAAGATGATTGTTGTAGATGAAGCCACGATAAAGGACCGTGCCGCCATGCGGTGCAAGGGCTCGCGCCAGTACATTCGCTCCATCCGCTGGGCTGCGACCATATTGCGACGGGCCTTTGCGCCCCTCGGAGTCGGCCTTCACCGTGAAGCCAGCAAAATCAGGGATCAGGGTGTAAATTTCATCCACCTTGCGCCTCCACCATGCGATCACAGCCGGGTCGAGCGGGTCGAACGAGGAAAGGCCGCCAACGCTCTGCGGGCTTGTTAGATCGACACTCAACGCCAGGCGAACTCCCCAGGGCCGGAAGGCATCTGCAACGCGCGCAAACTCCGCGAGGTGCTCGCCGGTTAGAAGATCGAGGTCCGCGTTCACATTGTTGATGTTGCAGCCATTGATTCCGACCGATGCCAATAGCCGGGCATACTCCCCAGCACGGGTCAGGTCCTGTCGCACATGTCCGCCCTGAAAGAAAATAGATGGGCCGGCATACCCCCGCTCAATCGTTCCGTTCAGGTTGTCCCACTCGTCGGTCCACCGTATCGGGGCGGAGGGAGTCTGTCGCTCATCGGCAGGTATCGGCTGTCCTGCGCCAACTTCCTCAAGCAAATGAAAGACTCCGTACAATTCTGCTTGCGGGGTTCCGCCAAGAATAGCCAACCTGGCTCCGTCTCTACCAGGCTTGTATGCAATCCGGTACTCCTCTGTACGCAACCCCCTTCCTTGCTGCTGAAGCGTAGGGTTTGCCTGGAGCTCACTTGCTGAGCCCAGGACAATAGAGTTCCCGCCTGCGTGGCGTTCTGAGGGTGACAGCAAGGTGAAGGATCTGCCCAGCATCGACGACAATCCCCTCTGCAATTCCCTCCCCGCAGCCTTGTCGACAGACGTCTCCCCGAGCACCGCAATGTGAGAGGGCAAGCCAGCATAGAGCTCCGGAGTGGCGATCGGCGCATATCGAAGCCATGCGGCTGAGCCATCTTCGGCATGCATGATGCGAACCGTTAGGGAAAGCAAAAGCGCCAGTCCAGCCACTACTGTGCGCCGCCTGCAAGTCAACCACCTGTCCATTGTTATAGTTTGCAATCTGAGTGCTCTGGGCAAGATGTTCAGCGCGGCAGTGCCAGTGTTCCTTCAACTACGAAATCAGCCGTCCTGTCAGGCGATTGCAGCCTTGGATCGTTCGGCTGGCCACCACCAAGGGCAATACTGTATTTACCAGGTTGCACCGACCTCATCCCTTGCGCGTCAACCTCGGAGAGTTGCCGTGAATCGAGCGCAAAGGTGACGAAGCGGCTCTCGCCTGGCTTGAGCGTCACGCGTTGAAAATCCTCAAGCTGCAGCTTGGGTGAGAGGCCACTGTTACCGTCGGCCGGTGGAACAAGGTAAAGTTGCGCGACCTCTTCGCCGGCTCGTGCACCTGCGTTCGTTACGCGTACCTCTGCAGTCAGCGATTTTCCCGCCGCAATCTTCTTGGACGATAGCTTCACTTCACCGTAGACAAACTTCGTGTAACTCATCCCGTAGCCAAATTCGTAGAGCGGCTTACCTGTGAAGTAGCGGTAGGTCCGCTCTTTCATGGAGTAATCCTCGAAAGGCGGGAGTTGATCTTCGGAGGCGTAAAAGGTCAACGGCAGTCTACCGCTTGGATTGTTAAGCCCAGTCAGGGTGGTGGCAATCGCCTCAGCCCCCGCTTCACCCGGATACCAGGCTTCCAGCATGGCGTTTGCATTTTGGTCGGCAAAGTTGACCGCCAGTGCAGAGCCGTTAAGTAGCACAACAATCAGTGGTTTTCCAGTCGCGGACAATTCCCTGATCAGCTTTTCCTGAGAGGCAGGAAGAGAGATGGCGGTGCGGTCACCACCAGCAAAGCCTTGCAACTTAACCGGCATCTCCTCGCCTTCAAGATTCGGCGAAAGGCCGATCATGGCGATGATGAGGTCCGCTTCCTTCGCAGCCTTCAATGCAGCTGGCAACAATACATCCGCTGGTGGTGTCCAGTCGAGCGAAATTCCAGTCCCCTGTCGCTCAGATGTCCGCGCAAACTCAATCTCAATCCGATGCTGCTGATCGCCGGTAAAGGTTAGCTTGAAGTTTGCTGGCCCCTCCTGGTGTGCTTCTTCCGGCAGACCAGTTGTACCATTTATCCGCATCGCGACTTTGCCGTCTGCAGACGGGGTTGCAGAGGCTGCGACTTGTTGGCCATCGATCTTCAACACATACCGTTGGGTACTCGCACATCCGCGGCAGCGACCTAGGCGCAACGTGAAATCGTAGGTACCAGCCTTTGGCGCGCTAATAAAGCCAGACCATCGAACGCCGAAGCCATGCTGCTTCGCCTCGGCCAGCGGGTAAACTCCGTTCCAGTCGAAAGTCACTTCGGCATCAGTCTGTGTCCGGACCGGCGGCCCTGCCAAATCTGACGATGCGTAATACTCCGCCTTCAACCCGTTTGCCGCTGAACTTGCTGTTGGGTGCAGCATCGTACGCGGCACGGGCATTGCGAATCCATCGACGTAAGGTGCACCAGGCTCGTAGAGGACATGCGCGTCGCGAATCGTAGCCGCGATCGCGTCAACCGGCATCACCGGATCGTGCGGTGTACCGTTATAGTTGCCCTCAAGCGAGGCCAGCGACGCGCCGTTGGGCCCAAGCACCGCGACTGTTTTGTACTTGCCTGCAACCAGTGGAAGGATGCCGTCATTCTTGAGCAGCACGATCGACTCTTCCGCCGCGCGCTTCGCAACGGACTGGTTTGCAGCGGAATGCACTGCTTCAAACGGGATCTTCGTGTAGGCAACTTTCCCCACGGGATCAAACTGCCCAAGCTTCATGCGCGCTTCAAACAAACGGACAAGACTCACATCAATGTCCGATTCTTTCACCAGCCCGGTTTTGACCGCTGCTGTCAATCGCTCGTACGTCGAGCCGCAGTTGGTATCCGTCCCAGCCAGCAGCGCCGCCTTATCGGCATGTTCTGCATCTGGTTCAGTCAAGTGCGTATTCGGCTTGAAAAAATCATCGATGGCGCCGCAGTCTGACGTGACAAATCCTTCGAAGTGCCAATCCCTGCGCAATATCTCACTCAGCAGCATCTTGCTTCCACATGCCGGCTGGCCATCTACCCGGTTGTACGCACACATGATCGAATCCGCCTTTGCGTCGACAATCGCGGCTCGGAATTGTGGCAGATAGGTGTCCCACAGATCGTGCGCGGACGGCTCGACGTCGAACTTGTGGCGACTGCTTTCCGGCCCGGAGTGAACAGCGAAATGCTTTGGCGTTGCGATCACCTTGTAGTAGGCCGGATCGTCTCCCTGCAATCCGTGTATAAAACTGATTCCCATCTGACCTGTCAGGTACGGGTCTTCGCCGTAGGTCTCCTGCCCGCGGCCCCATCGTGGGTCGCGGAAGATGTTGATGTTCGGCGACCAGAAAGTGAGGCCGTAATAGATGTCGTGATTGCCTTCGCGCAGCGCTTGATTGTTTTTGGCACGAGCTTCCGTTGAGATGACGTCGCCAATCTGCTGCATCAGCGGCGCATCCCATGTAGCCGCCATGCCGATGGCCTGGGGGAACATGGTTGCGTAGCCGGAGCGCGCAACGCCGTGCAGCCCTTCGTTCCAGAAATCGTAAGCCGGAACACCTAGTCGCGGCACTGCTGCCGAGGCGTTCCCCATCTCCGAAACCTTTTCCTCCAGCGTCATACGGCCAACCAGGTCAACGGCCCGGTTGTGCGGTCGGAGTGATGAATTGGTATAGGTTGGTGGCGCGCCCTGAGCCGCCGCACTGCCCACAGCAATCGCAAAGATCAGAAAGATCCTCACTTAACACCTCCGCTGGATTTACTAAACTTTTCTTTCATGCCTTCTTGGTGTTTCTTGCTGGAGCAGTAATTTTGGTGTGCGAAATTAGTCTTGGCGCTTGCCGGACTTTACCGGCATCCTTCAAAGACTGTCAAGGATCGTCTCAGAAGTGACCTCTCGTGCGCGATCATGCCCCGCGGTGACGGATGAAGCTAGAGAGCCTGATTCGCGCGGTAATACCCCGAGTGCCGTCGCAACGCCACTGCCGCAGCACCGCGCAGCCGCATCACCTCGCCATCACCAATCAACACCAGTCGCGGGCCCTCACCTGCCATCAAATCTGCCCGGCACTCGCGCTCAATGATCGTCATATACATGTCGGGAAACAACATGTCGCTTGCAATCAAGATCAGGTCAGGAGACAACACCGCATTCAGAAGGTGCAGACCTCGTCCGATGCACAACGCCTGTTGCTGGAGAGCCTTGTTGGCCGACGCATCGCCACTAAGTGCCAAAGACATCACCTGGAGAATGGTCTTGCTGCCCAGGTCGGGTTCAAGCTCCGCGTAATACCGCAGTGCTGCCCGGGAGGATGCCAGGACTTCCCAGCAGCCGCGCGCTCCACAGCTGCATACAGGGCCAGCAGGATCCATACAGATGTGTCCGAACTCTCCTGCGAGACCGTGTTGCCCCGTTACAAGTCGCCCTTCGGCCAGAATGCCCGTTCCGAGGCCCTCGGAGATGGTGAGCAGGACGGCGTTGCGCACACCTTCCATGCGCCCGAACCAAAGCTCGGCCAGCAGCGAGGCATTGGCTGCATTCTCCAACTGCACTTCTAGTTTGAGTGCTGCTTCGAGATACCGCTTCACGTCAAAATCGCCCCAACTCAGATTTGGAGCCATCATGAGCTGCCCCGTAGACAGATTGATCCGTCCCGGCAAACTGATACCAACACCCTCAAAGGTGTAGCCAGGGTGTTTTGCCCGAATCTCTTCCATCACGGTAACGATTGTTTTGAGGCTCCGCTGGGGATCACCGCAGAGCGGAAGCAGGTGCCGCTCCAGGAAGCGACCATTGAGGTCCAGCAACGCCACGACAGCATGCGAGGGCCTCACATCGGCTGCGAGAATCACGAGATTGTCGTTCAGCGAGAGCAGGGTTGGTCGTCTGCCGCGAGCAGTCTTGACGATCGCTCCTTCGCAAATCCATCTCTCATGCAGCAACTGCTCCACGATGGAAGAGACGGTACTTGGTTGTAGACCGGATGCTCGCGCCAGATCGACGCGAGATACCGGCTGCAGAGCACGTATTCGGCCCAGCACGACGTCGCGGTTGATATCTCGCGTCATCTCGTTTGACGCGACCTGCACGTGGTTTCTGTCGGCGGGCGCCTTAGGCCTCGCTCTAATTTTCTGCATTCTTATGACCGATACCTGAGGCCTTACCATTAACACCGCGCACTCACCCGAACTCAAGCATCTTTAACGTCAGGACATCCTGCAGAGAAGGTGCCTTCACTGGCGGCGAACGGCCTCCACGAGCGCAGAGGCTCAAAGCCCTGCGAGCATCGCTTTGATCCTACGCAATCTCTTCTGAGTTCCAGATTACTGCTTGTTCTACACATGATATAGAAGGATCGTCAAACGCTATGCGGGGCGTTGTAACTCTGCCTTGCGCGCACTGGGGCCTGCTGAGCTGAAGTAACCCGAATGCCGCTGCAGCACAACGGCGGCGGCCCCCAGGATATGCGCCTTGTTCGTGTCCCCTGCGCACGCAATTCTAGGAGGCTGGCCAGCCAGCATACTCGCCCTGCACTCACGTTCAATGATCGGAGCCACAATCTCCCAGGCGTACGCTATCTCGCCTACGAACAAAATTACCTCCGGTTCGAGCGCCGCAGTCACCATGCGGAGACCGCTGCCGATAGCTGTTCCCTGGCGACAAATTGCCTCATGCGCTGCATCGTCTCCGGTGCTCGCCAGCCTGCATAACGCTTCATAGCTGATAGGCGTGTTTGGCTCCGGGGTCAACTGCGTGTAGTGATGCAAAGCCGCTCGCGATGAGGCGAAGACCTCCCAGCATCCACGACGCCCGCAATTACACAATGGTCCCTCTGGATCGATACAGACATGCCCAAGTTCGCCAGCCATCCCGTTCCTGCCGGAGATCAGCCGACCTTCTGCGAGCAACGACGCACCAAGACCTTCCGATATCGCCAGCAGCACAGCATTCCGGACGCCGTCCAGATGGCCAAACCACAATTCGGATAAAAGGCAGGCATTTGCATCGTTCTCCATCTCGACTGGCATACCAAGAGTCTTAGCAAGTGCCTCCCTAATATCGAAGTCGCGCCAGCGCAGGTTCGGCGCAACCATCAATCGGCCTCTTTCGACGTCGACGCGCCCCGGAATGCACACGCCCGCGCCCTCAAATTGCCTGTCCGCGTACGTGGCCCGCATTTGCAGCATGGCAAGGCCCAGTTTTTGAACGCCTTCTTCAACATCAAGCGGCATCGCAACTTCAGAACAGGACAGCACCTGGCCATTCAGGTCAACGACACCAAATCTTGCCCTTCCCGGATGGACATCGGCGACCAGCATGGACAAACGGTCGTTCAGCGAAATCTGCGTCGGTCTTCGCCCGCGTGCGGTCCGCAAAATCTCCCCCTCGCGTATCCAACCTTCAGACAGCAGTTGTTCCACAAGCGAGGACACTGTGCTATTCTGCAGGCCCGACGCACGAGCAAGATCAACCCTTGCAATCGGCTGCATTGATCGAATGAGTCGCAGGACAGCGTCCCGATTTACCTTGCGCGCGAACTCCATCGAGGCAATTTCAATCTGCGAATTGTCGCCCCTTGGACGGATGGCAGCTTCACTGTCGCTCCTTCGGCGCCGACTTTGCTGCTGATGTTTTGTTCTCGTCATGGAGAGTTCCACAGACACTGATTCTAGTTCCACAGACACTGATTCTATAGTCAGTCACGGTGGTCCAATTGTGCTATTGATCATGCCCTGGAAGTTAGTCCATAAACGTAGTGGCTCACAGTCCGAAACGGCTTGCTCCACCCTGCTGGATTATTGATTTTAGGGACTCAAAAAGAAACATTTGACAATCGAACCACGCAGTGTGTAGACACTGTTCACGACCTATATCATGTTTATTTCCTGCTACGAAACAAGTCTTTCAAATCTGGAGCGGCCAAAACAAGGCCGTGACGATTCTGGAGAATGCGGAATAAATGCAAGTCCCGGGATCTATCCGGCCAAATGCACCACCAATTGAAGCAATACCGGAGGCTACATGCAGCAAAGTAACAACAACAAACACAGCTGGTCAGGGTCGCACAAGCCCTCGATCATCCAAACCTTCCTGCGATTCGCAGGCTGTCTGGTCGCGCTGCTGGTTCTCATCCCAGCCCTGCACGCCCAGACGACTGCCATCCTGTCCGGAACAGTGACCGACAACACCGGCGCTATCATCCCGGGAGCGGAAGTTACGCTCCAGAATGAAGCGTCGAAAGATACCCGTGTCGTCACCACAAATGACGCCGGTATCTTCTCGTTTCAGGCACTGCTTCCTGCCACCTATACGCTCAAAGTGACGGCTAAAGGCTTTGAAGGCAAAGACCTGACCGGCATCGAGCTTCACGGCGGCGATCAGCGGTCAGTTCCCGCGTTCTCTCTCTCTGCTGGAGCCGAGACCCAAACCGTAACCGTCGAAGCGACCGGCGAAATGCTTCCCGTTGACAATGGTCAGCGTCAGGCTGTTCTCAGCGCGAAAGACATTGACAACCTTGTACTGGAAGGTCGGGATACTACAGAACTTCTCAAGATTCTTCCTGGTGCAACCACCCAGTCCGGTGGTCTTACCAATAATTCCCCAGCATTCAACGACCTCAACGTCTCAGCCAACGAGTCCTCGATCGGCGGCGGCATCACCCTCAATGGCGCCCCCAACCGTGGCGGTACCGCTCTTCTCTCGGACGGCGTCAGTGTTCTTGACCCGGGCGACAACGCCGGTTCGCTCGGCATCATCAGCCCCGAAATGACACAGGAAGTAAGCGTCCAGGCTTCAAACTTTGGCGCATATCAGCAGAACGGCCCCGTCGTCGTTAGCGCGATCAGCAAATCAGGTGGCGCCAACTACCATGGTGAAGGCTACTTCGACGCCCGCAACGACGTCTTGAACGCCAACGACTGGTTTGACAATCACACCGGTCACGCCAAAGGCGGAGCCAAGTACTACTATCCCGGCGGCAACATCGGCGGACCCGTTCCCTTCAGCCGTAAAAAGGCTTTCATCTGGGGTGGGTACGAACGTTTTCTCCAGAATCAAGGCAATGCTAACTCCCTCTCATCCAACATCCCTACACCGGAAATGCTTGCAGGCGACTTCACAAACGATAACGCCGACAACCAAGCGCTCTGCCCCGCTTCTCCTGGTAACCTAACCGGCTTCTCACAGTCGTCCCAGAATGGCCGGTTCTGCGACGACCCAACTGGGAGCGTAATGCCCGATGGGTACGTGCTTCCAGATGGTCATATCCCAACAAAGTACCTTGATCCAGGTGCAGCGGCGCTTGCCAGCTTCTGGCCCAAGGCTAATGCGGATCCGGCAACCACTGGCGGTTATAACTATTTCCTGCCCATTGACAACACCAACAATGGTTGGATCTACCGGCTTCGCGCGGATTACAACCTCAACGACAACAACAAGTTTTTCATTGCCTATCAGCAGGCGTATAACGGCGAACTCTCGCAGGGCAACGGTGCTCACATCTACTGGACTCCAGGCAACTCCATTCCATATCCAGGTGGTGGCCTTTCAGCCAAGGTCTTCACCAAGCAGATCTCCGGCCACTTCGTCCATGTCTTCAATCCAACCACGACCAACGAATTTATCGCAGCCTGGGGCTTCGGCAGCTTCCCACAGGGTCCTTCAACTCCCGGCGGAGCGCTAAAAAGCACCTTAGGCTACACCTACGGTTCTGTATACAACCAGTCTGGTTTCATTCCGTCCTACAGCTCGGCCGGACAGTTCACCTTCCCGGACTTCTCACAGGGTGACTGGTTCGAACCAAATGGCTTCTACCTCGTCCACAAGGAGACACCAAGCTTTACCGATAACTTCTCCAAGGTTTTCGGCAAGCACACGGTGAAGGTCGGCGGCTATACGCAAAACACCAACAACCTGCAGGCGAACGACGGAACAAACCTTGCTGGCAGCATCACAAACTTCGCAGGACAGGCGCCAAACTACTTCAGCGGCATTAACGTTGGATCACCTAACAATCCGGTTGTGAACTTTGTTATCGGAAACGTTACTGGCTACCAGGAAAGCAACAGCTCTCCGGTCAGCAACATGGCGTACCAGAACACAGCCTTCTACGTCGACGATTCATGGAAGGTCTCAAAGCGCCTAAGTGTTGAGTTGGGCGTTCGCTTCGAACACGTTGGTCACTGGTACGATCGTGGCGGCACCGGTATGGCAGACTTCTTCCCGGACCGCGTCTTCTCAGACTACAACTCAGGCAAGATCGATCCCGGCTTCTACTGGCATGCGATCGATCCTTCAGTGCCACTCAGCGGACAGCCGAATCGGCTTGCCGTTGCCTCACCCCGTTTTGGTGCCTCTTACGACGTCACCGGAACAGGAAACACGATCGTTCGCGGCGGATGGGGTGCTTATCGCTTTGCTGGTCAGTACAACGACTATGCGTCAGCCCTTACCACTGCTCAGGCTGTCAGCAACTATCAACTGCCAGGACAGAAGAGCGTGCTGCTCTCACAGATTGGCATGCTTGCACCTACCGCTTGCACAACCCCGCCCTGCGGCGTCTCTGGCTCGCAGACCGGTCTCGATGCGAACGACTATGGTGTTCCGCTTACATACGCCTATAACCTCACCATCGATCAACGCCTGAAGTGGAACATGCTGTTGGACGTGGCCTACGTTGGCAACGCAAGCAGCGAGATCATCGACAACGGCGAGACGATTCAGGGCAGCGGTTTCACCGGAATTGCGGACCAGAACAAGACGCCAATTGGCGCCTACTTCAAGCCCGACCCAAAGACCGGCGTTATCTCTACCAATCCAGAACACCTCGCTACTAATCCGGATGGAATCCTTGGCATTCCGACCGGCAATCAAGCTGCTGATTACCGCCCCTTCGGATATGCCTATAGCACCGCTGGAGTCTACAAAGACGAAAGCAACCAGTACTCCAACTACAACGGCCTACAGATGGCGTTGATCAAACA